>NZ_JAATJL010000001.1:0-316149 GCF_011927905.1 Arthrobacter pigmenti
GGCGTCCCTCCGCTTCACCGCGTGGTTGCCGATCCGGGTGCGGTGGCTGCTTTCGGTGGCTCGGTTGATGAGCGGGTCCACCGCGCCAAGGGGACCATCCTCCAGCGGTTCACGGAACTGAGCGGATCCCGCCTCAGCAGGGTGGACATCCGGGTGACCGGCGCCCGCGTCTCGACAGGCGGCAGGGCGCAATGAACGACGAAACGTACCGCTTGACCTCCCACATCATCCGCCGCGAGATGCACTCATCGCGTGCGGTGCCCTCGATTATTGTCGCCGCCCTCCTCATCCTGCTCTGCCTCTACGTGATGCTCGAGGCAGCGTTGAAGGCACTCGGCCAGGATCCGTGGCTGATCGGCCCGGAACAGGCAGCCGCCTGGGTGGGTTCCCTGCCCGGTGGAGTAGCCCCGTCATTCCTCGGCGCCGCCGGGGCACTCGTTTTCCTGATGGGTCTGATCTTCTTCCTCAGTGCCGTCCTGCCGGGCCGCAGGGCCAAGCTCAGCATCCCGAACGAGCGCGCCGCCGTCGTCGTTGAAGCCGAAGTCCTCGCCTCCTCGCTCGCGCGCCGGGCACGCGTGGCCGCCGGGGTAACACCGGAGCAGGTGCTGGTGACCATAGGGCGACGCGTGGTCGAGGTACAGGTACGGCCGACATCGGGCATCCCCGTGGATGAGCAAGCCGTTCAGTCCGCGGTCGAGGACGAACTCCGCCGCACCGCCGTCGAACCTGTACCCGACGTGCGTGTTGCCGTGGCGCCCTCGGGGGTGATCGGGCAGTGAATCAGACACCCCGCACAGTGAACCGTGTACTGCTCGCCATTTTTGGGCTGGTTCTCATGGTGATCGGCGCGCTTGCAGCGGCACTGAGCCTTCCCGCCGTCGCGCGCTGGTGGCAGGCAACGGCAGCCGAAATCGGCGAGGCCCTGCAGGAACTCCTTGCGGCGACCACGCTGGCGGGCCAACGCGACAGTTGGCTATGGATAGTTCTGGCCCTGCTCATGGTGCTGCTGGTGATCCTGATGATCACGTGGGTAGCGAATCAGGGCAAGGGCCGTTCGGGCGTATTGGCGTACGACGACGGCGAGTCGCCCGTCCCGGGCAGCGTCACCATCAACGGCGCGGTCGCCGAACAGGCGCTCAAAGCCGCGCTGGCAGAGCGCGTCGACCTGGTGAACTCGTCCGTTGCAACCTACGAATTCCGCCGGCGCCCGGCATTGAAGGTGCGTGTTTTCCCGCGCCAGGGTGTGGCGCCGTATGTGGTTGCCCAGGAGGTGACTGCGCTCGTCGATGCACTGGACGCTGCACTCGGCACGCAGACCCCGGTTCTGATCAGCATCGATTCGGGAGCACGCACCAGGTTCACGCGGGCGGAACGGGTCCGCTAGCTGTATCACCCATCAGAGGTCAGTCAGGGCGAATCGTCCGGTTCTGCGGCTAACCTGTGAGGATGTCGATTTCCTGGTCGCAGGCCCTCGCTTGGCGGATGCAGCGGCACTTCCTTGAGCCCGTGGGGAACGAATCGATCAACGACGTGATACGGCGCCTCGGTGCCGTGCTGGCGACAGATGAGGACTTGGCCGAGCTGGCGGTCGGGGCACGGCGCGTGCAATCGCGGCGTGGCGATCTCGGGCAGGCGCTCACCGAAGGAAGCATCATCAAGGCTTTCGCCTTCAGGGGCGCGATGCACTATCTGTCACCCGAGGATGGTGGTGCGTATCTTGCACTCCGGGCGGCCGGACGGCAATGGGAGCTGCCGAGTTGGCAGAAGTACTACGGGCTGAGCGCCGCAGCATGGCCTGCGTTTCGCGAGTCGGTTCGCGAGGCGTTGAAGGAGGGACCGCTGACCACCGCCGAGCTCAGCGCGCTGGTGACACGTGATGCGGCGTACCGGCACCTGCGTCCGGTCTTCGAGGAAGGCGCCGGCACTTTGATCAAGCCGCTCACGTGGCAGGGGGACATGAGCTTCGGACCACCGCGAGATGGGCAGCGCACGTTTCAGAGCCTTGCTCACAACCCGCGATGGTCAGGGATTTGGGATCTTGAGGAGGCTGGGCCGCACGCGATCATGTCGTACTTCCGCGCCTATGGCCCGGCCACTCACGATCACATCCACTACTGGCTGGGCGAAGGACTCAGCGCGGGCCGCCAGCGCTTGGAGGGTTGGCTCACGCAAATCAAGAGCCGGCTGGCGGCGGTAGACGTCGAGGGTGAGACTGCGTATGTGGCGAGCGAGGACGTCGACGCGCTGATGACGACGCAACCTACCCAGGCCGTGCGGCTCTTGCCTGGGCACGACCAATGGGTGATGGGGCCGGGCACCAAAGACCAGCGTGTTGTTCCATCGGCGTACCGTGCACTGGTGACACGCAAGGCGAACCTCGTGGTCGCTGGCGGCGTCGTGAGCGGCACGTGGGCGGTCAAGGGCGACGAGGTGGTGATGGTTTGGTTCGGGAAAAACGGTGCGCCGCCCCGGAAGTCCCTGGAGGAGCAGGTCGACAGACTGGCGACGATGACCGGTCAGCCGCTAAGGCCAACCCTGCAGATGTCTGCAACATTCGGCCCGGATATGCCTCGCCGCTAGCTTGTCGCCTGGCTCAGCGTCAGAAGCTGCACGCCGTTGTCCTGCAGCCTGGGCAGCGCCTCGGCGAGGCCCGCACCCGTCCCGGAGCCCGGTTGGTTCCCGTGGGCGATGATGATGTCGCCGGCCCTCGCCCGCACGACCTCCTGCACGACGACGTCGGCAGGGTAAGTTGCGCCCGCGTCACCATTGATGGTGAAGCCCGCTGGGATCATGCCGAGGTCGAGGCAGATCGACCCCGCAACTTCATCGAGATGGGCTGTTCCGGACCGGAAAAAACGGGGACGGATGCCGGTGAGCTCTTCGAGCTTCTCGGCGTTGACCATGATCTCGTCGTAAACATCAGGCACTCCTGCCGTGCCGGGGATCCCGTAGGCGTGCTGACCGGCGACGCTGAGCGGCAGGTGCCGGGTTCCATGGTTGGCGAGCTCGAAGAGCGGGTCCGCCGCCAGCTCCCTGGCCAGTCCGGGATTAGCGTCGATCCACCGCGCGTTGAGGAACAACGTTGCGGGCAGTCCATGTTTGCGCAGCGTCTCGAGGATTGACCGGTCGGACCCTGATCCGCCGGAACCGCCACAGTAATCGAGCGTGAGGGCCGCGCCGCGGGCAGCCGGCGGAAGCGCGCTCGTCACTCCGGGTACGGCGAGTCCCCAATGGCTTGGAGATCTTCCGGCGTAGGCCTGGATGATCTCTTCACGCGTGGGAAAGCCCGGCGCAGCGGTGGGAGCCGGCGCGCTGGGTGGCGCCGTCGAAGGTGACGGAAGAGCCGAAGGGGAAGGGGCCGGCGTCGTCGTTCTCGGGGGTGCGCTGGACACCGAACCTGAAGGACCGGGCACCGCACACCCGCCTAGCGCAAGGCCGAGGGCGCTGAGGAGCACAGTTCTGCGCTGCGGATCGGCGGTCACTCTGCCCCCTAAAGGATCGGTGGCTCAAGGGTATCCGCGGTCGGCGGCCAAATAGAAAGGGAGCGCCCTACTTCTTAGTGCAATCACGCCGGCTATGATCGCTACGGAGGCAAGCACGCCAAAAAGCATCGCGGGTCCGCCGATGTTCTCGACGGAACCGGCGTGCACGCAAACACCCGCGAGAACCAATGCCGTAAAACACAGAGACGCTGCCATCAGGTTGATCCATCGCTTCGAGCGACCCACCGAAACATCCTTGGCAGCCGCCAGTAGTCGCCATGCCGCCAGCAATGCAACCTCGAAACCGCCGATTGCAACCACCACCGCAACCAGGTACGGCAACTCCAAATGGGCAACCTCTGGATAGCGGTCGGCGTAGTCAGCTGCGACCTGCGGAACAACCACAACCTGAGCCAGTAAGGCTCCTATTGCACATACCCCGATAAGGACGCGGAACAGTGAAATGTGCCGTGCGGTCATGGTGCAATCATCGCCCAAGTTTGCGCGCCCCGCGATAGTGCAAATCAGGCCGGGCGCAGCCGCAGTTCCTGCATGCCGCCGTCGACAGCGATCGCCGTACCGGTAGTAGAGCCCGACGACGGCGACGCCAGGTACACGACCGCCCCCGCAACCTCATCGGCGGAGACGAGCCGGCCATGCGGCTGCCGCGCCTCGAGGGCTGCACGTTCCGCGGCGGGATCTGGCGCGGAATCGAGGAGCCGGCCGATCCACGGCGTGTCCGCAGTGCCAGGATTCACGGCGTTCACGCGGATTCCTTCGCGCAGGTGGTCAGCTGCCATCGCCCGGGTGAGCGACAGGACGGCGCCCTTAGTGGCTGTGTACAGAGCACGCTGGGGGAGTCCGGCAGTGGCTGCGATGGATGACGTGTTCACAATCGCCGCCGAGGGCGACTGGCGCAGGTGAGGAAGAGCTGCACGGCTGACCCGGACCAGTCCCACCACGTTGATGTCCCACACGCGGTGCCACTCGTCGTCGTCGTTCGTTTCCACCGTGCCCTGCGCGCCGATCCCTGCGTTGTTCACTACGATGTCCAACCGCCCGTAGGTGGAGGCAACGTGCTCGACGGCGGCGCGCACGGAGGCGTCATCGGAGACGTCGCACCGCACACCTTCAACGCCCTCGGGCGCCGCCTCCGGCCGTAGGTCGAAGGCGACCACCGACGCCCCCGCGGCTTGGAGCTTCTCGGCAATTGCGGCGCCGATCCCGGAAGCTCCACCGGTAACGATGGCTACGCTGTCCTTCAGTTCCCTGCTCATGGAAGTTCCTTCCGGAAGTACTCCTGGCGCTGCCTGCCAAGTCCCGCGATCTCGAGTTCGACGACGTCGCCCGGCTGGATGTAGGGGAACCGCCCGGAGAGCGCGACGCCCTCTGGTGTGCCGGTGAGGATGACGTCTCCCGGCTCGAGCACCATGTACTGGCTGATGTGGTGAACCACGGTGGCGCAGTCGAAGATCAGATCCGATGTCTTTGAGTCCTGGCGGATCTCGCCGTTCACCCAGCTCTGCAGGCGCAGGTTGCCGGCGTCGATCCCGTCAGCCGGAACCAGCCACGGGCCCAGGGGAGTGGAGGCGGGAAGGGACTTGCCTTTGGTCCACTGGCCCGCATCGCCGGGGATCTGGTACTCGCGCTCGGATAGGTCGTTGGCCAGCACGTAACCGGCGATCGCCGCTGCGCCCTCCTCGACGCTGGACAGGTAGCTCGATTCCCGGCCGATGACGATGCCGAGTTCCACTTCCCAGTCGTACTTCTCTGAGGCGGGCGGAATCGGAGCCGCGTCATACGGGCCGGCAATGGTGTTGGACGGCTTGAAGAAGACCACCGGACGGGTGGGCGGCGCGGCGCCTGATTCCGCGGCGTGCGCAGCATAGTTCATTCCGACGCAGACGACGGCGGCGGGACGGGCAACGGGCGCTCCCACCCGGAGTGCATCAGCATCGGGCAGAACCGGAAGTTCACCCGCGTCCAGCGCCCGGCGTACCCGGGCTACACCATCTCCGGCGAGGAACGCGCCGTCGATGTCTCCGGTCAGGCCGCGAAGATCATATGTGGTGCCCTCCTGAACGACTGCGGGCATCTCTGCGCCGCGCTCACCCAATCGCAGGAAATACATAAACTGCCTCTCTAACATCTGAACTATGAAGCGTGTTGTGAAGAACGATAGCGCAAAAAACACCCATTGACACCCAGACATCTGATGTTTATTCTCGAAGAAGTCAGACCTTTCCGAGTGCGGTTGCAGTAACCGCGTAAGCAGCAGGAGCCAAGGCATTGAGCATCATCACAGCAGTCGAGACGTTCGACGTCCGCTTTCCCACCTCGAAGCACCTTGACGGCTCCGACGCCATGAACGCGGACCCCGACTACTCGGCGGCCTACCTCAGGATTATTACCGACGCCGCCGACGGTCATGAGGGTCACGGGTTCGTCTTCACCATCGGGCGTGGGAATGACGTGGAAACTGCTGCGATCAACGCATTAAAGGGTCACGTCATTGGACGTAATACCGAAGAGCTGCTCGATGACATGGGAGCCACCTGGCGCCTGTTCGTCCATGATTCGCAGCTGCGTTGGCTGGGCCCGGAGAAGGGCGTCATGCACATGGCGATCGGCGCCGTCGTCAATGCGCTCTGGGACCTCAAGGCCAAGCGTGCAGGCCTGCCGCTGTGGCAACTGCTCGGCCGGATGACGCCTGAGGAACTAGTGAACCTCATCGACTTCCGCTACCTCACGGACGCGCTCACGCCCGAGGAAGCACTCGAAATTTTCCGTAAAGCGGAGCCGGGACGCAGGCAGCGCGAGGAAGAGCTGCTCACCGTCGGCTATCCCGCCTACACCACCACGCCCGGATGGCTTGGCTACTCGGACGAGAAGCTGGCCCGACTGTGCCGCGAAGCGGTGAAGGACGGCTTCCAGCAGATCAAGCTCAAGGTTGGCGGCGACCTTGAGGACGACCGCCGTCGTCTCAAGATCGCCCGCGAAACGGTGGGACCGGATATCCGAATCGCCGTCGATGCGAACCAGCGCTGGGACGTTGCCGAGGCCATCAGCTGGATGAAGGAGCTCGCAGAGTTCGACGTGGCCTGGATCGAGGAACCCACCAGCCCCGACGATGTCCTGGGCCACGCGGCGATCTCCCGCGGCGTCGCGCCCATACCGGTCGCCACCGGCGAGCACGTGCAGAATCGGGTCATCTTCAAGCAGATGCTTCAGGCAGATGCCCTCCAGGTGCTGCAGATTGACGCGGCACGCGTGGCAGGCGTCAACGAGAACATTGCAATCCTCCTGCTCGCCGCGAAATTCAATGTTCCTGTGTGCCCGCACGCCGGCGGAGTAGGCCTCTGCGAAGCGGTGCAGCACCTCTCGATGTTCGACTTCGTTGCCGTGTCCGGGACCCTTGAACGGCGCATGATTGAGTTCGTCGATCACCTGCATGAGCACTTCATCACGCCTATCGACGTACGCCAGGGACGTTACTGGCCGCCGCTCGCCCAGGGTGCCGGCGCCGAGATGCACCTGGCCTCGCTGCAGGAATTCTCTTACCCCGGCGGCCCGGCCTGGATGCCCGAAACCGTAGCGATTGCAGGATAGCCATGGCCTCTGAGGAATCCCCAAACAGCCTCGAGCTTCGGTTCGGGCGGCTGGGCTTTGGCGCCGCGGGCATCGGGAACCTGTACCGGAACGTGCCCGACGACGACGCCCGGGCCACCCTCGAAGCGGCCTGGGACGGCGGAATTCGCTACTTCGACACGGCACCGCATTATGGCCTGGGCCTTTCCGAACGCCGGGTCGGTGAATTCCTTCGGAGCAAACCGCGCGAAGAGTTCCTGATCTCCACCAAGGTGGGCAAGCTTCTGAGGCCGAACCCGGAGTTCAGCGGGCAGCCTGACGACGAAGGCTTCGCCGTCCCCGCCGAGTTCAGGCGCCAGTGGGCACCAGATGAGGCCGGTATCCGCGCGAGCCTGGAGGACTCGCTCGAACGGCTGGGCCTGGACAGCATTGACATCCTCTACCTGCACGATCCCGACGTCTACAACCTCGAGGAAGGCATCAGCCAGGCGCTGCCCGCGCTGGAGAAGCTACGGGCCGAAGGGCTCGTGAAGGCGATCGGTGTTGGCGCCAACTCTTCCGAAGCCCTGCTCGCCTGCGTGGAGCGCGCGGACCTCGACCTCATCATGCTTGCCGGCCGCTACACGCTCTTGGAGCAGCCTGCTCTGGCCGACTTGCTGCCCGCCTGCCTGGAGCGCGGTGTGGGTGTGGTGAACGTCGGGGTGTTCAACTCCGGCCTGTTGGCTTCCTCGACTATCCGAGACGATGCGCACTACAACTACCAGCCGGCGCCCGAGGCCGTCCTGGAACACGCACGTCGCCTTTCCGCGCTGTGCCGTGAGTACGACGTCGAACTGCCGGCCGCCGCGATCCAGTTCAGCCTGCACCACCCGGCAGTGGAAACCGTCGTCGTCGGCGCACGTACGGCCGCGCAGATCCAGCAGAACATCGAGTCCATGAACGCCCGGATTCCACAGGGGCTCTGGGCCGCTCTCGCCCGCGAAGGCCTGGTGCCGGCATGACCGGGATTCTCGACTCACACCTGCACCTGTGGGATCTGTCCTCCGGCGGGTACTCGTGGCTCACCCCCGACGCCGGCGAGCTGTACCGGACCTACACCGCGGAGCAGGCGCGCGCGGAACTGGATGCTGCGGGAGTTGGAAGCGCCGTTCTGGTGCAGGCTGACGACACCGCAGCGGACACCGAATTTCTGCTCGCCCAGGCATCGGCGCACAGCTGGATTGCCGGCGTCGTCGGCTGGGTTCCGCTTGATAACCCCTCGTCGACTGAGGGCGCGCTGGCCGGTTACGCGGCCAACCCCGCGTTGGTAGGCGTGCGGCACCTGGTGCATGACGATCCGCGGGACGATTTCCTCTCGCTGCCCGAGGTGCGGACGTCCCTGAAGTCGCTGGCAGCAGCAGGTCTGCCGTTCGACGTGCCGAACGCCTTCCCTCGGCACCTGCAGGCCACGGTTGAGCTGGCCCGCGACCTTCCGGAACTGAACGTGGTCCTCGATCACCTCGGAAAGCCGCCGAGAGGCGACGCGGAAGCGATGGAGCTATGGAAGGACCAGCTCAGTGAGTTGGCACAGCTGCCCAACGTCACGGTGAAGGTCTCCGGACTTGCGGTACCAGGACAGCCGCTCACCGTCGAGGCACTCCAGCCCGTCTGGGATCTTGCACTCGACGGGTTCGGGCCGGGACGGTTGATGTACGGCGGCGACTGGCCCGTGTCCGTTCTCGGGGGCACCTATGAGGAAACGTGCGGGATTATCGCGCAACTGGCTGACCAGCTCTCGCCCGATGAGCGCACAGCTGTCATGGCAGGAACAGCGACGGCTGTCTACCTGAGATAAAGACGCTCAGAAGCTTTCCGACGCACGACGCAGCCACTCTTCGATCCCGCTGATGTGTACAACCATAAGCGCCTTGGCAAGCTCAGCATCCTGTCGTTCAAGTGCGTCAACGATGGCAAGATGTTCGGCCAGCGTACGTTCGACAGCCTTCTCCTGCGTCAGACCGCGCCACACGCGAGCACGCACGGTGCTACTTGAGAGTCCATCCAAAAGGCTACAGAGGTAGTTGTTTCCGCCAGCAACCGCGATCAGGCCGTGAAACTCAAGGTCGTGCGCCACCAGACTCTCGACAGCCGTCTCCTCGTTCGCCGCTTTGACTGACTCTCGGAGCGCTGTCAGTTGCTCGGGGAGAATCCGTACGGCAGCCATGGCAGCCGAGGCCGGCTCAAGGATCCGGCGGACTTCGAAAAGCTCAAGGACGGAGCTGTCCTGATGAAGGTCAACCACAAAGGCAATTGCCTCGGTCAGGAGCTGCGGCTCCAGGCTGGTGACGTAGGTGCCGTCTCCACGACGGACGTCCAGAACGCGAATCAGATCGAGAGCTTTGACGGCTTCCCGCAATGAACTACGGGATAGGCCGAGCCTTTCACTCAATTCCTTCTCAGGAGGTAGACGGTCACCCGCCTTCAGCTCACCGGAGAGGAGCATCTCCTTGATTCTGATGATCGCTTCGTCTGTTACAGCCATGAGCCCATCCTATTGGTCAGATGTTTAGCGTGGGAGGAGCCACACAGCGTTATCCGGCAGTAGCGAAGTGCCCTGCACCGCGTCGGGAGCACTCGCAAGCACGACGACGCCGGCAGGCAGTTCCGTGGGCTGCCGGCCCATGTTCGCAATCACCGTGACGTCCCCGTTCACGAAGGCGACCACGCCGACGTCGGGCCGGTGGGTAGGAGCCCACTCAAGGGAGCCACGGCCGGCGCGCCGGGCCGCACGTTCCCTCAGAGTGTCCTTCACAAGACTGTGTACAGAGCCCGGCTGGCCCACCTGGGCGTCCACGGCGTACTGCGCGAACGCCGGGGGCTGTGGGAGCCAGGGATCGGCGCCCGTGGAGGGTGCGTCGTCGTCGTTCTGGTTGCTGAAACCGAAGCCTGGCGCCTGGGCCTTCCAGGGAAGGGGGACGCGGCATCCGTCACGGCCCCGTTCGGCGCCATTGGTGCGGAAGAAGGAAGGGTCCTGTCGGACATCATCGTCCAGCAGAGTGTGCTCGGGAAGGCCGAGCTCGTCGCCCTGGTACAGATAGGCCGAGCCGGGAAGGGCAAGCATAGTCAGGAGTGCCGCGCGACCTCGCCGGAGTCCCAGCGCGTCATCCGGCTGCTCATCCTGCGCTCCCACGCCCTTGGGCAGGGTAGTGGGATCCGGGAGTCCGAAGCGGGTGGTGTGGCGGACGGTGTCGTGGTTCGAGAGCACCCAGGTGCTCGGCGCGCCCACCCGGCCGGCCTGTTCAAGGGACTCGGTGATGCTCGCGGTCAGACGCCGCGCATCCCAGCCTGCGCGCAGGAAATCGAAGTTGAACGCCTGCTGCATCTCGTCCGGGCGGACGTAGCGGAAGAGCCGCTCGGCCGGTTCAACCCAGGCCTCGGCAACCAGCATGCGGTCCCCGGGATACTCGGCAAGCACCCGGTTCCACTCGCGGTAGATCGCGTGCACGCCCGGCTGGTCGAAATAGGGCGGCGTGGGCTCTGTGGCCTCAGCTTCCTCAGTGGCGTCCGGCGTCTTCACTTCGCCCACCATGCTTTCGCGGCCGGACCAGTCGGGAAGACCTTCGGCCTTGACAAGTCCGTGTGCAACGTCGATCCGGAAGCCATCCACCCCGCGGTCCAGCCAGAAGCGGAGGACGGAGATCATCTCCTCGCGGACCTCGGGGTTCTCCCAGTTGAGGTCCGGCTGCCTGGTGTCGAAAAGGTGCAGGTACCACTGGCCATCCTCCACACGCGTCCAGGCGCTGCCGCCGAAGACGGACTGCCAGTTGTTGGGCGGCAATTCACCGTTTTCACCGCGGCCTTCGCGGAACATGTAGCGCCCGCGCTCCGGGGAGCCCTTGGGTGAGCTGATGGCAGCCTTGAACCACTCGTGCTCATCCGAAGTGTGGTTCGGAACCAGGTCAACGATCACCCTGAGACCGCGCTCATGTACCTCGGCAAGCATGAGGTCGAAATCTGCCAGCGTTCCGAAGCGCGGATCGACGTCCCGGTAGTCGGCGACGTCGTAACCGGCGTCGGCCTGTGGCGACACATAGAAGGGGGAAAGCCAGACGGCGTCGACTCCCAGGTCCGCAAGGTAGGGCAGCTTCCTGGTGATTCCGGGGAGATCACCCATTCCATCCCCGTTCCCATCCGCGAAGGATCGGGGGTAGATCTGGTAAATGACGGCGTCTTTCCACCAAGCGGCCGAACGGGCCGTTTGATCGGAAATGAGCGAACCGGAGGGTTTGGAAGCAGTCACGGAACTCCTCGACAGGGATGGTGTCACGATTCGATATCGACAACAGTGGGCAGCCTGAATTGTGTTGCACGCCACAACGTAAGCGCTTACATTCAGGATATCAAGAGGTGAGGCGGCGGATTCCTTCTAGGTGCCTGCTGCCAGACAAAGGAGTCATTTCATGGCGAATATTCGCAGCAAGAAAGCGGTGCTGCCGCTCGCAGCACTCAGCGTACTAGCGCTCACCCTCTCCGCCTGTGGCGGGAGCGAGGGCGACGGCGGTGGCGAGGAGCCCGCAGCCAACTGCTCAGCCTACGAAGAGTACGGAACGTTCGAGGGCGAAGAGGTGAGCGTCTACTCAACCATCACCGACAGCGAACAGGACCTGCTGGAGAACTCGTGGGCGGACTTCGAGGAATGCACCGGCATCGAAGTGGCGTACGAAGGCTCCAACGAGTTTGAAACCCAGGTCCTTGTGCGGGCGCAGGCGGGCAACCCGCCGGACGTCGCAATCTTCCCGCAGCCCGGCCTTCTTGCAGCACAGGCTCGTGAGGGGTACATCAAGCCCGCACCCCCGGAGGTTGAGGCGCTGGTCGACGAGAACTGGTCCGAGGACTGGAAGAGCTACGGCACCGTGGACGGCACGTTCTACGCCGCTCCCATGCTCGCCAGCGTTAAGGGTTACGTCTGGTACTCGCCGACAACCTTCGAGGAAAACGGCTGGGAAGTTCCGGCTACCTGGGACGAGATGATGGAACTCTCCCAGACCATCGCGGACAGCGGTATCAAGCCGTGGTGTGCAGGATTCGAGTCCGGTGAAGCAACCGGCTGGCCGGGCACCGACTGGATCGAGGACGTAGTGCTTCGCCAGGCCGGACCGGAAGTCTACGACCAGTGGGTTGCACACGAAATCCCCTTCAACGATCCGCAGATCACCGAAGCCTGGAACACTGTGGGCGACATCCTCAAGAACGAGGAGTTCGTCAACGGCGGGTTCGGCGACGTCCGGTCCATCATCTCCACGAACGTGGATGTTGCAGGAGACCCGGTAGTCGAGGGTGAGTGCGCCATGTACCACCAGGCCACCTTCCAGGCCGCGAACTGGCCTGAGGGTACCGACATCTCGGAGAACGGCGACATCTGGGCCTTCATCACTCCCGGTGAGGAAGCCGGCTCCTCCGCGATCACCGGCGGCGGCGAGTTCGTAGCCGCTTACAACGAGGGCGAGCCGATCACTGCCTTCCTGTCCTACATGGCTTCGGCTGAGTTCGCGAACAACCGTGTGGAGCAGGGCGGTGCGATCAGCGCCAACCAGGGACTGGATGCCTCGCTGGCCTCCAGCGACCTCGACCGCCAGTCCATTGAACTGCTGCAGAGCGAAGAGACCGTCTTCCGCTTTGACGCCTCCGACCTCATGCCCGGTGCCGTAGGCGCCAACTCCTTCTGGAGCGGCATTGTGGAGTGGATCAATGGAACGCCGACCGAAGAAGTGGTCGACACCATCGAGAGCAGCTGGCCCGAGTAGTTCCTTCGTCAGGCCCGGCGTGTCACCCAGGTGACGCGCCGGGCCTTACCTGACTTTCTCCGGCAACGTCCGCGCGCGGAGAAACTTTCATTCCGAAGGAAACTTCACACTTTAGGAGGCTCCGCTATGGAGGATGTCGGCGAGAAGTTCCTGCAGGTGGTGATCGCCCTGGCCATCTTTGCGGCCATCATCGGGCTCATCATGCTGCTGGTCGACCGGGCGCCAAAGTCTTTCCGCGACAAGGCAACGATCATCGGGTTCCTTGCACCCGCCGGCATCCTGCTTACGGTCGGGATGGTCTGGCCCGCGGTGCAGACCACGTTCCTTGCGTTCACGGACCGTGACGGCAACGTCAACGGCCTGGATAATTTCATCTGGATGTTCACTGAACCCACGGCCCTGGTGACGCTCCGCAACACCGTCCTGTGGGTAATCCTGGTTCCCACGATCTCCACGATCGTGGGCCTGGTGTACGCGGTCTTCATCGACAAGGCACACGGGGAACGCGTGCTGAAGGCGCTCGTCTTCATGCCGATGGCCATCTCGATGGTGGGCGCAGGCATCATCTGGAACTTCATGTACGCCTACCGCGGCACCGAGCAGGATCAGATCGGCCTCGTGAACCAGATCCTGGTGTGGTTCGGCGGCGAACCACGGCAGTTCCTCCTCGACGCGCCCTGGAACACGTTCTTCCTGATCGTGGTGATGGTGTGGATCCAGGTGGGCTTTGCAATGGTGGTTCTCTCCGCCGCGATCAAGGGAATCCCCGCGGATATCGTCGAGGCGTCCAGGCTTGACGGCGCGACGGCGTGGCAACAGTTCTGGTCCGTCACCATTCCCTCAATCCGGGGGGCCCTGATCGTGGTGGTCACCACTATCACGATCATCACACTGAAGGTCTTCGACATCGTGCGCACCATGACGGCGGGTAATTACGACACGTCCGTCGTCGCCAACGAGATGTACACGCAGGCATTCCGGGCAAACGAACCGGGACGCGGCGCGGCACTGGCGCTGGTGCTGTTCCTGATGGTGCTGCCCGTAGTGCTCTACAACGCACGGCAGCTGAAGAAGCAGAAGGAGATCCGATGACCTCGACCCCAGCCGTGCCGGCCATGGGCACGGATACTACGCCGGATACCACCCGGGAGGCGCCCATCACCCGGCGGGTGAAGAACAAGCTCACCTCGCGTGGGGCGACGATCGCCGCGATCATCATCGCGGTGCTCTGGACCATTCCCACCTTCGGGTTGTTCATCTCCTCCTTCCGTTCCGAGGAGGTCATCAACGACACCGGTTGGTGGACAAGCTTCACTCAATTCAACTTCACGCTGCAGAACTACGTGGATGTGATCGGCGACGAGGGTAGTTCGTCATCCAACCTCGGCCAGTACTTCGTCAACTCGCTGGCGATCGTCATCCCGGCCACCCTGATTCCGCTGGTGGTGGCGGCGATGGCAGCGTACATCTTCGCCTGGGGACGGTTCCGCGGCAAGGACACCCTGTTTGTGTTCATCTTCGCCCTGCAGATTGTGCCGTTGCAGATGGCGCTCATTCCGCTGCTGAGCCTGTTCGTCAACCTGCAGATCGGTGAGTTCCAGCTGATTCCGCCGGGCTCCTACGCTCAGCTGTGGATTGCGCACACCATCTTCGCGCTGCCGCTGGCCATCTTCCTGCTGCACAACTTCATCGCCGAAATTCCCGGCGAGGTTATCGAGGCAGCGAGGGTGGACGGCGCCGGCCACACGACCATCTTCTGGCGCATCATCGTACCGCTCTCCGTCCCCGCGCTCGCTTCCTACGGGATCTTCCAGTTCCTCTGGGTCTGGAATGACTTGCTGGTGGCTCTCGTCTTCTCGGGCGGAACTGCCGACGTCGCTCCCATCACCCAGCGGCTGGCGGAACTGACGGGAACCCGCGGTGGCGAGTGGCACCGGCTTACGGCGGGAGCCTTCGTGTCGATGATCGTCCCGCTTTTGGTCTTCTTCGGACTGCAGCGCTACTTTGTTCGCGGTTTGCTGGCTGGTGGCCTCAAGGGCTGATGCACGGATGATTAAGAGTGACTAGCATCGAGGATGTTGCGGTAGCCACGGGGGTCTCGACGGCGACGGTGTCGCGAGCCCTTCGCGGGCTCGCGGGGGTTTCGGAGGGCACGCGTGCCCGGGTACTCAGTGCTGCGCAGGAACTGGGGTACGTGCCGTCGTCGGCCGCTTCCGGACTCGCCTCCGGACGCACCATGGCGATGGGAGTGCTGCTGCCGTCCATCGAACGCTGGTACTTCTCGGCGGTCCTCGAGGGAGTGGACCGGCAGCTGCGTGCAGCCGGCTATGACCTGATTGTCTTCAGCCTGGGCGGGAGGGGAGCCAACCGGGAACGGGTATTCCACCGCTCGATCCTCCGCAAGCGGATCGATGCGCTCCTGGTGATGTGCATGGAGCTCACCGAGGAGGAACACCGTTCGCTGCGCGAACTGGAATCGCCCACCGTGGTGGTGGGCGGTTCCGTCCAGGGGGTGCGGCACGTCGGCATCGACGACCGGGTGGCTGTGCGTGACGCCGTCGAGCATCTGATCTCCCTCGGCCACACGAAGATCGGCCATGTGCGCGGGAGCGGATCCGACGGGCTCTACTTCGAGGTGCCGCGCATCCGCGAGGAGTCCTTCCTGGAGACAATGGCATCGCGCGGCCTTCCGGTCCGCTCCGAGTGGTGTGTGTTCGGTGATTTCCGGTTCAACGAATCCAAGCATGCGGTGACGCAGATGCTCTCCACTGTCGCGGAACGGCCGACGGCGTTGTTCTGCTCCTCAGATGAGATGGCCTTCGGTGCGCTCACCGCTGCCACGGAGCTCCGCATCCGGGTGCCTGAGGAGCTGTCCGTCATCGGCATTGACGACCACGAATTTGCGGAGCCGATGGGGCTGACCACTGTACGCCAGGTGCCGGAGGAACAGGGGGCATTCGCCGCAGACCTCCTGCTGGGTGAGTTGGAAGGCAGGACGCCCCTGCAGTGCCCGCCCACGCAGCCGCACACGCTGGTCGAGCGGGCGTCAACCGGCCCGGCGCCGTCGTAAGCTTCATCGAGCGGCCAGATATAGCGGTGTTCTCGTAAGATTTTCGTCATAAGTGGCCGGTCGATGAAGAGGCTGCGAGGGTACCCTGCCGATAGTCTTAACCACTATGGCTACGGAACTCCTTTACCTCGACGACTTCGATGTCCTCACCGCCCAAGCGACCGTCATGCAGGTCAGCGAGCTCGATGACGGACGGCTCGACGTCGAACTCGACCGCACCTGCTTCTACCCGCGTGGCGGCGGCCAGGACTGGGACACCGGCGTCATCCGATCGGGCGGGGACGCGTTCACCGTCGATGAGGTCCGGCTCGATGAGAACGGGGTGGTCCACCACCTGGGTGCGGGCGCGGTGTCGGAGGGTGCCGGCGTCGTACTCGAAGTGGACGGCGAGCGGCGTTCGATGAACACGAGGCTGCACTCGGCGGGCCATATCGTGGACCTTGCAGTGGAGCGGCTGGGACTGCCGTGGGTGCCGGGCAAGGGTGCGCATTACCCGCACATGTCCTTCGTCGAGTACTCCGGCGAGGTGCCCGGAGACATCGAGGAGACGCGGCAGCGCATCGAGCGCGAGGTGGCCGCAGTCATTGCGACGGGCAGCAGTAATGAGATCCGCTTCATGCCGGTTTCGGAGATGGACGCCTACTGCCGCCACGTGCCGGAGAACATTCCCACGAACAAGCCGGCGCGGATTGTGCTCTACAACGAGACGTTCGGCGTGCCGTGCGGCGGAACCCACGTGCGGGACGTTGCGGACGTCGGGACCCTCACGATCACCAAGATCAAGTCCAAGAAAGGTGTCACCAAGGTGTCCTACGCCGTGGAAGGCCTGAACTAGCGCACCTCAGTGGGACGCTTCGACCGGGAAGTCCGCGTCCGAGGCCACCCGGAACGGCGAAAGCGCCAGCACCAGGGCCGAGACGAGCATCACCGCCGCGGCCACACCCAGCGCGGCGACGCTCCCGAAACCCGTCGCAATAACGCCACCCAACGGCGCCCCGACCACGATCATGCCGCGGTTCACCGACCGCCGCGTCGCATTCATCCGGGCGATCAGCGCGTCGGGCGTGACCGCCTGCCAGTAACCCATCTCGACCGGGCCCTCCGCCCCGAGCGCACACCCGTACAGCACCTGCCCGAGAACGGCCAGCGCGAACGCTGCCCACACCGGCGCCGGCCAACTTCCCATACTCCCGTCCCCCGTCGCACCGCCGGCAGCGAGGGGCGCCAGGAGAACGACGACGACGGCGGGTGGTTGCGCGAGCCGCGCCGCGACCACCACCCGGCCGGTACCCCAGCGTTCTCCCCAGCGCTGGGACAGGGTGGTTCCGATTACGGCGCCGATTCCGGCGCCGCCGAGGACCAACCCGAGGCCGAGTGCGCCGAGGCGCAGGTCATTCAGGATCAGCGCCGGCAGCACCGCGCCAAGCATCGCGGAGCCGATGAACCAGAGGTGCGAGCTGAGCGCGAGGGGCCGCAGCATCCGGTGCCCGTAGATCCAGCGCAGGCCTTCGGCGATGCGGGTGCGTACCGGCGTGGTACTCCGTGCAGGCCGATCACCGGCGGGAACGGTGAGGAGGGTGAGGCCCGAGAAGAGGTAGCTCGCGGCGTCGAGCAGGAGCGCGAACGGCGCGCTGAGCAGCGCCACTATGCCACCGGCGACTGCGCCGCCCGAGGTTTGCGCGACGGTCTCGCTCTGCTGGAGGCGTGCATTCGCACGAACCAGCTGGGAGCGCGGCACGAGTTGCGGCAGGAAGGACTGGTAGGCGGCGTCGCTCATCAGCGCGAGCGTCCCGAACGCGAACATCAGGATCAGAAGCGCGGGGAGGCCGATGACGCCGGTCGCCCCGAGGAGACAGAGCACAGCCAGGATGGTTGCCCGGCCGAGGTCCCCGGTGATCATGACGGTGCGTCGCCGGAACCGGTCCACCCAGATTCCCGCGAGCAGCCCGAAGAGCAGATACGGCAGCCAGCGGGCGGCGTTGACCAACCCCTGATCCAGTGCGGTGCCATCCATCGTGACGAGGATGAGCACCGAGAGCGCAACGGTGGTCAGGTAGGTCCCGAAGTCCGAGACCGACGACGCCGCCCAGAACCGTACGAACGCTGGATTCCGGCGCAGCTGCATGACGTCAGGACGCGCGGGCGAGCTGGCGGATTGGGATCCAGCGCGAGGCAAGGCGGCGGTAAGCGGCGGCGGCGCCGGTCATGTCCGCTTCCGCGAGGCATTCAATGCCCATCCGCACGTCCATGGGTGATTCATCGGGGAAGACTAGGTCAGCGACCGGGCCGTAGTCCAGCTCGACGACGGCGTCCCGGCGGAACAGTTCCAGCCACTCGGTGAGCTCGGTGAGGTCCTCCAGCAGGTCCAACTCGGGCGCGGCGATGGCGAGGCTCGCGACCGCCCGGCGCGCGCGGTCGATGCACTCGCTGATGGTGACTGCTACGCGCACGGTGTGGACTTCGCCGTCGTCGTCCACTACGTCCGTGAGATCGTCCTCGTGGATCAGGACGAACCAGGAAAACGGCACACCCCACGTGGCGGAGCGCGTGTGCAGCTTCGCGGTGGACTCAGAGAGTGTTTCGGGGTCCAGGCGGGCCTGCTGCGCCTCACGGGCAACTTCGGGGAGCAACACGTCCATGAGGGGCCCGCGGATGGTCTGCTCAAGTGACTCCGCGGCCAGCGAAGTGCGGACCGCCAACTGGTTGGGGCAGTAATACGGGGCCGTAGTCCCATTGCTGCGCGGGTAGTGAAGCACGCGCACCAGATCCGGTTCGTGGTGCGGGAACGGATCCGAGACGAGCCTGGTGATCCGCCGGAGGGCATCGACGCGGTCGAGGTCCTCGGTGACGTGCCGTTCACGCGTCCGCTGCTCCAGGATGGCAAGCTGCTGGGCGTCACTGAAGGCGTCAAGCGGCTCATAGACCCGCAGGAAGGAAACGTAGGGGAAGCTCCGGCCCGAGCCCGGTGCGCTTGCCACTGGTCAGTCCAGCTCTACGACGACGGGAGCGTGGTCCGACGCGCCCTTGCCCTTGCGCTCCTCGCGGTCGATCGAGGCGCCGCTGACCCGCTGTGCAAGGGCGGGGGAGGCAAGCACGAAGTCGATGCGCATGCCCATCTTCTTCGGGAAGCTGAGCTGCTTGTAGTCCCAGTAGGTGTAGACGCCGGGGCCGGGGGTGTAGGGGCGGACGACGTCGGTGAAACCGGAATCCTCGAAGGCCGCGAACGCTGCGCGTTCCGGAGGGCTGACGTGTGTGTATCCGTTGCGGAGGAAAAGTTCGTTGTCCCAGACATCCTCTTCGCGCGGTGCGATGTTCCAGTCGCCGGTGAGGGCAACCTGCGCGGTGGGGTCAGCTTCGAGGACCCCGACGGCGTGCTTGCGCAGGAGTTCGAGCCACTCGATCTTGTACGGCATGTGGGGATCATCCAGCGCACGCCCGTTCGGCACGTACAGACTCCAGACGCGCACCCCGCCGCAGGTTGCGCCGATCGCGCGGGCCTCCTGTACCGGATCCGCGTCCTTGCCGAAGACCGGCTGATCCGGGAAGGTACGCTCGACGTCCTCAAGCCCCACCCGGGAGGCGATCGCGACGCCGTTCCACTGGCTCACACCAAAATGCGCAACCTCGTAGCCGCTCTTCTCGAACAGTTCCCAGGGGAAATTATCGTCCTTGCACTTGGTTTCCTGGATGGCGAGGACATCGACGTCGGAGCGGCCCAGCCAGGCCTCAACACGGTCTGCACGGGCTCGGAGGGAATTAACGTTCCAGGTGGCAATCTTCACAGACGCTACGTTACCGAAGATGGCTGGCATTCCCTGATGCGCCCAGACACGCGTTCTCATCCTGCACAGATAACCTTGCGCTTATGTCGAGCAGCATCGGGGCCAGGGCGTGGGCCTCCAGCATCCGGGTCCGCATCATCGCCGTCGTGGCCGGCCTGCTGGCGCTGTCCTCAATCGGCTCGGTGCTGCTGCTGCGCGTGGTCCTGTTCGAACGGCTCCAGGAAGAGATCGCCACCAGCCTCGATCGCGAGGCCGAGGAGTTCCAGCTGCTGGCCGGTGGACTGGATCCGCGCACCGGCCAGCCGTTTGGAAATGACCTGACGGCCATCTTCGATGTCTACTTCTCGCGGGAAATTGCCGACGAGGGAGAGACGCTGATGGCCTACATCGACGGGGAACTCTATGAATCCAGCCGCGCCGCAGCGGTGCCGGACCTCGAGGACTTCTCTCCCGCCGTCGACTACTGGCTTTCCCGGACCGAGGTTGAGCGCGGGCGCCGGGATACAGAGGCGGGGGAGGCACAATACGTGGTCATCCCGCTGATGGGTGAGCCGAACAACGGCGTCATGGTGATCGCGAACTTCCCGGCCTTCGAGCAGAGCGAGATCGACAGTGCGGTGCAGACCCAGCTCGTGGTGCAACTGGGAACAGCTGTCCTGGCGACCCTGCTTGGAATGGCGCTCGCGGGGCGGATCCTTCGTCCGCTGCGCTCGCTCGCGGAGACCGCACTGAGCATCTCGGAAACCGACCTGACCAAGCGGATCGACATCCGTGGGCGGGATGAGGCATCCCGCATCGCGGAGGCCTTCAACGACATGCTCGAGCGCCTCGACCAGGCCTTCACCACGCAGCGCCAGTTCCTGGACGACACGAGCCACGAACTGCGTTCACCGCTCACGGTGATCCGCGGGCACATTGAACTGCTGGAACTGGACGAGACGCCTCAGGAGCGTGCGGCGACAATCGCTTTGGTGACCGATGAGATCGACCGGATGAACCAGATTGTCTCCGACCTCTTCCTGCTGGCGAAAGCTGAGCAGCCCGACTTCCTGCACCTCGAAAGCATCAACCTGCGCGACCTCGTGCTGAGCATGCACCGGAAGATGACCGCCCTCGGCAAACGGGACTGGCAGGTGCAGGTCCCGCCGTCAACGCGCTTCACCGGCGACCGTCACCGGCTCACCCAGGCGATGCTCCAGCTCGCGGACAACGCCGTGAAACATACCGACGACGACGCCGCCATCCGGTTGGGCGCCGACGTCGCCAAGGGGCAGATCCGCCTGTGGCTTGCGGACAGCGGGGCGGGAATTGCCGACGTCGACGCCGAGCACATCTTCACAAGGTTCCGGAAAGGGACGGTGAATGTGCCGGGAGGTCATCCGAACCGTGGTGGGGCGGGCCTGGGGCTTTCGATCGTGAGCGCGATTGCCGAGGCGCACCACGGCTCGGCGGCGCTCGTGGAGAAGCCGGGCTGGGGTGCCTGCTTCCAGATCACGCTGCGGCGGTAACTCCTCAGAGGGCTGCTCAGCGCCACCAGTTGTCGAGGATGCTGACCGGTACGGTGCGCTTGTGGCGGGTCATCGTGTACCGGCGTTCGATGGCGTGTGCAGCCTCCTCGGGCACTTCGCGGCCCTCGAGGTAGTCATCGATCTGCTCATAGGTGAGGCCGAGTTCATGCTCGTCGGTCTGGCCGGGATTCTCGTCGAGCAGGTCCGCCGTCGGAATCTTGTTGTAGAGGCGTTCCTCGGCGCCGAGCTCCTTGAGGACCTGCCGGTTCTGGCGCTTGTTGAGGCCGAACAGGGGCAGGACGTCCGCGCCGCCGTCGCCGTACTTGGTGAAGAATCCGGTCACTGACTCGGCGCCGTGGTCCGTGCCGATGACCAGGAGGTTGTGTTCACCGGCTACGGCGTACTGGGCGATCATGCGGGCACGGGCTTTGACGTTGCCCTTGTTGAAGTCGGACATTTCGACGCCGGCCGCGCTGGCAAACTCGTTCTCGAATCCGTCGACGGCCGGGGCGACGTTGTACACCACGGACTCACTCGGCTGGATGAATGCGAGGGCTGCCTGGGCGTCGTCCTCGTCGTGCTGGACCTTGTAGGGAAGCCGGACGGCGACAAACCGCGCATCCGTTCCTTCTTCCTTCAACTCGTCCACCGCGAGCTGGGCAAGCTTCCCCGCCAGCGTGGAATCGAGCCCGCCGCTGATGCCGAGAACGAAACCTTTCGTGCCGGTCGCCTGAACGTAATCCTTCAGGAAGCCAACGCGGCGGCGGATCTCCTCCTGCGGGTCAATGGTGGGGCGTACGCCCATTTCCTCGATGATTTTCGCCTGGAGTTCGCGCATGGGCTTTAGGGTACTACGCGAGGAAAGCTACTGCTTGAACGCCGAATCGAACGACGACGACGACGGCGCGAAGTCGAACTTCTTCAGGAACGCCAGCGCCTCCGGAGCGCCCTCAAGCCGGTCCATCCCGGCGTCCTCCCACTCCACGGAGATGGGGCCGTCGTAGCCAATAGCGGTCAGGGCACGGAAGCTGTCCTCCCACGGGACGTCTCCGCGGCCTGTCGAGACGAAGTCCCAACCCCGCCGCGGGTCGCCCCATGGCAGGTGTGAGGACAGGATCCCGTTCCGTCCGCCGCCCATTCGCATCTTCGTGTCCTTGCAGTCCACGTGGTAGATGCGGTCCGCGAAGTCGGAGATGAACGCCACCGGGTCAATCTGCTGCCACAGAAAGTGGCTCGGGTCCCAGTTCAAGCCGAACGCGGGCCGGTTCCCGACGGCGTCGAGCGCCCGCCGGGTGGACCAGTAGTCGTAGGCGATCTCTGACGGGTGAACCTCGTGCGCGAACCGGACGCCGCACTCGTCGAAGACGTCGAGGATCGGGTTCCAGCGGTCCGCGAAGTCGGTGTAGCCGGCGTCGATCACGTCCTGGCCCACGGGAGGAAACATTGCCACGTACTGCCAGATGGAGGAACCGGTGAACCCGACGACGGTCTTCACACCAAGCCTCTGCGCAAGCCGTGCGGTGTGCTTCATTTCCTCCGCGGCGCGTTGCCGGACGCCCTCCGGTTTGCCGTCGCCCCACACCCTCGGGCCAACGATCGGCTGGTGCCGGAAGTCAATGGGATCATCACACACCGCCTGGCCCTTGAGGTGGTTGGAGATGGCCCAGACTTTAAGCCCGTTGCGTTCCAGGATGTCGAGGCGGTCCTGGATGTACGCGTCGTCGTCCCAGCGCCACGCATCCAGATGGTCACCGGATACTGCGATCTCCAGCCCGTCGTAACCCCACTGACCGGCGAGCTCGGCCACCTTCTCGAACGGCAGGTCGGCCCACTGGCCGGTGAAGAGCGTGAAGTTTCGTCTCATGGGTGTCTCCTTGCGGCGGCGGTTCAGGATTCGGCGGCGGTTCAGGGTTCAGAGTACGACGGCGGCGCCGGACTGCGCCGCAGACGTTTCGATCGCGGCGAGGACCTTCTGAACCTCCAGGCCGTCCTCGAACGACGGCGACGGTGCGGTTCCGGTCCGGATGGCGGTGAGGAAGTCGGCCGCCTGGTTGGTGAAGGTGGAGTCCCAGCCAAGAATGTGACCGGCCGGCCACCATGCCTCAAGGTAGGGGTGTTCGGGCTCGGTGACCGGAATGGTGCGGAACCCCTGGGTTGCGGCGTGCTCGGTTGCGTCGAAGAACTGCAGCTCGTTCAGCCGCTCGAGGTTGAAAGAGAGGCTGCCGGCCGATCCGTAGATCTCAATCTCGAGCGAGTTCTTGCGCCCGGTGGCGAACCGCGAAACCTCCAGGCTGGCCACAGCACCGGAGGCAAGGTGCAGGGTGGCCCAGGCGGCGTCGTCGACGGTTACTTCTTCCGGGCCGTCCGGGCCGGTGCGGGTCTTCACGAAGGTATTCACGGTGCCGGTGAGAGATTCGATGGGCGATCCGCACAGGTACCGCACCTGGTCCGCGGCATGGGACGCGAGGTCGCCCAGCGCCCCGGAACCGGCCGTTTGCTGGCGGAGGCGCCAGGTCATGGGCGCGTCCGCGTCGGCGAGCCAATCCTGCAGGTAGCTCACGCGAACCTGCCGGACCTCACCCAGGCGGCCCTCGGAAATGAGCTTCTTCGCCAGTGCGAGCGCCGGCACCCGGCGGTAGTTGAAGCCCACCATCGACTGGACGCCACGTGCCTGTGCACGCTGGGCGGCGGCCACCATGAGTTCGGCCTCGGCAAGGGTGTTGGCGAGCGGCTTCTCGACGATCACGTGTTTGCCGGCGTCGAGTGCTGCGATGGCAATCTCGGCGTGAAGGTGCCCGGGGGTACAGATGTCGACGATGTGAATGTCGTCCCGATCGAGGACCTGGCGCCAGTCGGTGAGGCTTTCCTCCCAGCCGTACTGCTGGGCAGCCTCTTTGACGTGCCCGGCGTCGCGTCCGACAAGCACTTTCTGTGCAACCTGCGGGGACGGATGGAAGGCGTTGACGTTGCGCCACGCGTTCGAGTGGGCCTTGCCCATAAACGAGTAACCGAGCACCGCCACACCGAGAGGGCCCGCCTGCACAACGTCCGGGGCAGAGGGGGCCGGCGCCGTCGTCGTCATAACTGCATCTCCTTGATGGTGCTGTTCTGCATGATGCGGAGGAAAGCCAGGCCGTCCTCGGCAAGTTGGTCCTGCGTCTCGGCCAGTGGCCGCCAGATCGAAGCGGCCGTCGCAATGCTGGCGTTCAGTGCGGTGAAACTCTCGATATTGAGCGCGCCCTTGTACCGGATGCGGTCCAGGGCGTCGAAGATGCCGTCCCAGTCGGTCTGGTCGCCGCCGGGTGCACCGCGGTCGTTCCCGCAGACCTGCAGGTGGACCAGGTGCTCCCCGGCGGTTTCGATCGCCAGTGCCGAGGACCGCTCCTCGATACCCAGGTGGTAGGTGTCCAGGGCCAGGCCCACGCCGTGGCCCAGTAGCGGCTCAAGCGCTTCCAACGCCTGGGCAGTGGTGTTGATGAGGGAGGTCTCGTACCGGTTGAGCGGTTCAATACCCAGTACGACGCCGGCGCTTAGCGCTTCCGCGGCAAGGGGAGCCAGGTTGCGGCGCAGTTCGGCGTAGGCTTCCTGCCGTTCGGTTTCGCTCATCCGCCACACCCGGCCGGTGGAGGAGTAGAACGGGCCGCAGACGGCGGAAGCACCGACGTCGTGCGCCAACTCGATGCAGGCGCTCAGATAACGCTGCGTCTCCGCGATGGTCGCAGGGTCTGCTCGCACCAGGTCCCGACCTGGAGCCATGGCCCCGACCACATAGGGCTTCAACCCGGTATAGGTCAGGACATCCCGAACTGTTGCCGCTGAAAAGTCCCCAATGTTCTCCAGGGGCAGCTCGACGGCGTCGAAACCCAGGTCCGCGATCCGCCGGAGCAGGTCCGGCAGGTTTGCGTCCGTGAGTGGGGATGCCCAGACCCAGGTGTTGACGCCGATCGAGCGATGCATGTTGTTGCCTTTCATTGCATCGACTCTCCCCAAATGGTTGTTCTGGACGCCGAATACGGGCTGGGAAGCGCCATTTGGGGAGAGTCGATACAGGGTGAACCGGTGGTTACGGAATGATGCGTTCCTGCCAGACCTCCGGGTAACCCGGGAGGTCTTCGCCGCCGAACTTGGCGTAGTGGCCGTCAGGCATACCCTCGTTCGCCGCGAGGAAGTCAGCACGCTGGTCCTCGGTGATCGGCTCCTGCGGCAGAACCCACTCAGCCGGAATCTCTTCGCCGGCAAAGATCTTCTCGAGCGCCAGCAGCGGAGTGCGCCACTGGAAGTTCGAGTAGACCGGAGCCAGTCCGTTCAGGCCCGTCTCTTCCCACTTGCGCAGGAAGCTCATCTCGTCCTCACCGGTCATGACCGGGTAGTCCACACCGGCGTCCTCGAACGCCTCGATCGCCGCGACGGCGCCGTCGCCCGCATCCATCCACACGCCGTGGACGTCGCCGGTGGCAAGCTCATCGGAGATGATCTTCTTGATCTCGGTGGGGTCGGCGCCGGTGAAGTAGTCCACCGCTTCAATCCCGTTCTCCTCGAAGATCTTCTCAGCCGCTGCCCAGCGCTGCTCCAGGACGTCCACGCCCGGAAGAATCCTCAGGGCCACAACCTTGTTGCCTTCTTCCAGGTTCTCCACCAGGAAATTCGCGCTGTCGATGCCCCAGGCGAAGCCGCCGATCGGGTGGATGAACGTGGTGGCGCAATCAGTGTCCACACCGCGGTCGAAGACGACAACGGGCTTGCCGGTTTCACACGCACGCTCAACTGCCGGAGTCAGGGCCGCCGTTGAGTTCGGGGAAATGACGAACGCGTCGCAGTTGCCTTCAGCGATGAAGTAGTCGAGGTCGGCGATCTGCGTGTTGTCATCCGCTTGCGCGTCACGGGTCTCCATCTCGGAGATGACGCCGGACTCCTGCAGCACCTTGAGCTGTTCGTTCATGGTGATCCAGCCGGTCTGCCGCCACGGGTTGTTGATCGAGGCATTGGAGAAGCAGACCTTCTGCGGGCCGTCCGCGGTGTACTCGGCAGTTTCGACCATCTCACCGTCGATGTATTGCAGCCACGGCGTTTCCGCGTCACCCTCGAAGGTTGCTGAGCGCTGTTCGAACTGCTCGTCATACTCCTCCTGGACAAACCATTCGTCGCTGCTCTCTCCCGCTGGGGTTGCCGCGGGCTCTCCACCGGCGTCCGCGGACGGCGGATTCTCGATGGATGAATCGGTGGTGCAGGCGGTCAGGGCGAGCAGCGCTGTTGCTGCCACCACAGTGACCTTCGTTGGGATGCTTCGACGCATCATTTTCCTCCCTCATTGGTGCCCACGGCGGGCTTTGGTGCATCTGTTTCTGCTATTGGGTGTTGCGGTTCATGGGTGGTGCTGCTCCGGCCGCGCCTGCGGCGCTGCCACGTCTGCGCTCCCGCGGCTACGGCGAGAATGATGATCAGGCCCTGCACTGTGTCGCGCCAGGTTGACTGGACGCCGACGAAGTTCAGCAGGGTGAAGAGCATTTCCAGGGCAAACGCGCCGGCTGCTGCCGACAGGACCCAGCCGCGACCGCCACCGAGTAATACGCCGCCCAGTACGACGGCGGTGATCGCCGTGAACTCGTAGCCGCGCCCAACCGACGGATGGACGCCGGCGTAGCCCACCAGGATCACACCGGCCACCGTCGCTGCCAGTGAGGAGAGCATGAACGCGCGGGTCCGCACCCACCAGACGCGTGCGCCGGTCAGCGCGGCCGCTCCGGCGTTGTCTCCGACCGCCATGAGGGTGCGTCCGTACGGGCGGCGCATGAGCAAGAAGGCGCCGGCGCCCAGTACCGCCAGGATGATGACGGGGTAGGGGAGGACCTCCAGCACGGGAATTCCCTCGATGCCGCCGCGGCCGATCTGGCGGAAGCTATCCGCCGGGTTGCCGGTTGCAGCGCCGCCGGTCCAGTAGAGAACCAGGCCGAGGAGGGCGAGCATCATCCCGAGCGTGACGATGAAGCTGGGCACTTTCAGGAGTGTGGTGAGCAAGCCGTTCACGAGACCGACGAACGCGCCGAACACCAGCATGAGGAGCAGGACAGGGATGGCCAGACTGTCATTCTCGCCGATCAGGTTGCCCGCGATGATGACCTGCGCGGTCACCAGAGAGCCCATCGAGAGGTCGAACTCGCCGCAGACAATTACGAAGTACTGTCCGATGGCCGCGATGGCGATCGGGGCGGTGCGGCCGATGAAACGGATCAGCGATCCGGGCTCCCCGAAGGACGGGTTGACCGCGATGACAGCGATCAGCAGGACGACGAGCAGCACGAAGACGGCCCCGCTGGGCGTCCGCAATGCGCGGAGTATTCGCTCGCCTCGAGTCGACCGGTTCTGCTCAAGGGCCTTGTTTCGGGGTGTGGTCGCGGTGCTCATGCGGCAACCTCCTGCCTGGCGGCGCTCTTCGACTCAGGGCGCGGGGTGCTGGGGAATCTGTCCGTCCGGCTGGCGGATTTCCGGCGGGCGTAGATGGCAACCGCTACGACGATCACGATGCCGCGGACCACGTCCTTGAGGAACGGGTTGATCTGCATGACGCTCATGATGTTGTCGATCATCGCGAAGATCAGGACTCCGCCGAGGGTTCCCACCAGGGATCCCTTACCTCCGGCGAGTAGGGTGCCGCCGAGTACGACGGCGGCGATGGACAGCAGGTCATAGCCGCCCTGGGTGCCGATCGTCGGGCTCCCGACGCCGAGCCGAGCGGCAAGGAGCAATCCGGCGAGGCCTGCCATGACCGAACAGATGACGTGAGCTGCGATGATCGGGGTGCGGGTCTGGATACCGGACATGCGGGCCACCGCCATGTCGCCCCCAACAGCGTAGATGTGGTGTCCCAGCCGGGTCCGGGTGAGCATGAGCAGCACGACGGCGGCGCACACCAGCATGATGAGCGTCGAGATGGGCACGGGCCCGATCCCGGTGGCGCCGAGCAGCCGGAACTCGATGGGAGCCTGTCCGGAGCTGCCCTTGTAGTTGGTTGCGAGGTACCCGCTGACTATCAGTCCCACGCCGAGGGTGGCAATGAAACCGTGCACCTTGAGACCGGAGACAATCAGCCCGTTGACCAGCCCGATAGCCGCCGCGACGAGCAGCGCCAGGAGTACGCCCGGCAGTATATTGACCGCCTGGTTCGCCATGATCCCTGCGGAGACTAGGCTGCTCAGGCTAACCACGTAGGGCACCGAAAGGTCGAGGCTTCCCACAAGGATCACCAGGGTCTGGCCGATGGCGATGAACCCCAGCACGCTGGTGCCCGTGAGAATGGCGGAGATGTTGCCGGTGCTGAAGAAGCTGCGCCCGGCGGCACCCACCAGGATGGCTCCGGCGATGATGGTCAGGAGCACTACTGCGTAGACGACGTGCGTTGAGGTCAGACGCTTCATGAGAGGGCCTCCGTCCGGGCCCCGGTTGCGAGTTGGAGGACCTGTTCCTCGGTGCTGTGGGGGGCAACTTCGCCGGCAATCCGGCCGTCGCGCATGACGACGACGCGGTCCGACATCCCGAGCACCTCGGGAAGTTCACTCGAAACCATCAGAATGGCCTTTCCTTCCGCTGCGAGGGAACGCATCAGGTTGTAGACGGCTACCTTCGCGCCGACGTCGATGCCGCGGGTTGGCTCATCCAGCAGGACAATCTGCGGGTCGATCGCGAGCCACTTGGCAAGGACGACTTTCTGCTGGTTGCCACCGGAGAGGTACTGGACTTCCTGGTCGAGGTCGCGCGCAACCACTTCCAGGGATGAGAAAACTCCGGGGACGCCGGCCCTGGCAGTCGAGGTCTTCTGGGGGAACACTGACCGGATTACCCCGAGCGCGTTGTCCAGGATCGACTGGTTCAGGCTCAGTCCCTGGGATTTCCGGTCCTCGGTGATGAGAGCGACGCGGCGGCGGATGGCCTGCCGCGGACTGGAGACTTCATACGGCGAACCGTCCAACTCCATACGTCCGCGTGTGAAGGGCTGGGCGCCGAAGATCGCTTCCACGAGTTCAGTGCGTCCCGAGCCCTGCAGCCCCGCAACGCCGACAATCTCACCGGCGTGAAGCGAAAGGCTGATGGAATCGAGCTGGTGGTTGCCGCCGTCGTCGATTGTGAGCAATGCCTTTCCGCGCTCGGTGCCTGGCAGTTTTTCCGGGAAGAACGCCGAGATGGGGCGACCCACCATCATGCGCACCAGCGCGGCGTCATCCATGCTCGACGCCGGTTGGGTGCCGACAATCTCGCCGTCCTTGAGGACGGTGATGGTGTCGCACAGATCGAAGATTTCCTTCAGCCGGTGCGAGACATACAGGATGGCGGTGCCGCGCTCCTTCAGGCGGCGGATGATCGCGTACAGCAAATCGACTTCCGGGCCGGCGAGCGCAGCCGTTGGCTCATCCATGGAGATGATTTGCGCGTCATAGCTGACCGCCTTCGCGATCTCCACGATTTGCTGCTGGGCTACGGAGAGGGAGCGCACTTCGGTCGAAGGCTCAATGCTGGTAATTCCCAGTTGCGCCAGCAGTTCTGCGGTGTTGGACTGCATGGCCTTGCGATCCACAAGCGGGCCCCTGCGAGGTTCCCTACCGAGATAGATGTTCTCGGCGACGGTGCGGTCGGGCAGGAGGTTGAACTCCTGGAAGACCGTTGAAAGACCGGCTTTCTGCGCCTGCGTGGGGTGGTGGAAATCCACCTCTTCGCCATTGATCTCGATGGTTCCGGCGTCCCGCTGGTAGACGCCGGCAAGCAGTTTCATCAGTGTTGACTTACCGGCACCGTTCTCACCGACGAGGCCGTGCACTTCTCCTGCATGCAGTTCCAGATGCGCGTCCTTGAGTACCTGCACACCGAAAAACGCCTTAGTGAGCCCGGTGACCCTGAGAACAGGTTGGTTGACTTCTTTATCCACGCCTTCACTGTGACACAGATCGCAGACTTTTGTCGAGCATCAGTCAAAAGTATTTGGTTTGAGATCAAATAGTTACCTGCATGGCGAATGGAAGTGCCGCGTGATTTACTAAAAGGGTGGCCAAATCAGTGATGGAATCAGTAATCCAGCGGGCGTCCGGAGTGCCGGCACCGGGGGCCAGTGAGGTGTTTCAGCTCCTGCGCGACGGTCATCCCCGCACCCGCGCCGAACTGGCGTTGCTGACCGGACTGGCGCGTTCCACAGTCGCCTCGCGTGTTGACTGGCTCATGCGCACGGGGCTCATAGCGCCCTATGGGGGAGCCGTGTCCACCGGCGGGCGGCCGCCGTCATTGTTCGCCCTCAATCCGGGGGCGCGCGTGGTGATCGGCGCGGACATCGGAGCCACGCACGCCATCGTCGTCCTGACCGATCTCTCGGGGCGGGAGATCGTCAGTGAACGCGAGGAAATCACCATCTCCGACGGTCCGGAGGCTGTGCTCGGCTGGTTGGCTAAGGCCGTCGAGGCGCTCCTGGACAAGGGGAAGCGCGGATCGTTCGAGCTGGCGGCAATCGGCATCGGGCTTCCCGGTCCGGTTGAACACGAAACCGGCATGCCGATCAATCCGCCGATCATGCCGGGCTGGGACCGGTTCGATGTTCCGCACTTCGTGCAGCGCAGTTTCAACGTGCCGGTCCTCGTGGACAACGACGTGAACATCATGGCGCTCGGTGAACAGACCGGAAGCTGGCCGGAGGTCGCTGACCTGATGTTCATCAAGGTCGCTACGGGTATTGGCGCAGGGATCATTTCCGGGGGACAGTTGCAGCGGGGCGCGCAGGGTACGGCGGGCGACCTTGGACATGTCCGCGTTCCACGGGGCGGAGAGGTGCTCTGCCGCTGCGGAAACACCGGCTGCCTGGAGGCCCTTGCGGGTGGGCCCGCGCTCGCCTCGGCTCTGAACGAGCTGACCGGAGGGTCCCTGGTGACAAGCCGCGACGTGATCGATCTGGTTCGCTCGGGCGATGCGACCGCAATCCAGGTCATCCGGCAGGCGGGCAGGGACATCGGTGACGTTCTGGCCACGTGCGTGAACCTCATCAACCCATCCGTTGTAGTTATCGGCGGGTCCCTCGCGCAGGCCGGCGAGCATTTGCTGGCCGGTATCCGGGAGGTGGTGTACCGGCGTTCACTGCCGCTGGCCACCGAACACCTGCGGATCGTGCCGTCAGTTGCCGGCGAGCGCGCGGGTGTGATGGGTGCGGCGTCGATGGCTATTTCGCACGTGCTCTCGCCCGAGGCAATCGAAGCGGCGAGCCTGCAGACGGGGTAGCCGGGGACGGCAAGCGGCGGCGCGCGTCGTCGTCGTTCCTTTGTTCGCGGCTTTGCGGTGCGGGAAGGCGTGTCGGAGCCCAACACGCCGGGAAAATGGTGGCTTCCAAACTCAAACCCGCGAGGGTTGGAACGGCCCGGATTTAGGCTCAGCGGACAACCCGCCCGGAAAGCACAGTCCGTACCTGCTCCAGGACGTCATCGCGGCGGAACGTGACGTCGCCATAACCGAAGCGGAGGTACAGGTAGCCTCGCGCGATCAGTTCGTTGTTCCTCCGGCGGTCCCGGTTGCGCGCCTCCCGGGTCGAATGGAATTCATCGCCGTCCACCTCAACCACCAGGAAACCTTCCAGGACAAAGTCGACCCGCCCCACGTCGTCGATGCGCACCTGGGTCTCCACAAAGTAGCCCGTCCGTCGGAACATGACCCGTGCCACCACTTCAATAGCCGACTCTGCGCATCCGCTGACCAGCTCAAGCGCGGCACGTGCCTTCCCGTTCCGGTTTCCCTGCAACCTGTCGAGAAGGAAGGTGCGGACAGTGTCTCCCCGGCGCAGCGAACTCTCCACCACAACTGCTGCCTCCACCGGCGGTAGGCAGTGAAGAGCGTGAATCAGAACATCCACGAGCCCCACGACCGGCAAGCGTCGATCCACCGGAACACTCCGCCGTCGGTGGTGGTTGAGATGGGGAGCACATCTGCCGCCCGGACAGGTGAGGTGATGAGCGGTGGGTTCATGAAGGAGCCAGAGGCCGTAGTGTCGGGCGGCAGACGCGCAGGTGACCAGCGAATTGGTAGTGAGCGCGGCGACGAATTCCGGCGGGGCATCGGGTAGCGCGAACACGCCGCGCTGTACCTGCTGTATCTCACCCGTTTGAACGGCCGCGGCGAGTGTCCTCCTGGTCAGGCCTCGTTCGAGCAGTTGGGCTGTCCGGGCAACAGAACCGGCACTACGCAGCAGAGCGACTGGATCCATCACCCTAGTCCAGTCGATTCGCATCTGGCGCTTGGCGGTAGGTCCGGAATCTGTGGACAACTAGGTACTATCAACCTTTTGTGGAGGACGAGTCGCTGCAAAATCGGGTCCCGCTTGCGCCGCAAGTTTCACTCCCCGCCGGTTGGGGTATGCCAATTGCGCGGCTTTGGAGTCAACAGGAGCGAGTCGGACGGCGACACGCCGTCACATCACGGCATCCGGGACGCAAAGCCGCGACATCTGGAACAGGACGCTTACGCCGCGAGCCAGGACGGCCGGACCGTCACGCCCCGGACCGTCACACCTCGCAAGCAAGCCACTACTAAACTGGTTCGCATGACCGATATTGCCGCTGCCCGCGCCCGCCTGAAAGAACTCATCCTGGAACTGGCGGTGGTGCGGGGGAGGGTCACTCTCTCCAGCGGCAAGGAAGCGGACTACTACATCGACCTCCGGCGCGTCACCCTGCACCATGAGGCGTCCGCGCTGGTGGGCCAGGTAATGCTGGCAATGCTCGACGACGCCGGCATCAGCTTCCAGAGCGCAGGCGGGCTCACAATGGGCGCGGATCCGGTGGGCACTGCCCTTATGCACGCGGCAGGCCGCGACAACAGGAACATTGACGCCTTCGTTGTCCGCAAGGCGCAAAAGACCTATGGCATGGGCCGGCAGGTGGAGGGTCCGGAGGTGGCGGGGCGGAACGTCGTCGTACTCGAAGACACCTCCACCACCGGTGGCTCCGCGCTCACCGCGGTGGAGGGTGTCCGCAGGGCGGGCGCCAAGGTGCAGGCCGTGGCTGTGATTGTGGACCGCGATACGGGTTCAAAGGAGCGTATCGAGGCCGAGGCGGGTGTGCCGTACCTGTTCGCGTTCGGCAAGGACGAGCTCGGCCTGGAGTAATGACCAACGATCCGAAGCGGCTGCTCAACTACGCGCATGGGCTGAAGGGGATGTCGCGCCGGCGCTTCCTCACGGGCTCTGCCCTGGGGTTGGCGTTGGCGACGGATCTCTATGTCACACGGCAGATCCAGGAAGCCCGCGAGGAATTCACCATCATCCCCGTAGAGGATGAGTACGCCGACGCCGCCTTCCCCCACGCCCGCTGGATCCTCTTTCCCGGCTACAAGACCAGTTGGGAGGAGGGCGTCTGGATCATGAATTCACTGCGCCCCGTCCTGAGCCGCCGCGGGGGAATGGCCGTGATGGGGTACTCGAACCGGGGCCTCGATGTCGCGAGCATCGTTGGCTCGCTGCGCCGGTACATCCGTATCCAGCAGATCAACACACTGTATTTCTATGGCCACAGCTTCGGCGGGATGGTCGCTGTGGAGGTGGCGTCCCGGCTGCGCGAAGTGGGCGTGGACGTGCGGTTCGTCCTCCTCGATTCAAGCCCACACGATCGCTTCGACGTGGTGGACCAGGCCATGTTCGACGGCGTTGTCTACCTTTATGAGGCCGGTGCGCGCGTGCCGTCGGTACTGCGGGGCACGTATGAACTCGCTGAGCGCATTGTGAACAAGGACGAGCGGACCTGGTCCCAGATCATCGATCAGACGCTCGCGCAGCTTTCGCCGCTGGCGCCGTCGAGCGTGCTGATCCAGTCGCAGGCGTCCTATATCTTCCACTTCAACGTTGCCCGGTTCAATCTCGGCAAAACAGAGCTCGCGTTCATCGGAAACCCGAATGACGGCACCGTCGACTATTCAATGGCGCGCCCCGGCTGGGCTGGTGCCTTTCCGGACAATATGGTCTCCGCGGACCTGATCACTGAAGGCGCCCTGCCCGCGCACGCCAGCCCTCAGTGGAACCCGCGCATTTACCAGGAGGTTGTGCGGGAGCTGCAGCGGGAATTCCTGCCCCTTCCCGTTGGGGGTTCAAGAAAGAGCTACTTCTAACGGAGGTCGAAGCTGCCTAGAGTGTTCAGCATGGTTGATGAGGAACGTCCGGGCGCCCAAGGTTGGGTGCCTGACAGCAGGTCACTGAAGGCACTGGCTGACGCGGCGCCGGAGTGCCGCGGATGTGAACTCTATGCTGATGCAACGCAGGTGGTGTTCTCCGCCGGTCCGAAGAGCGCGGGCCTCATGCTGGTTGGCGAGCAGCCCGGCGACCAGGAGGACCAGCGCGGCCGTCCCTTCGTGGGCCCCGCTGGACGCCTGCTCGCCGAAGCATTGACCGCCGCCTCCATTGAGACGAAGTCGGTCTACCTCACCAACGCCGTGAAGCACTTCCGGTTTGAACGCCGCGGGAAGGCCCGGATCCACAAAACGCCCGACGTCGGGCACATCACCGCCTGCCGGCCCTGGCTGGAGGCTGAGCTGCAGGCGGTGCGTCCCGCCGTCGTCGTCTGCCTGGGCGCGACCGCAGGACGGGCTGTCCTGGGCCGACCGGTGCGGGTGGGCGCCGAACGCGGGAAGCTCATGCCGGACCCGGCTGAGCTAGCAGCGAAAGGGGTGCTGCTCACCACGCATCCCTCGGCGCTGCTGCGGCTTCGTGACGCAGCGGACCGCGATCCGGCGTTCGCGCAGCTCGTTGCGGACCTGGAAGTAGCGCGGGACGCCGCGAAGGGTTAGGCGCGCAGGCCCGAGCGCAACGCGGCGACGTCGGCCTCGCTCATCCCGACACCCAGCAGGTAGTCCTCGATCGAACCGAAATCCCGCCGCACGCCCGCGAGGAACGTGGCCATTGCCTCGCCCGGCGCGGTCATGATGACGGGCAGATCCTTCGGCACATCGTGGGCGGGCAGCTGCCCCGACCACAGCTCGGCCAGCGCGGGCAGAATCTGCGGCAGGGCGCCGGTGGTGTGGGCGTAATCCTCGATGATCAGCTCATCCTCAACGCCTGCCACCAACAGTACGACGGCGGTGATCACCCCGGTGCGGTCCTTGCCCGCGGCGCAGTGCACGAGCGTGGTCCGGCCGTCGATGATGGGCTGCAGCGCGTTGAGAACGGCGTCCGGCCGGGCGGAGAGCCAGCTGAGGTAGTAGTTGCCGAGATCCTCCGCCGTCTGGAGGGACATCGTGGCGGCCGGGTCAGCATCCGTTGGGTCCAGCGGCGCGGCGATCACGTCGATCCCGGCATCGTGAGCCACCTGCCACGGCACCATGCCCGCTTCGCGCTCACTCCGGAGGTCTACGATCGTCTCGATGCCCTGGCGGCCGAGGAAGTCCATGGTGGCTTCCGCATCCCACCCGAAGGGCTGGCTGGACCGGTAGACCTTGCCGCGGGCCGGTGCGTGAGGGCTTCCGGCGGTGACTTCCGCGATGTCCCGCAGATTCAGGATGCCGGCCATCAGACCTGCTCAATCAGGTCTTGGACCGAATCGACGATCTGCGCGGGCCGGAAGGGGTAGGCATCCACATCTGACCGCTGGGTGATTCCGGTGAGGACCAGAACCGTGTGGAGCCCTGCCTCCATGCCTGCGATGATGTCGGTGTCCATGCGGTCGCCCACCATGGCGGTGGTCTCAGAGTGTGCGTCGATCTGGTTCATGGCAGAGCGGAACATCATGGGGTTCGGCTTGCCCACCACGTACGGTTCCCTGTTGGTTGCCGCGGTGATGAGGGCCGCGATGGACCCGGTGGCAGGCAGCGGCCCTTCCTTGGAGGGGCCCGTCACATCCGGGTTGGTGGCGATGAAGCGTGCGCCGTCCAGGATCAGGCGGATGGCCTTGGTGATGGCCTCGAAGGAGTACGTGCGGGTTTCGCCGAGGACCACGTAGTCGGGCTTCTGGTCGGTGAGGACAAAACCGGCTTCATGGAGCGCCGTCGTCAGTCCGGCCTCGCCGATAACGTACGCACGGCCTCCGGGCATCTGGTCGCGGAGGAACTGCGCGGTGGCCAGCGCGGAGGTCCACAGGTTCTCCTCGGGCACTTCCAGTCCCGATGCCTTCAGGCGCGCGGCGAGGTCCCGGGGCGTGAAGATGGAGTTGTTGGTGAGCACGAGAAACCGCCTCGAGGTGGCAACCCAGCGGTCGATTAGCTCGGCAGCTCCGGGAATCGCCTGGTTCTCGTGCACCAGAACGCCGTCCATATCCGTCAACCAGCACTCGATGTGTTCGTTCTCGCGCATACGCTTCTTTCTGAAGATCAGGTGGAAATCCAAGGTAAGTCTTTCACCTTAGGCTTGGGGGGTGAAAGAAACGGTGGAAAACGCTCCGGGAACCGTGGGAGTGGGCCCGTGGGAGGGCGAGTGGCCAACGGGCCTGCACTGGGACCCGGAACTTCTCGCCAACGGTGATACCCGCAACGTTGTGGACGAATACCGCTACTGGACGCACGAGGCCATCGTTGCTGACCTTGACTCGAAGAGGCACGAATTCCACGTGGCCATCGAGAACTGGCAACACGACCTCAATATCGGCTCCGTAGTGCGCACGGCCAACGCCTTCCTCGCCCGTGAAGTCCACATCATCGGACGACGGCGGTGGAACCGGCGCGGCGCGATGGTCACCGACCGCTACCAGCACGTGCGGCACCATGCCACTGTCGAGGAATTCGTTGCCTGGGCCGGAGGGGAGGGTCTCGCCGTCGTCGGGATCGACAACTTTCCCGATTCCGTGCCGCTTGAAACCTACGCGCTTCCGCGGAAGTGCGTGCTCGTTTTCGGCCAGGAGGGGCCGGGTCTGACGCCCGAGGTTCATGCCGCCGCAGATGCCACCCTGTCCATCGCCCAGTTCGGGTCCACGCGCTCCATCAACGCTTCAGCAGCGGCTGCGATCGCGATGCACGGTTGGGTGCGCCGCCACGTGTTCAACCAGCCGGTGGTTCGTTAGCGTCCTGTTCCGGCTGGTGGGTGTCGATCTTGTCCACGGCCTCGCGCATGCGGGACAGAAAGCCGACGACGACGGCGGCCTCCTCCTCCGAGAGGGAATCCGCGACATCCTTCATGCGCTTGTGCATTTCGCCGAGTGTTGCGCGCACCTCACAGTCGGAGTTGCGGGTTGCCTCCAGAATGAGCGCCCGCCTGTCCTTCGGATGCGGCTTGCGGACCACATGCCCGGTCTTCGCGAGGCGGTCGATCAGCGTGGTGGTGGAGGCGGAGGAGATCCCCAACCGGATGGACAGTTCCTTGGGGGTCACTTGCCGCCCGGCCTTCTGCGCTTCCAGGAGGTACCGGAGGGCGAGCAGATCGGTTTCCCCCATGCCCATGGATGAGCGGGTTCGACGGCGCATTGCCGCCTCAGCCGCGCGGTAGTCGCGCAGAGCGTTCAGAACGCCCACTGCTCCGACGCCGCCCTCATACCAGTACCCCGAAGGGTGGTTCAAGGGCGGGGGCGCCGAGATGCTCATGCGAACAACTCTAGTAGACAGCCTTTCTACTGTCACAAACAACTGGTTATTAGTTTGCCTAGCAAAATGCAGGTTGTCGTCTCGCAGTGACCCAAGGTTTCCGCGGTCTAGGGCGCCTCGATAGGATGGGGGAAGCGGGAGGCTCGAGGGTTCGGTGTGCCTCCCATCACCGAAGCGTCCACACTGAGGAGTTGCCATGCCCATCGCCACACCTGAGATTTACAACGAGATGATCGACCGCGCGAAGGCAGGCGGCTTCGCCTACCCAGCGGTCAACGTCACGTCCTCCCAGACCCTCAACGCAGCGATGCGCGGTTTCGCTGAAGCCGGCTCCGACGGCATCGTGCAGGTTTCCACCGGCGGCGGCGCCTACTGGTCCGGCGCTTCGGTGAAGGACATGGTGGCAGGATCGCTCGGTTTCGCGGCGTTTGCGCACCAGGTTGCGAAGAACTACAACGTTAACATCGCCATCCACACCGACCACTGCCCCAAGGACAAGCTGGACGGCTTTGTCCTCCCGCTACTGGCTGCCTCGGAGGAAGCTGTGAAGCGCGGCGAGAACCCGCTGTTCCAGTCCCACATGTGGGACGGCTCGGCCGAGACGCTGGAGGAGAACCTGCGCATTGCCAAGGATCTCCTGCCGCGTGCGGCCGCCGCGAAGATCATCCTCGAGGTGGAAATCGGCACCGTCGGTGGCGAAGAGGACGGCGTCGAGAACGCCATCAATGACAAGCTGTACACCACGGTTGATGACGCCATGGCCACCATCGAGGCACTTGGTGCCGGCGAGAATGGCCGTTACCTGACCGCCCTGACCTTCGGCAACGTCCACGGCGTGTACAAGCCGGGCGGCGTGAAGCTGCGTCCGGAAATCCTGAAGGACATCCAGGAGCAGGTCGGTTCGAAGATCGGTAAGGACAGCCCCTTTGACCTCGTGTTCCACGGTGGGTCCGGCTCCAGCGAGCAGGAAATTGCCGACGCGGTCTCCTACGGCGTGATCAAGATGAATATCGATACCGACACCCAGTACGCGTTCACCCGCCCGGTCGCGGACCACATGCTCAAGAACTACGACGGCGTCCTCAAGGTGGACGGCGAGGTGGGCAACAAGAAGACCTATGATCCTCGCGTTTGGGGCGCTTCCGCCGAAGCGGGCCTCGCTGCACGCATTGTCGAGGCGGCGCAGTCCCTGGGTTCGGCAGGCAAGAAGCTCTGATGTCGGACGAATTCCGCAAGAACCTCCTCGGCCCCGAGCCCACCCTGCTGCCGGAAGAGCCGGAAGTTGTCTCCCGCCTGGCCGCGGGGGATGAGGCCGTGGACCTGGCAGCCAAGCACCCGACGTCGTCGTTGGTCTGGGCCATCCTTGCCGACGAAGCGTACGCGGAAGGCCGAACCATCGAGTCCTACGCCTACGCTCGCACCGGCTACCACCGTGGGCTGGATGCGCTTCGGCGTAACGGCTGGCGCGGCGCGGGCCCGGTCCCGTACTCGCACGAACCGAACCGTGGCTTCCTGCGGTCGCTGAATGCGCTGGGTCGTGCGGCGGCGTCGATCGGTGAAATCGATGAGGCTGAGCGCATCGCGAAGTTCCTCCGCGAATCGGATCCCGAGGCAAGCGAGAAGCTGAGCGGGTCCTAGGCTGTAACCGTCGAAGGGTCGTCCTCCTCAAGGGAAGGGCGGCCCTTCGCGTTTTCAGGAACTTTCGTGCAGTTCTGGTGACTTCCTGGGGTTGGAAGTCGCGTTAGGTGCCCGAAACCTCCGACGGAACGACGACGGCGATGGTCGTCACGTCCACAACCTGCGGCTTCTTCGGCACTGAGCTGAACCCGAACCGAACCCGCGGTCGAACGGACGACAGCTCACCGAGGTCGTCTCCGGCCCAGGACACCCTGGCTGATGTGATGAGCCGCGCGCCGGTCACGCCGTAGTACTGCCTGCGCTGGTCGCGGGTAGCGCCAACGGTCCGGACGCCGGGCATGAGGACCTTCGCTACCGGGTTGATCGCGGTGAGCCAGCGCGGATGCGTTGCGACCGCCGTCGGAATGAGGCCAAGCAGCCGTCCGACGCCGGTTGTTGCGCCCAGTTCAGCCTCCACGCTGAGCGGGCCGGCGTCGAGGCTCAGCGAATCCTCGCCCATACTCACGCTCAACGGCTCCACCCGCACGACGTCGAACGAATAGGCGCCGGACACATAGTCAGCGATCGACGACGACGGCGCCAGCAGCGTCCGCGTGCCCTCAGCGCTCTGCACCATCACATCCGTGAAGGCGCCAAAGGGCGACGACGCCCACATGCCGATCACAATCCGCACCCCCGAGGTCGTGCCCAGGCCCGCTATGTGTCCTACGAATCGTTCCGTACCGGCGCTCATGGGTCCATTATGTACGGACTTGTTCCGCCCCAACACTTGACTCACATGGTGAGCACGTGCTCACATTGTAAGGAAGCAAGTGTGTCACACATCACCAACCGTTCGTCCGTGGAGGTTCTTCAGCGTGGAAGACTGGCAAATACTCACCATCACCGGGGTGGCAATTCTCGCCATCGTCGTACTGATCATCCGGTTCAAAGTGAACCCCGTACTCGCCCTTGTACTTGGCGCGGCCTTCCTCGGCCTGGCCACCGGGCTCGGCGCGAACACCACTACCGAGACGATCATGCAGGGCTTCGCGGACATCATGTTCGAGGTGGGCCTGCTGATCGGCTGGGGCGTCCTGATGGGTGCCCTGCTCAATGAGATGGGCGCGATCCGGCGCCTGGTCGACAAACTGATGCACGTCTTCGGTCCCAAGGGCATCCCCTACGCCCTCGGCCTCACCATCGGAACCGCGCTGCAGTCCATCTTCCTCGACGTGCTGCTGGTGATGAGCGCGCCGCTGGCCCGCCGCATCGCCCCGCGTCTTGGCAAGTACGGCACGGCGAAGATCGCCACCGCAATGGCGATCAGCCTCGAATGCGGCATTGTCCTCATGGTTCCCGGCGTTGCGACCGTTGCGCTGGCCGGACTCCTGAGCGTCCCGCTCGGCGAAATGCTCATCTTCGGGCTGCTGGTCATCATCCCGACCATCGTCACTTCCATCTTCATCATGAACTTCTTCATCACCCGCGGCCTGTGGAAGATCGACAAGGATCAGCAGCCGTTCGAGGAAGCCGAAGAGCCCTCCGACGGCAACGGCGCTCAGGGCAGCCTCGCCCAGACCCCCAGGGACCAGACAACCCCCAACGACGACGGCGGCAGCGGCCACGTGCGCGTCGCCGCCCCGGCGAAGACCGGCGTGGAAACCAGCGGCCGCGAGCCCGGACTGTTTGTGATGTTCGCCCCGATGCTGCTCTCGCTGGTCCTGATCGGCACCGGTGCCATCCTGAAGATGGTCAACTTCAGCTCACCGGTCATGGACTTCCTCTCCACACCGGTGATCTCCCTGCTGATCGGCCTGGTCGGCACGGGAATCGTTGCGCGGATGACCATCGGCACACCGCGCGTTGAGAAGGCAATTGCCCGCGGCTTCAGTGAGTCCGGCCAGATCCTGCTCCTCACCGGTGCCGGCGGATCGCTCGCCGCCATTGTTGCCACCAGCGGCATGGGTGACATCCTTGGCCAGTACTTCACGGCCAGCACCGTCGCCCCGCTCGTTGTGGTCTGGGCCATCGCCGCGGTGCTGCACATCGCCGTCGGCTCCGTCTCAATCTCGGCCATCACCGCCGCGGGTATCCTTGCACCCGTAGCGCCGGCCATGGGACTGAATCCGGTGCTCATCGCCCTCGCGGCAGGTGCGGGTTCGCTGTTCCTGGTGCACGCGACGTCCAACACGTTCTGGCTGCTGCAGTCGCTGCTGGGCCAGACCACCCGCGGAACGCTCAAGTCCTGCTCGCTCGGCGTCTCGGTGGCCTCCGTGATGGCACTCGGATTCACCCTCGTACTCAGCCTGTTCCTGTAGCAAGTGCCTGCTGGAAAGCTTGCTGGAAGACCGCATGAAAGGAACTTTGTGGAACACCCCCAGAGGAACAATGACATCGCGCCGCTGAAGGGAGTCCGGGTTCTCGAACTCGGCAACTACATCGCCGCCCCGACAGCCGGCCGCATGCTGGCAGACTTCGGAGCGGAGGTCATCAAGATCGAGCGGCCGCGCACCGGGGACGAGTTGCGGAACTGGCGCCTCTACGCCGGCAACACCTCGATGCTGTACCGGACGGTGAACCGGAACAAAAAGTCCATGGTGCTGGACCTGCGTACCGAGGAGGGCCGGGACATTGTGCTGGAACTCGCCGCGAAGTCCGACATTGTGCTGGAAAACTTCCGCCCGGGAACCCTGGAGAAGTGGGGTATCGGGCCGGAGCAGCTCAACATAGCGAATCCTGATCTAATTTTGACTAGGATTTCCGCGTTCGGCCAGACTGGACCGCTCTCGGCACGGCCCGGTTTTGCCGCCGTCGCCGAGGCTTTTGGTGGCTTCCGGGAGCTCGTGGGGGATCCCGACCGGCCGCCCGTACGCGTCGGCGTCTCCATCGGCGACTCGATCGCGGGCATCTACGCCGCGTTCGGTGCCGTGATGGCGCTGTTTGAACGCGAGGTGAAGCGCGGCGGCCCGCCCATCCCGCTGGACCACCGCACCATCGACGTCGCGTTGAACGAGGCCATGCTCTCCGTCATGGAATCGCTGGTCCCCGATTACACGGCCTACGGCATCAAGCGCGAACGCACAGGCGGGCGCATGGAGGGGATTGCGCCATCGAACGCGTATCTCTGCAAGGGCGGCGGGAGCATCGTCGTCGCCGGCAACGGCGACGGAATCTACAAGCGCTACATGGAAGCGATCGGGCGGCCGGACCTCGGAGACGATCCCGGGCTGCAGTCCAACGCTGCCCGTTGGCAGCGGCGTGAGGAACTGGACGCCGCGATCGGCGAGTGGAGCGCGAAGCTCACTGTTGCGGAGGCGCTCGCAGTGCTCGACGACGCCGGTGTCCCCGCCGGACCGATCTACACGGCCGAAGACATCGTGAAGGACGATCAGTACGCATCGCGGAACATGATCCAGCGGTTCAGCGTCTCAACGGGCGAGGAAACGCTCGACGACGTCGCCTTCCCGGGCATCACGCCCGTCATCGGTGGTGCTTCGCTGCCCATCCGCAACCTCGGACCGGACCTGGGAGAGAACACGGCGGAGATCCTCCGAGACCTGCTCGACCGGTCCCCGGGAGACGTGGACCGCATCCTGGAAGACATGGGGCTGACCCCGGCCCTTGAGAAGGAGATCCGATGACCCGCACAACCGCGCTCCGCGACGTAACCTTGCGCGACGGACTGCAGCTGACCGGCGGCGTCCTTGCCACCGACCGCAAGGTCAGCATTGTCCGTTCCCTCCTTGCCGCCGGGGTGCCCGCCCTCGAAATCGGTTCCATGGCGCGGCCGGACCTGGTACCGCCCATGGCCAACACCCTTGAGGTCATCGAGGCGCTCACGCCTGAGGAACTTGAGAAGTGCTGGATCTGGGTGGCCACCCCGCGCCACGTACAGAAGGCCACCGCAGCAGGCGCCAAGAACGTCCAGTACTGCCTCAGCGTCTCCGATGCCCACAACCAGGCCAACATCGGGCGCACCACCGAGGCGAGCATGGCCGCACTGCCGGAGGCCGTGGGGTACGCGAACGACGCCGGAGCCACCATCCAGCTCTGCCTGGCGACGTCGTTCACCTGCCCCTTCGAAGGGCGCATCGACCCGGAACGGGTGCTCGCGCTGGTAGCCGACGAGCGCTCGGCTGGAACCAACGACGTCGTCATCTGTGACACCCTCGGCCACGCCGTCCCGCAGGAAGTCGGCAGCCTGATCCGCAGGACCACTGAGCTATCCCCGGAGCGCGGGGTGGTGTACCACGGGCACGACACCTGGGGGATGGGGGTCGCCAACGCACTTGCCGCGATCGACGCCGGCGCCTACATGGTGGACGGGGCGCTCGCCGGCCTGGGCGGTTGCCCGTTCGCACCCGGCGCCTCGGGCAACACCTCGAGTGAGGACATCCTGTTCGCTACGCGCCCGGGGTGGCTCACGCCGTCGTCGTTCGCTGAACTGGTCACCCTCGGCGAAGGCGTCATCGCGGAACTGGGCGAGGACAACCGGTCCAAGGCCGCCCAGGGCGCACGCTCCAAGGCCAGCGCCTTCGAGTGGGTTATCTAAGCGTTTTCTCGCCGGGCAGCCGCCCACCGATCATGCGGGTGATGCGCTCGGTTGCCTCGAGGAGGTTCTCGACCCAGGACTCACAGAGTTCGGGAGTCATACGCAAGGACGGCCCCATGATCGTCAGGGCGCCCATGATGTCCGCCTGCGCGTTGAAGACCGGCGCGGACAGGCCGCTGGAGCCGGATTCGCGCTCGCCGATCGTAATCGCGTAGCCATCCACGCGGGTCTTCTCTATCGCGTCGCGGAGAATCTCCCGGTCGGTGATGGTTCCGGCGGTCAGCGGATCAAGGTCCATGGCGAGGATGCGATCGGCAAGTGGCCGGTCATAGGCCAGGAGCACCCGGCCGGCGGAGCCTGCGTGGAGCGGCAGGATGTCGCCAACGTGCATGGCGCGGCGCAGCATGTGGTGGGTCTCGGCCATCGCCACGCACACGCGGTACTCCAGCGACGACTGGTAGAAGCAGACGGTTTCGCCGAGGGAATCCCGCAGTTCCTTCATGACCGGCTTCAGGGTCTCGAGGATTTCGACGCCGTGCGCGGCCGGAGCTGCCCAGTACGCCATCTTCACGCCAACCCGGTAGCCGTCCTGGGTGCGGTCGAGGAAGCCGTTGGCCACCAGGTTGCCGACGAGCCGCTGCACGGTGGAGGTCGGCAACCCCGTGGCCTTGCGGATGTCCGCGAGGGTGAGTTCGGGCCTGCTGAGCGAGAAGGCGTCAAGGATGCTCGTGATCTTGTTGAGGACCAGCAGGGGAGCGGGTCCCGTGTCAGCAGTTGCAGGCATACCCCAATCCTAGGATGGACTCACTTGCCATCCTGTTCGCCGTCCTGCTCGTCTTCCTCGTTGACCGGCCGGTCATCGTCCGCTGCATCGGTTGCGGCGCCCGACGGCGTTGCCCCGCCTTCGCCGCTCCAGTCGCTGGAATCGCTGGCGTCGTAGGCGGGATCGGACTGGACATCCGGGTCGGTGTCGGGCTTGCCCGGCAGGTCCTCATCGATTTCCTGTGGTTCGTCCGAGGTGCTCTGGCTCATGATGTCCTCCTGGGGTTTGTTGCCGTACTTGATTCCTACTTGGCTCGCGTGGTCTCCGTCAAGGAACCGGTACTGTTTCAGGATCCGCCTGCACTGCAGGCGTTGCCTGCAACGAGTGCGATCTGCACTCTGCAGGCACCGCTGAGAGAGATACCTACCGCCGCATGGTGCTCAACCGCCCAGCCAGGGCGATTGCATTGAACGGCGCATGTACCTTCACGTCATTGTCGAAATAGACGTGCACATCCCGGCCCTGCCCGTCCGGGCAGCCGCTGCCCGTAAGCCAACCGTGGACCAGTCCCGCCCACTCATCCAGTTCCTTGTCGGAGTAGCCACTCGTATACAGCTCCGTGCTGCCGTGCAGGCGCACATAAACGACGCCGCCGGTCACCTCCCGGAACTGCGGCCACTTTTCGGCGGAGTCGGCCACCACCATGGCCACCGAATGCTTCCGGAGAATCTCGTAACACGCTTCGTCCCGGAAGCTCTCGTGGCGGACCTCGAGGGCGTGGCATAGCGGCCGATCAGCGTCGGTCTCTGTCCAGTTGCGGTCCTTGAGGCGATCGTCGTGGCCTTTGGCGAGAGAGGCGGCGGCCGTCGTCGTCGTTGGCAGTTGGGAAAGGAAGCCCTCGAGAAGTTCCGCGTCGAAGCGGCGGGTGGCGGGCAGCTGCCAGAGGATAGGTCCAAGCTTGGAGCCGAGGGCGAGAACACCCGACGCGAAGAAGTTCGCGAGAGCCGTTTCCGCGTTCCGCAGGCCCAGCATGTGCGTGATGAAGCGCGGGCCCTTGACGGAGAAGCGGAAAGCATCCGGTGCTGTGTCCCGCCACTGAACAAAGCTGGTTGGTCGCTGTAAGGAGTAGAAGGTGCCGTTGATTTCGATCGTGTCGAGATGCTGGGAGGCGTACTCGAGCTCGAGCCGCTGCGGCAGCCCAACCGGATAGAAGTTTTTCCGCCACGGTGCGTATCGCCAGCCCGAAATGCCGATGCGGGCTGTCGGGACTGACGGGCTCATGAACTGAACGTACTACTCAAACGTGACTTCGTAATAGTCAATGAGCAGGTAATCGCCGCCTTCGAGAATGACGTGAAGCTCTACGGGTTGTCGGGTGTCACCGTACCTGAGCCCGACGACGTTGCGGTCACCGTTGTGAACGAAGTCGGCGCTGATGAGCAGATTGAGCGCGGCGCCTTCCGATTCGCTGCCGAGCAACTCCCTGAACTCATAGCCCATGGAGTATGGCTCTTCATTCGGCCGGTCAGAACGGCTCTCCAGCGTGGAGTAATGCAGCGTGAGGTTGCTTGCGTGGAACTCGCCCGCTTTTCTGAGGAACTCCTGGTGGGAGATGTCGCTGGAAGCGACGATTTCGTCGGTGAAGAGCGCCTCGACGTGGGTGGGCTGCATTTGCGCGACCACTTCGTGGGCGAAGGCACCGACGCTGATACTTCCGTCATAGTGCTCATAAACCTCGGCGCTCGCCCCGGCATTTATCCATGCGGTAAGACGGTCGACGACGGCGCGTCCTGTCTCTTCGTCGGTGCCCGACGACGGGATACGAAGCGACTCAACCGTCGGCACCATCTCCGCTGGGAGCGGGCCAACAGCTTCAACGACGGCGCCGCCCCCAACGTGGCTGCCGCCGTCGTCGGGATTGCTGCAGCCTGAAACGAGAAGGAGCGCTGCAAAAAGCAGAGACAAACGCCGGACCGGATGCATGGTTCCCCCTGGAAGCCGGCGACCGCTGCCCTTGCGAGCGGTTCCTGAACCGGTGAGGAAATCATAAGTTCCCGTCCGACCAATTCCTTGTGAAGACCTGCAACGAGGCGTAAAATTCCTCACCTCAGCTCGTGTGGGGGTTGGCAGGAAAGGAGTCCTTCACCCATATTAACCCGGCGCCGTGCACGCCCCGAATGAAGCTGACCGTCATGACATCCGCAGTTTCGAGCGTCTCTTTACGAACCAGCTATTCCCTTCCTCGAATCGCGTTCCTCTCGTTGGCCGCGATTGCCGCCTGGATCGCGTCGGTCACCATAGGCTCAGTAGTACGGGTCGAGCCGCCCGTGGAGCAAGTGGCACTCACCTTTCACACCCTCTCCGTTGTTGCCGCCTTCGGTGCCGTCCTGCTGGTCGACTGGGTGGGTTTCCTCTGGCTCATCACACGCCGCCAACTCCACGAGACGAGCCGCATCGAATCGGCGGCTCTGCCCATCATCTGGGCAGGCATCGGTGGATTGCTGATCACGGGTGCGCTCATCAACCCCGACATGCAGAACCCCTTCACCGTGGTGAAGACGGCCGCCGTGCTGATCCTTACGCTGAACGGCATCCTGCTGATCCCCTGTATGCGCCGGCTGAACTCCAAGCCGCGCCACACCCGTTTCGTGGACCTCGACGTTGGAATGCGCACGCACCTGCTGATCTGCCTCGGCATCTCGCAGGCGTGCTGGTGGACGGCGATGATCGTAGGCTTCGTCAACGGCGCGCAGGGCGGCTGAAGCAAAGCGTTCGCGTAACGCTCCCGGGCGCTGAACGGGGAGTCCGCTAAACTTGGGTGGTAAGAGCCCCGGACTTCTTACAAGTCTTGGGGCATTCTCATGCACGGCGGCACCTTGCGCGCGGCACGCGGCGCGCTAAAGAATGCGGCCAACAAATGGGGGAGGATCCCATGCCAGCAATTGTGATTGTCGGAGCCCAATGGGGCGACGAAGGTAAAGGCAAGGCCACAGACCTGCTCGGCGGTCGCGTCGATTACGTCGTAAAGCCGAACGGTGGCAACAACGCCGGGCACACCGTCGTCGTCGGCGGTGAAAAGTACGAACTCAAGCTCCTTCCCGCAGGCATCCTCAGCCCCAACGCAATCCCGATCATCGGTAATGGCTGCGTCATCAACCTGGAGGCATTGTTTGAGGAGATTGACGGACTCGTTGCCCGTGGTGCAGATACCTCCAAGCTCCGCGTCTCCGCGAACGCCCACCTCGTGGCCCCGTACCACCAGGTCCTGGACAAGGTCACCGAACGCTTTCTCGGCAAGCGCGCGATCGGAACTACCGGGCGCGGCATCGGCCCTGCCTATATGGACAAGGTCGCGCGCCTCGGCATCCGCGTGCAGGACGTGTTCGACGAGTCGATCCTGCGCCAGAAGGTCGAGGGCTCACTGGAGCAGAAGAATGAACTGCTGGTCAAGGTCTACAACCGGCGTGACGTCCAGGTCGAAGAGATCATCGAGTACTTCCTGTCCTTCGCCGAGCGCTTGCGGCCACTGGTCATCGACTCCACCTATGTGCTCAATGAAGCACTCGACGCCGGCAAGGTGGTCCTCATGGAGGGCGGCCAGGCAACGTTCCTCGACGTGGATCACGGCACGTACCCGTTCGTGACGTCGTCGAATCCCACCGCGGGCGGCGCCTCCGTGGGGTCAGGTATTGGCCCGACGCGCATCAGCCGGGCAGTCGGCATCATCAAGGCGTACACCACACGTGTGGGCGCGGGTCCGTTCCCCACCGAACTCTTCGACGACATGGGAATCTACCTGCAGAAGACCGGCGGTGAATACGGTGTGAACACCGGCCGGCCGCGCCGCTGTGGCTGGTACGACGCCGTTCTGGCGCGGCATGCTGCCCGCGTGAACGGCTTCACGGACTACTTCGTGACCAAGCTCGACGTCCTGACCGGCATCGACCGCATCCCCGTGTGCGTGGCGTACGACGTCGACGGCGTCCGCCACGACGAAATGCCCATGACGCAGACCGAGTTCCACCACGCCAAGCCCATCTTCGAGTACTTCGAGGGCTGGAGCGAGGACATCACGGGCGCACGGACCATCGGCGATCTCCCCGAGAATGCGCAGACCTACGTGCGGGCGCTGGAGAAGATGTCCGGCACCCGGTTCTCGGCGATCGGCGTTGGCCCGGACCGCGACCAGACCATCGTGATCAACGACCTGATCGCCGGTTAACTACCTCGACTCTCCCCAAATGGGCTTTCTCAGCGGGTTTTCAGCCTGAGAAGCCCCATTTGGGGAGAGTCGATGCGGATGGGGTCTAGAGGTTGCTGGTTACCTCGCCGCTTTCGCGGAGCTTTTCCACCAGGGCAGCTGCCGCTTCATTCTGCTTCTGGGCGACGGCCTGCTGCTCGAGCTGGGGGCGGACCTCCTCGAACGGCGGTATTTCGCCGCCCTGGGCCGCTGCGCCCTGTGCCTTCGCTTCCTCGTAGGCTGCCTTCAGTTCTTCCTCGGTGGGCGTGACGTCGCCGGTTTCTTCCGCGAGCAGGGTGTTCAGCCGGACCTGCTGTTCAATCTGGGTGGTGGCCTCCTCCTTGGGGATGCCCTGCACCTCCTCGAGTTTCGCGAACAGCTCTTCCGCGTCGGCGAAGTTGTTGGACTTCACGAGCTTGTCGGTCTCGGCTGCGACGGCCTCTTCGGATGCTTCGATCCCGCGCTTGTCCGCTTCCTGGATGAGCAGCTTATTGCCGATCAGGTTATCCAGCGTCTGCGTCTTCAGCTGTTCCTGGTTGACCTCCTGGCCGGTCATCTGCGACTGCATGGACATCTGCTGAAATGCGCCCTCATACGAGGTGATGAACTCGTCTTTCGGGATTTCGAGGCCGTTGACGACGGCGACGACGTCGGGGATCCCCTCAAGGTCCGGCGTCGGTGCTTCGGCCGGGGTGCTGGAGGCGCTTTCCTCCGGAGCCGGTTCCGCCTCGGTATTTCCCGCGCAGCCCGTCGCAAACGCGAGCGATCCGGCTAAGCACAGGCCGATCAGCCACTTCTTCTTCACAAGATTCTCCTACTGATTGACGATCGCCAGCGAGCTTAGCAGCCCCTGATGAGGTAAACCTTGGCGCCCGCTGTACGTACGCTGGACGGTAGGATTCCGAAGATGCCGAACCTCAACGGACACCTCCCCCTGCAAAGCCTCCCGCAACTGCTGCTGGATGTTGCGGCTATCGACTCCAACATCGCGTTGAAGGAACGGTGGGCGGCAGAACGGTCAATGGTCCTCGCGCCGCACATCAAAACCACAATGACCCGCGAGATTGTGCACAGGCAACTGCCCGGCGCGTGGGGCGTAACGGTTGCGACCGCGGGCCAGGCGGTTCACGCTGCTGCGTGGGGCGCTCGCCGGATCCTGATCGCCAACGAGGTGGTGTTCACACCGCAGGTCCTGCAGCTGCGGCGGTTGCTGGAGGCGGACCACACACTGGACATCTTCTGCCTTACCGATTCGGTGGCGGGCGTGACCGTGCTGGCAGAGGTTTTCGACGGCGCCGGTCCGCGACTCAACGTGCTCATCGACGTCGGCGTCGCGGGGGGTCGGACCGGCATCAGGACAGCGGACGAAGCCCCGGCACTGGCTGATGAGATCCACCGGCACCCAGGACTCCGGCTGGCGGGCGTCAGTGCCTACGAGGGAATTGCGCCGAACCTCCGCACGGCGGAGAACCTTGAGCAGGTGGACTCGCACTGCCGGATGGCCCGGACCATCTTCGAAGGGCTTCGGGAACGGTTCGGGGAGCAGCCGATTTTCTCGATCGGCGGCTCTGCCTTCCAGGATCGGGCTGCGCAGTTCCTGCCCGCCGGAGCGATCAATGTCCTCCGCTCGGGCTGCTACGTCATCCACGACCACGGGACGTACGCCGACGTCTCACCGCTGCCGGGGCTGCGGCCCGCGGCGGTGGTGCGCGCCGTCGTTCTCTCCGTGCCAGAGGAAGCCAGGGCGGTGCTCGGGGCAGGCAAGAGGGAGCTGGCGTACGACGCCGGCCTGCCCACCCTTGTTGCGCATCACCGGAACGGCGAGGCGCAGGTGGAGCCGGCCGGCGTCGTCGTCAAGCTCTTCGACCACCACGCCATCGTGGAGAGCGCGGACGGGCTGGTAGTCGGTGACACGGTGGACCTTGGGATCTCGCACCCGTGCTCGGTGTTCGACCGGTGGCGGTCAGTGCTGGCGGTGCACGGCAACGCGACGGAACTGTGGCACCCGCAGTTCTAGCTCCTTGGGGTTCGGTACGCTTGAATCAGCCCCAGTTCCTACCCGAAAGGGCTCACGATGAAGATCAGCGTCGGACAGTTCAGGCCGGGCGGCGATGTCCTGGCCAACATCGAAACCATGCGGGAACTTGCGCGGCAGGCCAGCGCTGATGGATCGCAGCTGATCGTCTTCCCCGAGGAATCAATGTTCTCCATCGGCAAGGTGGACGGGGATCTGGCCGTTGCGGTGGAAGCGAACTGGTCCGGTTTCGTGCAGCAGCTATCCTTCCTTGCGGCGGAACTGAACATCGCCGTCGTCGCCGGCGGTTACGAAGCCAGCGGCGAGGAGCGCCCGTACAACACGCTCGTGCTGATTGACTCGACCGGCAAGATCGTTGAGACGTACCGCAAGCTTCACCTCTATGACGCCTTCAGCTACCACGAGTCCAAGCGCATCAAACCGGGCGACGGCGGCATCAAGGTGGTGCCGGTGGGCGACCTTACCGTTGGGCTGATGACCTGCTATGACCTGCGCTTCCCGGAACTCGCGCGGGCGCTCGCGGACCAGGGGGCCGACGTCGTGCTGGTGCCCGCCGCCTGGTTCAAGGGCGACCACAAGATTGAACATTGGGAGACCCTGCTGCGTGCGCGGGCGATCGAAAACACGGTCTGGGTTGCGGCAGCCGGCACCTCCAGCGCTCACACCATCGGCCACTCCGTCATCCTCGATCCAATGGGCGTGCCGCAGGTCTTCCTGAACGACGAGGAACGCGGCGTGGTCACTGCTGATGTGAACCGGCGCCGGATCGATGAGGTGCGTGAGTTCCTTCCCGTGCTGCGTAACCGCCGGTTCGCCCGCAACGAGGACATCGTCGAGTCCCACTAAGGCGACGGGAACCGCTCCCGCCATGGCGAGGTTCCTGCTATTTAGCTGTACCGCTAGCGCTTCCGGGTGCGCTGGAACAGCACAGCTGCGCCGGCATGCGCTGCCACGCCCAAGGGAATCCACCACGCGAGAGCCAGCCAGACGTCGTCGTACGCGGTGTTGCCCATCAGGTTGGACCGCACGGCTTCAATTACCGGTGTGAGCGGCTGGTGCTCGGCAATGCCGCGGATCCACTCCGGAAGCGTATTGACCGGGACAAACCCGCTACTGATGTAGGGCAGGAAGATCATCAGGAAGGTGGAGCCGCTGGCTGCTTCCGGGCTGAGCAGTAGGCCAAGGAGGCAGGCTATCCAGGTCATCGCGACTACGAACACGAGCAGGATGCCGACCGCCGTCAGCCAGCCCGCCACGTTCCCGGAGGGCCTGAAGCCGAGCGCAAAGGAGACACCGACCACCACGGCCGAGGAAGCAAGGTTGCGTAGGACGCTGGTTATGACGTGGCCCACGAGGACGGCGGAACCGTAGGTAGGCAGGGTGCGGAACCGGCCGATGGTGCCGGTGGTCATATCGGTTGCCACGGAGACTGCCGTGTTCGCGGCACCGTACCCCGCGCACAGGACAATCACAGCGGGCACCACGTAGTCCACATACTCCGTGCCGGTGTTCATGGCGCCGCCGAAGATCACCACGAAGGACAGCAGGATCATCGCGGGCAGCACGATCGAGAGCACCAGGCCGTCAATGCTGCGGACTGTGCGGCGGAGTTCCCGGCCCACCATGACGGCGGTTCCGGAGCGGACGTTCAGCGTGGTGGTGGTCATTGGACCTGCTCCTTTGCGGGCCGGGCGGGCTGGTTCACTCGCTCCGCATGGGCAGGCTGAGTGAGGGTGAGGAAGACGTCGTCGAGCGTTGGTTGCAGGATGGCGATGTTCGCCACGGTTACATCCGCAAGGTCGCCGAGGATCCGGCGGATGGTGGCGGCGGTATCGGTGGTCGATACGGTGAGTGACCAGGAATCAGGATCAACAGCGGTTGGCTGCGTCAGGGCGGCGGCCCTGTCGAGGTCCTCCTGGCTGCCGAAGGAAAACCGGACCTGGTGGATGTTTCCAAGCAAGCCTTTCAGCTCCCGGGCTGTGCCCTCTGCAATAAGAGCGCCGCCGTTCAAAATGAGGATCCGGTCCGCGAGCTGGTCCGCTTCCTCGAGGTACTGGGTTGTCAGCAGGATCGCCGTTCCGTCCTGCGCCAATTGCCGGATTTCCTGCCAGAGCCTGTGCCGGCTCTGCGGATCGAGACCGGTGGTCGGTTCATCGAGGAAGAGCGCGGCCGGCCGTGCAGCGATGCCGGCCGCGAGGTCCAGCCGACGCCGCATGCCACCGGAATAGGTGGAAACCCGCTTAGTGCCTGTCCCCGTGAGGTCGAAGGCTTCGAGGAGCCCGGTTGCCCGCTCCCGTGCCTGCCCCTTCGTCAGCCCGGAGAGCCGCGCCATCATGATGAGGTTCTCCTGGCCTGACTGGAAATCGTCCAGCGCAGCGTACTGCCCGGTGAGGCTGAAGTGCCTGCGGGCGCTGGTTGGGTTAGCCAGCAGGTCGATCCCCGCAATCGAGGCTGTTCCCTGATCGGGCTTGATGAGCGTGCTGAGGATGTTGATCAACGTTGTCTTTCCGGCACCGTTGGGGCCGAGCAGGGCGACAACTTCGCCGCTGGAGAGGTCAAGATCCACGCCGCTGAGCACACTGTGGGCGCCGAAACGTTTATGGATCCCGTGCGCCCACAGGACGGGATCCTGCGAATGCCTTCCGGTGCTGGCGAGAGCGGACATGAGAGGCTCCTTTTGGGAGGTGTGTATTTGATATACAGTTTATATAATACACATTTACGCTTACGCCGCACACTGTTTGTTAGGATCGATTTGCAAGCAACTGAAGGGGTTGGCCGTTGGAGCAGAACGAACTGGCCGCTTCCGCCCTGCCCGACGGCGTTCTTCCACCGGGTTTCCTCAAGGCGTGGGGCCTTCAGAAGCAGGCGGCCCGTGGACCCAAGGCGGATCTGAACGTCGAACGGATTGTGCAGGCCGGTATCGACGTTGCGGACGCTGAGGGGCTTGGGTCGCTGACTATGGCCCGCATCGCCAAGGCCTTGGGATTCACCACGATGTCGCTATATCGACACGTGGAGTCGAAGGAAGAACTGCTGGTCCTGATGCAGGACGCCGCCTTTGGAGCCCCCACGCCGTCCACCTCTGCAGGCTGGCGAAACCGTTGCCTCGAATGGGCCGCACAGGCCAGCGCGCGGTATCGACGGCATCCCTGGGTGCTGGATATTCCCATCAGTCACATGCCATCCACGCCAGGCCAGCTGAAGTGGCTGGAGCAGCTGCTTGGCGCTTTGCGGGAAACAGGCTTGAGGGCTCCGGACAAGCTCGGTGCGGCCTTGATGATCAGCAACCTGGTGGCCACAACGTCCAGGCTTGAACGGGACCTCGCCACCAATCCTATGAATCTGACCGATGAGGGCGGGGACGCGTACGTGCGCGCGCTCTTCAGTGTTTTGGATCCGAAAGTCTTCCCCGAAGTGTTGAGTGTGTTCGCCGACCCCGAAATGGCTGCGTCTACGGACCCCAACTACGAAATCAACTTCGCGCTGCCGCGGGCGCTCGACGGCATTGAGCGGTTGATCGACCGCGTGTAACCGCTCGGTGCGGCCAGCAGTGCAGGCAAATGTGCGTGCAACTGCCATCACGTTCGATCACGGGGCGCAGCCGGTAGGCTCCATCCAACTTGCCGGGATCCCTGCGAGTTACAGTTTTCCGGCGGTCCAACAACACGATTTGATGAAGTTTCATCTACGTGCGGTAGACTAGAAATGATTGATACGGCAGACTAATAACCAGTTTCGATCATCCGTCACATTTCTTCAGGAGAACCTATGACCCAGCAGACTGCTCCACTTTCTGCAGTGCAGCCCGGCGCACACATGGAAGCTGAACTCCTTTCCCAGCCGGACGTCTGGAAGACTGCTGCCCGGCAGTCAGCCGAAGAGAATCTGCTGCCCGCCGACGGTGCGCGCATCGCGGTCATTGGCTGCGGGACGTCCTGGTTCATGGCACAGGCCTACGCTGTGGCACGTGAGGCCGCGGGCAAGGGTGTGACTGACGCCTTTGCAGCCTCCGAAGCACCGGATCTCGCCGTGCGCGGCTATGACGCAATCGTGGTGATTACCCGTTCGGGAACTACCACCGAGGTCCTGCACCTGCTTGACAAGTATCGCGGCGCCATCCCCAGCGTGGCGATGATCGGGGACGTCACCTCGCCTATCAATGGGCTCGCGGACCGCGTGATCGGCCTTCCGTACGCGGATGAGCAATCGGTGGTGCAGACGCGCTTCGCAACCTCGGCACTGGTCTACCTGCTGGCCTCCCTCGGTGAGGATATTGATCGTGCGATCGTTGACGCCCAGGCCGTGCTCGCGGAGGAGACGTCCAGCGACCTCCTGAACGCCGAGCAGTTTTCCTTCCTCGGCACCGGCTGGACTGTGGGGCTGGCGCACGAGGCCGGGCTGAAGATGCGGGAAGCCGTGCAGGGCTGGACCGAATCCTATCCGGCAATGGAGTACCGCCACGGGCCCATTTCCATTGCTTCGCCTGGGCGGGTTGTCTGGTTGTTCGGCGCCGCCGTGGATGGTCTGGCAGCAGATGTGGTGGCCACCGGAGCCCAGTTCATCTCCTCAGCACGCCACCCGCTGGCCGAGCTCGCCCGCGTCCACAAGGTCACCCTTGACCGCGCGCTTGCCCGCGGCCTTGATCCTGACCGACCCCGCAACCTCACACGCTCGGTTATCCTGGATGGCTAAACTTGCCTGGGTGATCCCTTCTGAACCGACGAGTCCTCATCAGGGGCCGGTCCTGGCCCCTGACGAAGCCATTTTGGCCATCGACGTCGGAGGTACTGACACGAAGTCAGCCCTGCTTGATTCGGCTGATCAGCTCCAGGGTGTCCAGCGCCGGCCAACAGTGCTGCGGCCCGGGGAAGCCGGGGACTCGGTGGTTGAGAACGTCGTAGCGATCCTCGGAGAATACCGTGCGGCCTGGCCGCACAAGCGGGTCCGCGCTATTGGCCTCATTGCTCCGGGGCTCGTCGATGAACGCAAGGGCGTCGGCATCTTCTCCGCGAATCTGGGCTGGCGTGACTACCCCTTCACGGAACGCCTGGAAGCCGCCACCGGCCTGCCCGTGACCTTCGGGCACGACGTCGGTGCCGCCGGTGATGCCGAGGTCCGAATTGGTGCGGCACGGGGGCTGGCCGACGTCGTCGTCATGATTATCGGTACAGGCGTTGCAGGCGCCGTCTTCTGCGGTGGTCAGCGGATCCTCGGAGGCGGATATGCCGGGGAAATCGGGCACGCGGAGGTGCCCGGCGGGGAACCATGCCGGTGCGGTGCGCACGGATGCCTTGAAACAGTTGGCGCAGCCGGCGCGATAGCCCGCAGGTACGCAGAACGGTCCGGGAGAGCAGTTAATGGTGCGCGCGAAGTGCTGCAGCTGCAGGCTGCCGGAGATGCTCAGGCCCAGGCGGTTGTTGACGACGCCGTGAACGCCCTTGCCTTCAGTATCTGCCAGCTTGCCGCCACCCTGGGCACCGAGGCCGTGGTGATCGGCGGCGGTTTGGCGCAGGCCGGTGAGCAACTCTTCGCGCCGCTGAGGGCTGCGGTGGATGAGCGGCTTTCGTTCCATCGCCGGCCGCGCCTGTTGGCGGCGAGCATGGGTCAGGACGCCGGGTTGATCGGCGCAGGATTGCAGGCCCAGGACCTGCTCGGAGCGCGTCCATGAACGGTGCCGACAACCTCCGCGGACCGGTAGTCACTGTGACGCCCAATCCCGCGGTTGACCTCACCTACGCGGTGAATGGCATCAGCGCAGGAGGCTCACACCGCGTCTCCCGCCCGCTTAGCCGGGCCGGCGGGAAGGGAATCAATGTCGCCAGGGTCATCCATCAGGCCGGGCACTCCACCCTCGCCATTACGACGGTGGGCGGCGGTTCGGGCACCGAGTTCGCGGCCGAGCTGGACGGCAGCGGCGTCCCGCACCGGCTGGTGCCGGTGGACGGGCCAACCCGGCGCTCGATGGCCTTCGTGGACTCCGCGGACGGCGAAACGAGTATCTTCAACGAGCAGGGCGCACCGCTCACCGACCCTGAGTGGAGCGAACTACGCGCCGCCGTCGAGGAGGCGCTTCCCGCGGCCGGATGCCTTATAGGGTCAGGGAGCCTGCCGGAAGGGGCGCCCGAGGACTTCTATCCGTGGCTGGCTGCCCGTGCGGCGTCGTACGCCGTGCCCTGCATCATCGACACCTCCGGCAGCGCGGTTCTGGCAGCGGCCGACGCCGGGGCCGATGTGCTGAAGCCCAACAACCACGAGCTGCTGGAAGCCACTGGAGTCACGGATATCAGCACGGCCGCCGGCATGCTGCTGGACCGCGGAGTGAAGCTGCTCTTCGTCAGTTGCGGAGCCGACGGACTCCGGCTCTACACCGCGGAAGACCGCCGCACCATGTGGCACGCGAAGTTGCCGGAGCGCCTGGCGGGCAACCCCACCGGAGCGGGCGATGCCGCGGTCGCCGCCATCGCCGTTCTCCTGGCAGCCAACATCACAGACCCAGAGGCCATGTTGAGGTACGCCACCTCCTGGTCAGCCGCGGCAGTACTCATGCCTGCGGCCGGAGAAATCCACCCCAGCCACCCACAGCTTGCCGGCCAGGTGGAGATCAGCAGAATCTCCCTCGCGGACGTCAGCTCGCAGGAAGAGACGGAGCACGTTACGTGACACTGACACCTACATTCGACCTCATGAAGGCGGCAAGCGCAGCAGGGACCGGCATCGGCGCGTTCAACGTGCTTCATCTGGAAACCGCTGAGGCAATTGTTGCCGGTGCCGAAGTTGCCGGCCTGCCCGTGATCCTGCAGGTCTCGGAAAACTGCGTGAAGTACCACGGCGGTCTTGAACCGGTGGGACTCGCCACGCTGGCGGTGGCGCGCGCCGCCGTCGTTCCCGTGGCCGTACACCTTGACCACGCCGAGGATCCTGACCTGGCGATGGCAGCAGTGGATCTTGGATTCGGTTCAATCATGTACGACGGCGCCCACCTTGAGTTCGCGGAGAACGTCGCCACTACGGCGCGGGTGGCGGAGTATGCGCGCCAGAATTCGGTCTACGTTGAGGCCGAGCTCGGCAAGGTGGGCGGCAAGGACGGTGCGCACGCGCCCGGAGTCCGGACGGACCCGCAGGAAGCCGCGGACTTCGTGGCCGCGACGGGCGCGGATGCACTCGCTGTCGCAGTCGGTTCCTCGCACGCCATGACAGAGCGCAGCGCTGAACTGGATCTTGAACTGATCGGACGTCTCCGGGACGCACTGTCGGTGCCCCTGGTACTCCACGGATCGTCCGGGGTGGCGGATGCCAACATCGCTGCGGCCATCCGCGCGGGCATGACCAAGATCAACGTCTCGACCCACCTCAACGGTTTCTTTACGCGGGCGGTTCGCGAAGCGCTCGCAAATGACCCGGGCATGGTTGACTCTAGGAAGTACCTCGGAGCCGGCCGTGCGGCCATGGTCTCTGAAGTATCCCGCTTACTGACCCTGTTCGCCGAGCCCGCGCAGTGAACATTTGATGAAAGGCCCCGTCGATGAAGAGAGCCGAACGGCTCAGCGCCATTCTGGACCTGCTCGCTGAGTCGAACCAGGTTGAGGTTGAGGACATCGTGGAGAAGCTCGCGGTCTCCCCGGCCACGGCGCGGCGCGACCTCGACAGCCTTGCATCCCAACGCCTGCTGACGCGTACCCGGGGTGGCGCCACCATCGAGACGGTGGCCTACGATCTACCGGTCCGCTACAACAAGGACAACCAGACCGAGCACAAGCGGGCCATCGCCCAGGCAGCCAGCGAACTGATCCCGCGCGGGGCCGTCATCGGACTGTGCGGGGGAACCACCAGCACGGCGATCGCGTCGGTACTCAGCACGCGGCGTGACCTCATGGAGCCCTCCAACAAGCCCACCCTCACGGTCGTCACGAACGCCATCAACATTGCCGCCCAGCTGGCCGTGCGTCCCAACATTAAGATCATGGTGACGGGTGGCATCGTCAACCCGAGATCCTACGAACTGGTGGGCCCTTACACAGACATCATCCTGCAGAATGTGGCCCTTGACTTCGCTTTCGTGGGCGTGAACGGCCTGGACCCGGAAGTGGGTCCGACGGTCAGCGACGAGGGTGAGGCTGCGGTGAACGCACTCGTGGCACGCCGGGCATTCGCTGCGTACGTGGTCGCTGACTCCTCGAAGATCGGCGTGCGGTCCTTCGCCACCATGAACGGGTATGTGTTCAGCAACCTCATCACCGATAGCGGCATCACCCAGGAGCAGATCAGCGCCTTCGAGGAGCGGGGGACAAACGTGATTGTCGCCCCGCCCGTCGAAGTCGACTAAGTCCTCCACGAAAGAAGCCCCTGCCGCTCGGCTGGGGCTTTTTTCGCGTCCACTATTGACCCAGATCACATTTTGAGTGACTATTAATGCATCAAGGGCACCACAAACAATCAGTAAAGATCAAACCGTCCGCACCGAGAGTTGAGATTATGACCATGAGCACTACATGGGGCGCGAGGAAGCGCACCCGGAGTGCCGGCGTCGTCGGTCTGTCAGCGTTGCTTGCCTTTGGCAGCATCCCGGCAATCGCCACGGCACCCGCACTTGCCAACGAAACGGAGCCGACGACGACGTCGGTTACCACCCCGATTGCCGTCAAGCCAGTCACGCCGGAAGTAGCGGTCGACGACGGCGGCACCCCGATCGGCGCCATCACCGACGTGGTGCACGAAGGTTCGGTTGTCACACTGACCGCCGCGAACGGCGCCATGCGCGTGACCTTCCTGGACAACCGGAACTTCCGCCTCGAAGCGGATCCCAGTGGGGAGTTCACCGATCCGGCAAACACGCCGCAGAATGACCCCGCCCGCACGGCGAACATCGTGGTCGGCGCCGAGACGTTCGACGGCGCCGCGGTCAGCGTTGCCGACGGTGACGTCATTACGCTCAAGACCGCCGACATCACGCTGAGCATCGAAAAGGCAACCGGCAAGACCACGCTGAAGCGGGCAGACGGTTCAGTGGTCTGGGCAGAGGCGGTCCCGATTACCTTCGGCGGCAACTCCGCAACGCAGCACCTTGCTGACAACGAGGGTGAGCAGTTCATCGGCGGCGGTATGCAGAACGGGCGTTCCGTCCACACCGATGCCACCATCAACATCGCCCGCAACTTCGACTGGGACGACGACGGCTACCCCAATGCGGTGCCGTATTACATGTCCTCGAACGGTTACGGCGTTCTCCGCAACACCTTTGCCCGCGGCAGCTACGACTTCAAGAACAACACCACCACCCACGAAGAGAAGCGCTTCGACGCCTATTACTTCGTCGGTGACTACAAAGAGTCACTGGAGTCCTACACCCAGCTGACCGGCCGCCCCATGCTTCCCCCGATCTACGGGCTGGAGTACGGCGACGCCGACTGCTACAACCGCGGTAACAGCACCTACACCGCTTACAAGGATCCGGCCAAGCTGCGTACCCCGCAGGCGCTGGACTTCGCGAAGGAATTCGTGGAGCACGACATGCCCGCCGGCTGGATGCTCGTCAACGACGGCTACGGCTGTGAGTACGTCGAACTTCCAGAAACCGTGGATGCGATCAAGGAAGAAACGGGCCTCGTCACCGGCCTGTGGACCCAGCGCTCGCTGACCAACCAGGAGTTCGAGGTCGGCGAAGCCGGTGTGCGCATGCGCAAGCTCGACGTCGCCTGGGTTGGCCAGGGCTACCGCCAGGCCCTCACCGGCTGCGAGTCTGCGTACAACGGGATCGAGCAGTACTCCGATGCCCGCGGCTACTCGCTGATGGTCGAAGGCTGGGCAGGGTCGCAGCGCTGCGGCATGCAGTGGACCGGAGACCACTCCGGAAACCTCGACGCCGTCCGCTGGCAGATTTCCGCGCTGACCGGCGCAGGTAATTCCGGACTCGCCTTCACTACCGGCGATGTTGACGGAATCTTCGGCGGCTCCACTGAGAGCTACGTCCGTGACCTGCAGTGGAAGGCCTTCGCTCCCGCGCTCTACTCGATGAGCGGCTGGGCCTCGACGGACAAGCGGCCTTACCTGTACGGCGAGGAAGCAACCGAGATCAACCGGAACTACCTGCAACTGCGTCAGCGCCTGATGCCGTACATCTACACTCTGGCCCAGGAGTCCCACGCCACCGGTATGCCGATGATGCGCTCCATGGCGCTTGAGTACCCGCAGGATCCGAACTCCTACAGCGCCGAAGCCAACAACCAGTTCCTCCTTGGGGAGGATTACCTGGTGGCTCCCGTGTTCAAGGATTCGGACATCCGCAACGGCATCTACCTGCCCGCAGGGGAACAGTGGGTGGATTACTGGACCGGCAAGATCTACGAGGGCGGCCAGGTACTGAACGGTGTTGCCGCTCCACTGGAGCAACTGCCGATCTTCGTCCGTTCCGGTGCCCTGGTTCCGCAAGGAATCACGGCCCGCAACGCGTCGCTGGTCCCCGAGGATTCCCCGATCACCCTTGAGGTGTACCCGGAGGGCGAGAGCAGCTTCACCCTGTATGAGGATGAGAAGATCACCCGCGAGTACAAGGACGGCGAGTTCAGCAATCAGCAGTTCGACGTGAAAGCGCCGAATGCAGGCAAGCGCGGAACCGTGAGGATCACGATCGGTGAGCGCGAAGGCACCTACGACGGCATGGCTGAAGCCCGTCCGTACATGGTCAAGGCCCACAGCGGGTCCGAGCCGCGCGGAGTGCAGGTAGGCAGGGACAAGCTGGCGAAGGTCGCTTCCCAGGCTGAGCTGGATGCTGTCGAGTCCGGCTGGTTCTACGACGCCGAGACCGCGGGCGGAGTGGTTGTAGTCAAGACTGCACCGATCGCCTCCGGAGCCAGCGAAACCATCAACCTGTTGAACACCAGTGCGGTGGGCGGCCAGGATGCTGACTCCTTCGCCGCCCAGGTGAACGTCGGACTCGAGGAGCAGGTCTTCCAGGGCAACAACACCACCGTGACCGCGACGTTCGTCAACGCAGGCACCAAACCCAAGTTCGACGTCGTACTCACCCCAGAGCTGCCCGAGGGCTGGGAGGTTCTGGAGAGCTCCGGTACCGAAGCGCGCAAGGTCGACCCCGGTAAATCCGTGACGGCGGAGTTCGTGGTGACGCCATCGTCAGACGCCGCAGCCGGGCTGCAGACCCTTCGGGTAAGCGCCGATTACAAGGACGTCAGCAAGACAGAGCGGTCCGTATCCGGAGCGAACCAGTTGGACGTTGCGTACGGTTCGCTGCAGGGTGCATTCAACGCGGTGTCCATCACAGATCTGAACACCGCGGCGAACGGCAACTTCGACGGCGGCGGGGCTACCTTCTCCGCTGATGCGCTCGCTGCAGCCGGTGCGACGCCGGGGGCGACCATCACTGTCGGCGAAGGTGATTCGGCGATCAACTACACGTGGCCTACACCAGTTGGCGAGCCGAACTCGGTTGAACCTGCAGGTCAGACCATTGCGCTGCAGGGTCAGGGCACGCACCTGGCGATCCTCGGTACCGCTGCGAGCGGTTCGGGTGTGAATCCCGAACTCACCCTGACCTACACCGACGGCACGGTCCAGAAGGCTAACGTCTTCTTCCCGAACTGGCTTCCGCAGGGATCCCTTGGTGGAGCGCAGGTTGCCATCAGGTCAATGGGCAGGAACAACTCGAACAACCCCGATGTGTACGAGTACCCCACTTACGGGTATCAGGTTTACTCGAACCTCGTTAGGCTGAACCCGGGCAAGGAGCTGGCCTCGGTGGACCTTCCCACCGAAAGCAGGGTGAAGTTGTTCGACTGGCAGATTGTTGAGCAGCCGTTGCCGCCTGCACCGGAGTCCACAGCCTTCATCTCGGACCTCAACTGGATCAGTGCAACGAACGGCTACGGAGTCATCGGCAAGGATGTGGTGAACAAGGATTCGGCGTCGTCCCCTGACAAGCCGCTGAAGATCAACTACACCGATCCGGCCACGGGTACGCAGCCCACCTACGAGAAGGGCCTGGGCGTGCACGCACTGTCCAAGATCACCTACTACGTTGGCGGCAAGTGCTCCTCCTTCACCTCTGAGGTTGGCCTCGAAGCAGGATTCAACGGAAACGTGATCTTCAAGGTGGACACGGACGGCGCGAACCAGTACCAGTCACGGACCTTTACCCCTGGCTTTGCGCCGGAATCCGTGAACGTTGACCTGACCGGCGTGCAGTACGTGGACCTGATCGTCCAGGCGCCGGGCAGCATCAACGGAGCCCACGGCGTGTGGGGCGACGCGAAGTTCAACTGCGGATAACGCGTTCCCTTGAGACTCAGCGGCCGGTTGCCCGAACAGGGTGGCCGGCCGCTGCAGTTAACCGCCCGGGTGCTTCTTGGTTAGGCGGTTGGTTCGATTACGTGCAGGTCTGGACTGGTCCAGCGGCGTGTCTGTCGCGACACGCCGCTGGATGTGCCCCTCCGGCCGGCAGACCTGCACGGAATCGTCTCTGCGTTACCGGATTACACGCCCCGACAACACCGTTCCGACTCTCGAAACGACGTAATCCCGGTTGAACATGATGTCCTCGTAGCTGAAGCGGAGGTACGAGTATCCGCGTGCGGTCAGCTCGTTGTTCCGCCGTCGGTCCCGGTTTCGAGCCTTCCGATCGGAGTGGAACTCATCGCCGTCGACCTCCACGACCAGGAAACCTTCAAGCAGGAAGTCCACCCTGCCGACGCCGTCGATCCGGACCTGCGTCTCCACATGAAAGCCCGCCTGACGGAACAGAATGCGAGCGACGACTTCGATCGCAGACTCCGCGCACCCCGTCACGAGGCTCAAGGAGGCCCGGGCTTTGCCGTTCCGGTTGCCTTGCAGGCGTTGTTCGATGAAGGACTTGACCGTATCGCCGCGCCTGAGCGAACTTTCGACGACGACGGCGGCATCGATCGGGGGCAGGCACTGCAGGGCGTGGACCAGAGTATCGACGACACCCAGCAAGGGAAGGGATGGATGCGTTTTGACTGTGCGGAACTGGTGGTTCACGTTGCCGCCCGAATTTCGTCCGATTCCGCTGATGTGCAATTTCGGAGGTGGTGTGAGGAGCCACAAACCGTGGTGTTTCGCCGCTGACGCGCACGTAAGAAGCGCGTTCATTTTCAGGGCTGCGATGAATTCAGATGGAGCGTCCGGTAAGGCATAGAGTCCCTTCCGGATGCGAAGCAGGCCGCCGGAGTCCACTGCAGTCCGAAGCTGCGAGGGTGTGATGCCCCAGCCGATGAGGTCTCGGGTGCGCGCAACGGAGCCCGAATGGCGTAGCTGGTTGAGTACATGCATGCAGCAATTTCATCGAGTGACTGCGTTCGGTTGTTCCCGCTTGGGCGTTATGTGGAGAACTTCAATGATGTGCAGGAGTGGTGGCGCGTCTCGGTCAGCCGACTCGCAAAACCATTCCGTGCAGGTCTGAGGCGGCTCAGCGGCGTGTCGGCCGGGACACGCCGTGTTACGCGCCGCCCCAGGCGGTAAACCTGCACGGAATGCTGCCGCTGTCATACTTGTCATATAAGTTGAACAGATATACGATAAGTTGACCGTTCCGTCCTCTTGAAGGTGCCTGTGATGACTTACTCGCCCGATGCGATCCGCCACGTCAAACTCTCCACGGCCACGCTGCCGCTCGCGACCCCGATCTCCGACGCCAAGGTCTTTACCGGCCGGCAGAAGCCCATGACCGAGGTGGTTTTCCTCTTCGCCGAGATCATTACCGAGCAAGGGCACTCCGGCCTCGGCTTCTCCTATTCGAAGCGTGCCGGCGGACCCGCGCAGTACGCGCATGCCCGTGAAGTGGCCGACGGCATGATCGGCGAGGACCCTAACGACATCGCGAAGCTGTATAACAAGTTGCTCTGGGCCGGTGCTTCGGTGGGCCGCTCCGGGGTTGCGACGCAGGCGCTCGCGGCCCTCGACGTCGCGCTCTATGATCTCAAGTCCAAGCGGGCCGGGCTGCCGCTCGCGAAGTTTCTCGGCGCCTACCGGGATTCGGTGCGTACCTACAACACCTCCGGTGGCTTCCTCAATGCCTCTATTGACGAGGTCAAAGCGCGCGCCACGCAGTCGATCGAAGAGGGGATCGGCGGCATCAAGATCAAGGTCGGGCTGCCCGATTCCGCCGAGGATCTGCGGCGCGTCGCGGCGGTCCGCGAGCACATCGGTCCGGACGTCCCGCTGATGGTGGACGCGAACCAGCAGTGGGACCGCGCCACGGCACTGCGGATGGGGCGCAAGCTTGAGCAGTTCGACCTCGTCTGGATTGAGGAGCCGCTGGACGCTTACGACGCCGAGGGTCACGCCGCGCTCACAGCCGCACTTGATACGCCTATTGCGACGGGTGAGATGTTGGCGTCCGTCGCTGAGCATGAGCGACTTATCGCAACCCGCGCGTGTGACATCATCCAGCCCGACGCACCTCGCGTCGGCGGCATCACTCAGTTCCTGCGGCTCGCCACACTGGCTGATCAGGCCGGGCTGGACCTGGCGCCGCACTTCGCGATGGAGATACACCTGCACCTCGCGGCGGCCTACCCGCGCGAACCGTGGGTGGAGCACTTCGACTGGCTGGATCCGCTCTTCAATGAGCGGCTGGAAACCCGCGATGGCCGCATGGTTGTGCCGGATCGTCCCGGGCTCGGCATTACGTTCAGCGACCAGGCTCGTGCCTGGACCACCGATACCGTTGAGTTCGGCGTGCGCTGAGCCCGTGCCAGCATTGAGACCATGAAACTGACCCTGGCCGCCTCCCTGGTGGAAAGCCTCCGGCGCCGCATCGTCGACGGAACCATTCCTTCGGGCGAGAAGCTGCCGAGTGAAAGTTTGCTGATCGCCGAGTTCGGGGTGAGCCGGACGGTGGTTCGCGAGGCGATCTCCCGGCTACACGCTGAGGGACTGGTTTATACGCGGCGGGGCAGCGGCAGTTTTGCCCTGACCCCGCCGGCGTCCGACGAGTCAGCTGGCGGCATGCGGCGTCCACGCACGCTTGAGGAACGGCGGGCGTTGCTGGCGTTCCGGATCGGGTTCGAGTCTGAGGCGGCTGCACTTGCCGCGGTGCATTGCACGCCCGAGCGCATTGCCGCCATGGATGAAGCCCTGGCGGCCTTCAATGCGGCGGGCAACCATGCGGCTACGGCGATGTCCTGCGATTTCGCGTTCCACCGGGCTGTGGCGGAGGCGAGTTCGAACGCGTATTTCGTTGACGCCGTCGTCTCCCTCGGCCCGGCAATGATTGCCATGCCGCCGCAACGGCTCGAGGCAGCCCCCGACGGCGGACAGTCGGAACGGCTGCAACGGGTCGCCGCAGAGCACGGCGCCGTCCGGAATGCGATTGCCGCAGGGGATGCGCTGGCTGCGGCCGCTGCCATGCGCCTGCACCTCACTCAGTCGCGGCAGCGGTTGGATGCGGAGTCCGGCCAGGGCGTGTAGTCCGCTTCCCCTTGTCGATTCCGTGCAGGTTTGAGCGGTCGCTCCGGCGTGTGCGCCCCGACACGCCGCGGTTCCGCTTTTCCCGGCAGGCAGACCTGCACCGAATCGACGACGACGGCGGCACCTCCTCGACCAGTAGGCTCGGCATTATGGCTGATTACGACGCACGGCTCATCGACCTGTACGACGTCGACAATCCGGATGGAGCGGATCATGACCTCTATCGGGCCCTGGCTGACGAAGTCGATGCTCGCTCCATCGTTGACCTCGGCTGCGGGACCGGTAGCTTGACTGTGAGCCTGGCTGGACGGGAGCGACACGTACTCGGGGTGGATCCTTCGGTGACAATGCTCAATTACGCCCGGTCCCGTCCAGGAGCTGCTTCTGTTCACTGGGTTAATGGTGATTCCGGCGGAATCGACGTACGGGACGCTGACTACGCCGTCATGACCGGGAACGTGGCGCAGCATATCCTCGGCGACGCCTGGCCGCGCACCTTGGCGGACCTGCGTCAGGCGCTGCGCCCCGGAGGTGTTCTCGCTTTCGAGAGTCGCAACCCGGAGGCGCGCGCGTGGGAGTCCTGGAAATTGGACGATCGCACGGTCAGGGACACCCCTCACGGTCCGCTGACTGAGTGGGCGGAGGTTTCCGACCTCAATGGGAACGGCGAAGTCACCCTTGCGTTCCATAATGTCTTTGAAGACACCGGCGATCATGTGGTCGAGAACCTGACTCTCGCGTTCCGGGACCGGGAACGCATCACGCGTGCGCTGGTCGCCGCCGGTTTCGACGTCGAAATTGTGTGGGGGAGTTGGATCAGGAAGCCATTTCAGGAGGCTGACCCGGTGATGATCTTCAAAGCCCGGCGGCAATAAGTGAAGTCTCGTAGGTTGGCCGTCACACACAGCTCTTCCAGCGATCGGGTGTTTGATTCATGATTCTTCCGAGTGTCCGGGACCCGCGATTCGTCACGATTCGCCGTGGCGGGAGCCTCACGGATGAAGATCATCGACTGCTTGCTCTGTGGGCTGCGACGTGCGCGGAGCATGTCCTCCATCTCTTTGAGTCGGCCCAGCCCGGCGACCCACGGCCGCGCGAAGCCATTGAATACGCTCGGGCTTGGACGCGTGGTGAGGTTGGCATGATGCAATCGCGTGCGGCGGGTGGTCATGCGATGGGGGCAGCCAGGGAGTTGCGTGGCCCAGCACGTCACGCCGCATTTACTGCTGGTCAGGCTGGTGCGGTTGCCCACGTTGCCGCGCATGAGTTGGGCGCCGCTGCCTACGCGATCAAGGCTGTACGTGCTGATGTGCCGGAAAAGTTCAGCACGGCAGCGGGCGAACGTGAGTGCCAATGGCAGCGGCGCCAGCTTCCTGATGAGATACACGAGCTGGTTCTGGATGATCAGAGGTTGCGCAACGATATCTGCTGGTCGGTGTTCAATTAGGGCGAGATGCACCGCGCTGGGCTACAGTCGGCATCGTGGCGCGCGTATTGCTTACTGGGATGTCAGGAACCGGCAAAAGCACAGTCCTGAAGGAACTTCGTCAGCGAGGTTACTTCACGGTTGACACGGATTACGACGGTTGGGAGCTGCCCGACGGCACGTGGGACGAAGCCCGGATGGACCAGTTGCTCGCCGAAGCCGCGAACGTCGTCGTCAGCGGCACCGTCGACAATCAAGGGCAATTTTATGACCGTTTCGATCACATCGTCCTGCTGAGCGCACCGCTGGAAGTATTGCTCGAGCGGGTGAAGAACCGCACCAACAATCCCTATGGCAAGACAGAGCAGGAGGGGGCGGAAATCGCTGCCTACCTCGAAACCGTCGAACCACTGCTACGACGCGGGGCCACCACCGAACTGGACGGCAGGCGGCCGGTTGGTGAACTCGCAGACGTGATCGCCGAACTGATCGACGGCGGTTCCTGACCCGTCGATCTCAAGGCTTATATCGTCGCGGGGTCTACCACAGTGACCGCGACATGCACTTGCGGCAAACTCCACCCCTTCGGCTAGAACGCCCACCGGTCCGGGTGGGAAACGGAGCGGTTGGGCGTACGGATCGGAAGCCAAGGCATAGCGTGAATACATGAACTTTTCGATGCGCGCCGTGCGGCGTCTGGGCGCGATTCTGCTTGGCGCGATGTTCTTCTTCGTGTGGTCCGCGCGGGCAATTCCCACCTACACCGAGTTCGAACAAGCTGTGCCGGGCGTCCTGTCAGCCCTGCTCCTCGCCGTCGCGATTGCGCTTTCCGAACGGTTCCCTTTGCACGCACTAACGGCCGCCGGGCTGCTCTTGTTGTCACAATTCTATTGGCCGTTCATCTTCACGGCGGCGGATGACACCTACACCTACGGTGGGTTCGGTCTCGTGTTCTTCTTCATGGGAAACAGCTCGTGCTCCCGCGTGCGGATGGTCGGCCTTGCGGGAGCTACCCTCTTTGCATCCTTGGCATCCGGGCTGTATACCTCGCGCTATTCCGCCAACTTCTGGTGGAGTCCCACATTTCTGGAGCTGTTGGATGGGTGGCTTGCAGGTTTCATCCGGTTCTCGATTGTGATGCTGGGTATCTGGCTCGCGGGCTTTCTGCTGCGGATGTTGGGCGACCGAAAGGGCTTTCTAGCCGAGCGTGCCAAGGCTGACCAGGAACTTCGGGCAGCTGAGGTAGAACTGAATCTCGAAAGGGAACGCGGCCGTATCTCCCAGGAACTGCACGACGTGCTGGCGCACTCGCTCGCTGTCATTTCCATGCAGGCAGATGGTGCGCGGTATGCCAGCGAGGGACTAACTTCGCCGGTGAGGACGTCTCTGGAGGAGATCGCCAAAGCAGCGAGACACGCGTTGGTCGAAGCTCAACTTGTGATCGATGGAGTCGGCGATGATCTGCCTCAGCGTCAACAACAACCCGGAGTCGCCGATCTCTCAGAACTTGTGACAAGGATGCGTACTGCTGGGCTCAGGCTGGATTTCACCGACGACGGTAATCACCGGAAGCTCACGGAGGCGCAGGAACTGTCGATCTACCGCATCATCCAGGAGAGCCTTACCAACACAATCAGGCATGCTCCAGGAGCAGACGTCACGGTAGGCATGGACTGGAGCGGGCCGGGCCTGTCGGTTCAAATCATCACCGCGAGCACATCCGATCGCGAAACCGGCACAATCGCGCCGCTTGGCGAAGGACGCGGCATAGCGGGAATGAAGAACCGGGCGCGCACGGCAGGTGGCTGGCTCACTGCGGAACCGGACTCCACTGGCTTCCGCGTCACCGTGTTCATCCCGTACAGGCTTGTGAGCAATACCTACCTTGAGCCGATGGCATCTTCGATGGATCACGCATGATGGGGGAAGCAGAGCCGATCCGGGTAGCTGTCGTCGATGATCAGCCGGTGTTCCGTGCCGGTCTTCAGATGCTCATCGATTCACAACAGGACATGGTCGTGTGCGCAACCGGGGGCGACGGCGAGGCAGCTGTTGCCCTTGCTGCTACACACAGCCCGGACATCATTCTGATGGACCTGCGAATGCCGGTAATGAATGGAATAGCGGCAACATCGGCGATCACGGCCGGGCAAGAAGCAGGCCATGAAGGCCCGAAGATCATTGCTCTGACCACGTTCAACCGGGATCGGGCAGCAATTGACGCTATCCGGTCGGGTGCGAGCGGGTACGTGCTCAAGAGTGCCGAGCCGGAGTTCCTGCTCGCAGCGATCCGCACAGTGAATTCAGGTTTCGCAGTCATAGCACCGGAAGCAACCCACGATCTGTTCACCCATGCGCCTGACACTGGGCCCGCTCGGGAACCAACTCCGCAGCTCGAGGCAATAGCCGCGCTGACTCCTCGAGAGAAGGACATTTTCCTGCTCGTTGCCAAGGGCTTGAGCAATGCGGATATCGCGAAAAGAGTGTACGTCTCAGAAGCCACGGTGAAGTCGGATGTCCGGTCGATCCTGAAGAAGCTATCGCTCCTGAACCGCATGCAGATCGTGGCGTATGCCTACGAACATTATTTGATCCCAAGAGCTGCAGCTTCTAGAAACTGAGCTGGCAGAGGATCGATTTCGTGCAGGTTTGAAGCCGCAGATCGGCGTGTCGGTGAAGACACGCCGAGGATTGAGCAGCGGTGACCGTCAAACCTGCACGAAATCGACGCGGGTGGAGTGAAGGAGGGGCGGGGCGGGGGTGTGAGAGACACGGAGACGGACAGGAAGAACCAGAACGACGACGACGGCGGCAGCGCGCCTCAGTCGCGCCCGTCCGGCTTCACGGCGAGGACCGGCCGGTCCGCCTGCAGCAGAATCCGCTGGGCGTGCGAACCCATGATGAACTTGCCAACCTGGGTGCGCTGGCGCAGGCCGATGACGATCAGTGACACATCGTGCTCGACGGCGAGTTCCAGGATTTCGTCCGCAAGGTCATCCCTGTAGGAGGGGCGCAAAATGCGGGCGGTGATGCCGGCGTCGTCGGCCGATGCCCGTAAACGCGCGAGGTCCTCCTCGCTGGCAACCGACTTGTCCACCCGCGAACCTTCACGCACGGAATTCACGATCAGGAGCTCCTCGTCTCGGAGCTTCGCCTCGCTGATGGCCGAGGTGACTGCAGCTTCGCCGACAGGAGTGGGCACGTAACCAACCATGATGCTCATCGATATCTCCTAGGAATCCGCGCTGACGCGGGTGGGTTTACGGTCGCGGCGCTTCGCTGTGGCCGACTTGATGATGGGGAGCACGGCAACCAGGACGAAGATCACCAGCAGCACTGCGGAGATGGGGCGGCTGAGGAAGCCGGACACGTCGCCGTCAAGAACCAGCAGCGAGCGCCGGAGGTTGTCTTCGAGCAGGGCGCCGAGGACAAAAGCCAGTACCAGCGGGCCCGGTTCGAAGCCGAACTTCTTCATGAGGTAGCCGAGGGCACCGAAGAGGACCACGAGCAGCACATCGAACATGGAGTTGCGGATGGTGTAGGCGCCCAGGATCGTGATGAGGGCGGTGATTGGGGCGAGGATCGCGCCTCGGACCCGAAGAATCTTCACGAACAGGCCCACCAGCGGAATGGACAGGATCAGCAGCAGGATGTTGCCGATGTACATCGAGTTCACTACGCCCCAGAACAGCTCCGGGTCCTCGGAGATCAGCTGTGGGCCGGGCGTGACGCCCTGGATGAGCAGCGCCCCGAAGATGATGGCCATGGTGGCGTTCGCGGGGATGCCGAGGGTGAGCAGGGGGATGAACGAGCTGGTGGCAGCGGCGTTGTTGGCTGTTTCCGGACCGGCGACGCCCTCAACGGCGCCTTTGCCGAACCGGGAAGGGTCCTTTGCCCGCTTCTTTTCGACGGCGTACGCCGCCATCGAGGAGATTGTTGCGCCGCCGCCGGGCAGGATGCCGAGGAAGAAGCCAAGGACTGAGCCGCGGCCGATAGCACCCGAGGACTGCCGAAGGTCCGCCCGTGACGGCCACACGTTGGCGACCTTCGCCGGCGCACTCGCGGCGCGGTGACGCTCCTCCAGGTTGTAGAGGATCTCGCCAACGCCGAACAGGCCCATCGCAACGGGAACGAAGTCAATGCCGTCCGCCAGGCTGAGGCTGCCGAACGTGAAGCGCTCCGCGCCTGTGAACGCGTCACGGCCAACCGTCGCGAGCAGAAGCCCGATCGAGGCCGCGATCAGCGCCTTGATGCGGGTACCGCCGCTGATCGTTGAGACCAGCAGGATGCCCACCAGCGCGAGCGCCGTGTACTCGGGCGGTCCGAAATCGAGGGCGAAGCTTGCAACCAGCGGCGCCAGGAACGTGAGGCCGATGATCGAGACAGTGCCGCCGATGAACGAACCGATGGCCGCGATACCCAGTGCGGTACCAGCGCGGCCCTGCTTCGCGAGCACGTAGCCGTCGAACACGGTCACCACGGAACTGGCCTCACCGGGAAGCCGCAGCAGGACGGAGGTGATCGTTCCGCCGTACTGGGCGCCGTAGAAGATGCCGGCGAGCATGATGATCGCGGTGACGGGCTCGACGCCGTAGGTCAGAGGGAGCAGGATGGCGATCGTCGCTGCTGGGCCAAGCCCGGGCAGGACGCCGATCAGCATCCCGATCACTACGCCGAGCAGGCAGTAGAGCAGGTTCATCGGGTCGACGACGACGCCGAAGCCGTCAATGACCGGGTTCAGGAAGTCCATTGCAGGTCCTTTGGTCTAAGAAGTCTTAGAACAGGTGGGGGATCGAAGTCCCCAGGGCGAGGATGAAGATTGCGTAGAAGGCTGCGACGACCACCACCGAGTAGATGGTCGCCGAGCGCCACGTTTCACCGCCGAGGAATTTCATCCAGACGAAGCACAGCAGCAGGGACGGAATTTCGAAGCCGATGACGGGCATCAACGCGACCATGGCCAGCAGCGTGACGAAGCCGAAACCGGCCATCCGGGACAGAGGCGAAAATTTCTCCCCGTCCACGCCCCCGCGCCGGCCGACCAGCAGCTGCGCGAGGGCGAGGACGGTGATGACGAGGCTGATGACGAACGGCCACGTTCCGGGGCTCGGGTCGCCCGGTGTGCCCAGGCCGAGACCGACGGCGATGACCATGCCTGCGACGCCGACGCCTGCCGCCACCAGTGAGGCGGCGAGGTTCGCGATCGGCCCGGCCGGCGGCGGGGACTCCGCCGCCCATTCGGCAGCGAGTTCCTCAGGCGTCAGGTCCGGTGCAGCGATGACATCCTTGCCAGCTTCCGAACCGGGTTCGGCTTCGTCGCGCTTCCGTCTCATGGCGATGCTCATTTCAGCTGATTGTCTCGGCCGGGACAGGTGGGCAAGGGATTACTCGCCGGAGAGCGAGATGTCGTATTCCTCGACAAGAGCCTTGTACTGCTCAGCGAGGGCTTCCCATTCCTCGACAACCTCTTCGCCGGAAACCTCCCAGGGGGTGAGAATGTTTTCCTGGTTGAAGGTCTGGTAGGCCTCGGTGGCCTGGACGGTCTCGACAGACTCCACCAGGCGTGCCTTTACGTCTTCCGGCAGGCCCTTGGGCGCTGCGAGGGCGCGGTACTGCGAAACGGGAACCTCGTACCCTTCTTCGATGGCGGTAGGGACGTCTGGAAGGAATTCGCTGCGCTCTTCGGCGAACGTGACGATCGGGGTGACGGTGCCGGCCTCGATCTGGGGGAGCGCTTCGCCGAGCTGGATGGTCGCGACGTCGACCTGGTCGCCCATGACGGCGGTCAGCGCGGGGGAACCGGAATCGAATGGGACAGCCGTCCCGTCGATTTCAGCCTGTGCGAACAGCACTGCCTGCGCCAGCTGTGAGCCGGTGCCTACGCCGGTGGTGCCGAAGTTCAGCTCGCCGCTGCTTGCCTGGATGTCAGCGAGGGTTTCGAAGCCGGACTCCGGGCTGGCGACCAGTACGTAGTCGTCCTGGGAGAGACCTGCGATGACATCGAGGTTGTCGAGATTGACTGCCTCGTCCTCGCCGACGGCCAGCGGAGTGATGGTGATGAGCGAGGCGTTGAGGAGAATGAGGTTGTGCCCGTCCGCCTCCATGCCGGCAACTTCCTTGGTGGCCAGGGCTCCGTTCGCTCCGGCCTTGTTGACTACGGGCACTGCAACGCCGAGGTCTTCGGCCATTCCTTCACCGATCGCGCGGGCGATGCGGTCCGTTGATCCACCGGCATCCTGCCCAACCGTGATGGTGACCGGGCCGCTCGGGTATTCCTCGGTGTTCGCTGAGCCGCCACCTACGTTGCCGCCGCAGGCTGAAAGCGCCAGCACGGCGGCGGAAGCGGTTGTGGCTATCAGGGTGCGGCGGGTAGGTGATGCTTTCACGGCTTGTACTCCTCGTTCGGGAACGGCGTTGTTCTTACTATGAATCTTTGATCGGTTATGCGGACGTTCTGTGATGGCACTCACTTGCGACCCAAGCTCGAGCTTAGGGACGGGCTATGATGCATGTCCAAGCCCATATATGCATGGAGTGATACCCGGAGGGCATTATGTTTACGCTCGACCAAGCGCGCAGTTTCGTCGCAGTCGCCGAAGAACTTCACTTCGGACGCGCGGCTGAGCGGCTCAATATGACCCAGCCGCCGCTCAGCCGGCAGATCCAGAAACTGGAGCGCAGCATCGGCGTCGAACTCTTGGAGCGGGACAACCGAAAGGTTTCCCTCACCGCGGCCGGCCGCGCCTTCCTCGCCGAAGCGCGGAAGCTGGTCGTGGCAGCGGAACGGGCGCCGACGACGGCGCGTCGCATCGCCGCGGGCAAGTCCGGGCAGCTTCGGATCGGCTTTACGGCGGCCTCCGGGTTCAGCCTCCTGGGCCCGCTGCTCACCGAGATTGCAACGGAACTGCCCGATGTCGACGTCGAACTTCAGGAACTCGTCACCGGCGAGCAAGTGGCGGCGATTAACGACGGCGACCTCGATCTTGGGCTCGCACGGCCGGCTTTCGACGCTGACACCTTCGAGTCGCACCTCCTCTTCACCGAGGACCTGCAGCTCGCTGTGCCGACCGGTCATGAGCTCGACCGGCTGAACCGGTCACTGACCGTGTCGGATCTGAAGGGCGTGCCGCTGATCATGCATTCGCCCACACACGCCCGGTACTTCTATGACCTCGTGGTCCGGCACGTTCCGGTGGAACACTCCAATGTGGTTCACACGGTCAGCCAGATTCTCACGATGGTTGCGCTGGTGGCAGCAGGCAGGGGGGTGGCGTTCGTTCCCGAATCATCCAGCCTTCTCGGCGTGGAGGGCGTGTCCTACCTGAGACTGGCCGATATCGAGCCCGACGCCGTCGAGCTTTATGCCATCTGGAACCGCGAGATCCGGAACCCTGCGCTGGGAAGGCTGCTCGAAGTCATCAGCTGGACAGATGTGTGATGCTCGGAGTGCATCAATCCATTCAAAAATGGGCTTAGACAGGCATCGTCTTTGGTTCCTAGGCTGAGAGCAGCCCCATAAACGCCGCCCGGCGATTGCCCGAAGGAAGATGCACAGTGGCCAAATACACGCCCTCCGAACTCGCCGACACGCTCAAGAACGGGCTGCTGTCCTTCCCGGTCACCGCGTTCGCACCGGACTTGACCGTGGATGAGGACGCCTACCGGCGCCACTTGGCATGGCAGGCGAGCTACGACGTCGCAGGCCTGTTCGCTGCCGGGGGAACCGGTGAGGGCTTCAGTCTGACCCCCGCTGAGGCATCCCGGGTGATTCGGATCGCGGTCGAGGAAGCCGGCGACAAGGTGCCGGTTCTGGCGTCCGCCGGAGGTTCAACGGCGCAAGCCGTGCAGAACGCCCAGGACGCCGAAGATGCCGGTGCTGAGGGCCTGCTCCTCCTTCCGCCTTACCTCACGGAGTGCGACCAGGACGGGCTTTTCACGCACGTCAGCGCGGTGTGCGCAGCGACGAAAACCGGCGTGATCGTCTATAACCGCGCCAATGCCATCTACTCAGCGGAGACGGTCGCGCGGCTGGCCGAGAGGCACCCGAACTTCATCGGTTTCAAGGACGCCATCGGTGACATCGAGCACCTCACCAAGGTCTACGTACGCAACGGTGACCGGCTCTTCTACCTGGGCGGACTTCCCACCGCGGAAACGTTCGCGCTCCCGCTGCTGCAGCTGGGCATGAGTACCTACTCGTCCGCGCTGTACAACTTCGCACCGGAGTTTGCACTTGAGTTCTACCGGGACGTCCGCAAGCAGGACCGCGCCGCAGTCACCGAGAAGCTCGACCGCTTCGTCCTTCCGTACCTGGAGATCCGCGACCGCGTTAAAGGTTATGGGGTTTCCATCGTCAAGGGCGGCCTCAAGGCGATCGACCGCGACGCCGGGGGAGTGCGGCCACCCCTGCAGGACCTCACCGAAGTTGACCTTGCCGACCTGTCCGCGCTCATCGACGCCGCCGGTGTCCGCCCGGCCGACGCCGCCTTGCCCGCCGTCTGAAAAACGCCTGATTCATCCTCATAAAGGAGCTCCCATGCCAACCAAGCACGCAACCCTTCAGGGCCACTCGATCATCGCCGGGCAGACTACGGCAGGCAATGGTAAGACCGTCAACGGCTTCGATCCCTCGACCAACGAAACCCTCGAACCCGCGTACTCCCTGATCGACGAAGCGCAGCTGAGGGCCGCCACCGCAGCAGCAGACGAGGCTTTCGAGTCCTTCAGCCGTCTCGATCCGGAGACACACGCTGCCTTCCTGGACAGCATCGCAGAAAAGATCGAAGCCACCGGCGAGGAACTCGTGGCCCGCGCGATGACCGAGACCGGCCTCCCCGAGCCACGCCTCCGCGGAGAGCTCGCCCGCACCACCGGCCAGCTGCGGCTCTTCGCCTCCGTTGTCCGGCAGGGTGACCACCGAGGCGTCCGGATCGACCCGGCGCAGCCCGACCGCGCGCCGTTACCCCGCGCAGACATCCGCCAGCGGAAGGTAGCCATCGGTCCGGTGGCAGTGTTCGGCGCCAGCAACTTCCCACTCGCCTTCTCCACGGCTGGCGGGGACACCGCGTCTGCGCTCGCGGCAGGCTGCCCCGTGGTCTTCAAGGCTCACAACGCGCACCCGGGCACGAGCGAGATTGTTGGCCGTGCCATCACAGAAGCAGTGCACGACGCCGGCTTCCACCCGGGCGTCTTCTCCCTCATCTACGGTCCCGGTGCCAGTATTGGCCAGGCCCTCGTCGCGGACCCGGCGATCAAGGCGGTCGGCTTCACCGGTTCGCGATCCGGTGGGACGGCGCTGGTCGCCACCGCTGCCGCCCGGCCTGAGCCCATCCCCGTGTACGCGGAAATGAGCTCGATCAACCCGGTGCTGTTCTTCGAAGGCGCACTGCAGGATGACCTCGACGACCTCGCCACGGCTTATGTCACCTCCGTCACCGGCTCAAGCGGGCAACTCTGCACCGCACCCGGGTTGGTGTTCGTACCGTCGGGCGACGCCGGCGACAACTTCCTCGCCGCCGTCAACCGTGCGATGGCGCCCGCGGCGGGACAGACCATGCTGACCCGCGGCATCGCCGATTCCTGGAACTCGGGCGTGGAGGCACTCGGTGCGCAGGACGGCGTCGAACTCGTAGCCCAAGGGACGCGTGGCAGTACGGAGAACGCGCCGGCGCCCGTTGTCTACGGAACAAGTGCCCCGACGTTCCTGAACAACCCGGTCCTGCACGAGGAGATCTTCGGCGCGGCGTCCCTGGTGGTCCGCTACTCCTCGACGGAGGAACTGGTGGCCGCAGCCAAGCGCCTCGAGGGGCAGCTGACGGCCACCCTGCACCTGACCGAAGCGGACTACGCAACCATTGCAGGCGTCCTTCCCGTCCTGGAGCGGAAGGTGGGGCGGATTCTCGCCAACGGCTGGCCAACCGGCGTCGAAGTCGGCCATGCGATGGTTCACGGCGGTCCGTTCCCCGCGACGTCTGACACCCGGACCACATCGGTGGGCACCCTAGCGATTGAGCGGTTCCTGCGCCCGGTCGCCTACCAGAACATCCCAGAGGCGCTGCTTCCATCGCCGGTGAAGCAGACCAATCCCTGGAAGCTCAACCGCCGGATCGACGGCACGCTCAAGCTGGCCGACGACGGCGGCACCACCTCCTCCGTGGAAGCCACCGGGGAGGACGCGTGAGCGCCCAGCCGACTATCGCCGTCGTCGAGGTGGTGCCCGTCGCCGGGTACGATTCGATGCTGCTGAACCTCTCCGGCGCGCACGGCCCGTACTTCACGCGCAACGTGGTGATCGTGACGGACTCCGACGGCCGCACCGGGTTGGGCGAGGTACCTGGCGGTGAGGCGATCCGTTCCACGATCGAGGAGGCCGGACGGCTTCTCGCGGGCAAGCCGGTGGCGCAGTTCCGCAGTCTGCTGCGGTCGGTTGCCTCTACCTTCGCAGACCGCGACGCCGGTGGACGCGGCCTGCAGACCTTCGACCTCCGCACTACCGTCCATGCGGTCACGGCGCTTGAATCGGCGCTTCTTGACGTCCACGGGCAGTTCCTCGGCGTGCCGGTTGCCGAGCTGCTGGGTGACGGGCAGCAGCGCGATGCCGTGCCGATGCTCGGGTACCTCTTCTATATCGGCAATCCGGACTCCACTGACCTGCCGTATTTGCGCGAGCAGGATTCCGCGGACGGGTGGGAGCGCGTGCGGCGTGAGGAAGCGATGACGCCGGACGCCGTCGTGCGACTCGCCGAAGCCGCCCAGGCCAGGTACGGGTTCGCTGATTTCAAGCTCAAGGGCGGGGTGCTGGCGGGAGATGAGGAGGTTGACGCCGTCGTCGCGCTCAAACAGCGGTTCCCGGACGCGCGGATAACGCTCGACCCGAACGGCGGCTGGCTGCTCGAGGACGCGATCCGGCTGGGCAGGCGCATGCAGGGCGTCGTGGCGTATGCCGAGGATCCGTGCGGTGCTGAGGGCCGGTTCTCCGGGCGCGAGGTCATGGCCGAGTTCCGCCGGGCAACCGGGCTGCAGACCGCAACGAACATGATCGCCACTGACTGGCGCGAGATGGCGCACACCGTGCGGGTCAACGCCGTCGACATTCCGCTGGCCGATCCGCACTTCTGGACCATGGCCGGCTCGGTCCGCGTGGCGCAGCTGTGCAATGAGTTCGGGCTGACGTGGGGTTCGCACTCGAACAACCACTTCGATATCTCGCTGGCCATGTTCACGCATGTCGGTGCGGCGGCGCCGGGCGAGATTACGGCGCTGGACACACACTGGATCTGGCAGGACGGGCAGGGGCTCACCAGGGATCCGCTGCAGATCCAGGGCGGCGAAATTCGGGTTCCTTCCGCGCCTGGTCTCGGTATTGAGCTGGACCGAGCCCGGCTCAATGAGGCGCACGCGCTGTACCTGGAGCACGGGCTCGGCGCGCGCGACGACGCCGCCTCGATGCAGTACCTGATTCCCGAGTGGACGTTCGATCCGAAAAGGCCCTGCCTGGTCCGCTGATCCGGCTTTATCCCGGCTTGAGAAGTACATGTGAGGAGTGTTCGTGGAGGGGGTGCTCCTCGGTTTCGGGATTGTGCTGACGCTTGTGGTCGTGGGCGTCCTCGCGTCGATCCTCCTGCCAACGCACACTTCCGCCATGGAACGTGGCCTCACCCCGGTGATCTTCTATATCACCAACCCGGCCCTGATGTTCGTCCTGCTCGCCGAAACCGAACTCGGCGAAGTGCTCAGCGTCTACACGCCCATCGCATTGATCGTCGCCGCCGCTGCCAGCGGACTTTACGCGCTCGCGAGCCGGTTCCTCCTGAAGCGCGGCGCAGCCCAGACCGCATCCGGCGCGATGGCAAGCTGCTACGTCAACGCCGGCAATATCGGCATCCCGATCGCGCTCTATGCCGTGGGCACCTCCACCCCGGTGGTATCGGTCCTGCTGGCCCAGTTGCTGGTCATCGCCCCGGTTTTCCTCAGCGTTTTCGCGTGGTGCGGCAGGAGTACGACGACGACGGCGGCAGCCCGCTCCGGAGCCTCCGCGCCGACGCTTGGGCGGACCGTCCTTCGCTCAGTAGCGAATCCGGTGACCATTGGAGCGGCTGTCGGCGCGCTGTTTTCGGTGACCTCTCTGACGCTTCCCGAGGTGCTCTGGACACCAATCGAGATGCTGGGCCAGGCGTCCATCCCGCTGCTCCTGGTGGTTTTCGGTATGAGCCTGCGCGGGCAAAAGCCGCTGGCGCAGCGAAGCCTGCGCGCCGACGTCGTACTTGGAACGGTTGTGAAGCTTGCCGTGATGCCGGTCATCGCGTGGTTGGTGGCGTACTACCTGTTCGGGGTTGAGGGTACGGCGCTGCTGGGTGTGGTGGCGATGGCTGCGCTGCCGACTGCGCAGAACGTGTTCCTGTTTTCGTCCCAGTTCGGGTTGAAGGTGACGCTGGTCCGCGACATCATTCTGGTCAGTTCGCTGCTTGCGTTGCCCGCGGTGCTGCTGGTCGCGCTGTTGCTGGGCTGAGGCTCGCTCTGGAGCCGAGGCTGACTCGCTGTCGTTGATTCCGCTTAGGTTTGAGCCGGTTCTGCGGCGTGTCTCCCGCGACACGCCGCTGATTTGGCTCTCGCGTCGTCGAACCTGCACGGAATGGGTGACGACGACGGAGCGTCAGTCCCGCTGCGCCCGCGAGCGGCGTGCTGAACCCGCCCGTACGATAGAGCCATGACGGCAGACAAAATTATCCGCATGTACGGAGCCGATTGGTGCCGCGACTGCATCCGCACCAAGAAGCAGCTCGATGGCCTCGGGATCAGCTATGAATACATCAATCTCGTGGAAACGCCGGACGCCGCCGAAGAGGCGAAAAAAATCTCCGGCCGCACTAACATCCCGGTAGTGGTGTATCCCGACGGCGCACACCAGGTTGAGCCGTCCAACGCCGAGGTCGAGGCGAAACTGAGCGAACTGCAGCTGCTCTAGCTCACGATGGATTTTTCCCAGCCGCCCTCATAGCCCACGGCCCGAAAGCCGAGCGCTTCGTTGACGCGGAGCATGGGCCGGTTCTCCTCGGCGTTGAAGGTGTAAACGATCTTCGTTTCCGGCCCCAACCGTTGCAGGTTTGTGGTCTTGAGCAGCATGCCCAGCGAGAATCCCCGGTGCTCCGAGATCACCAGGGTGTCCTCCTGCGCAGCCGCGCCACCGACGTCGGCCGGCAGCGAGATCTCTGTGAACCCGACCAGGCTGCCGGATGGCAAATGCAAAACCGCAGCGGTGAGCAGTTCGCGCCCGCTTGAGGTTTGGTCCTGATCCCGCTTGATAATGCGGGCCTCGTCCCAGGCATCGACCGTCCGCTTCAGCCCGGCGGGCGGGTCATCGAGGCTCATCGCGGTTTTCAGGCGAGCGAGATCCGTCAGGTATTCGGGAGGCGTCGCTCCACTCCATAGTTTCAGCTCATAGTCCGGCCCCGCGATCCGCTCCGCGTTCTTCCGGTGTTCAGTGAGTTCGCGCGAATCTTGCCCTACCTCGAGGAAACTGACCCGTTTGATTTGCTCCAGCCTGTATCCCCGGCTGATCAGGAAACGCACTCCGGGATCGGTCGCCGGCACACTGCCGAATCCACTTGAGGCTGCTACCGACGGTCCGCTTGTGTGGGCGGTGTGCAGCACTGAGCTCTGGATAATTGGGCGACCTGCCCCGCGGACAATGTCCTCGAGTTGATCCAGCATCGTGGATCCGATTCCCCGACGGCGGTACGCGCCGTCTACTTCCACAGTCACTGAGCTGGTGCTACTGCCGGCCGCGGTCACCCACGACAGGATTGCGCGGGCAACGACGTTGCCGCCGTCGTGCGCCACGAACAGGCGGCGTGGCTTGTACGGGTTCTGGAAACCCGGGAGGAGTTCGGCGGCTGAGTAGGAGAGGACGCCGCTGCCGAGTATCCCGGTTTCTACCCGGTTGCGCACTTCAACCATCGCCTCGAAGGCTGGAGCTCCGGGCGCTTGCATGGTGGAAGGGATCGTCAGCTCGACGATGGGGAAGCTACTGCGTGCGCTCATGCGGCAACTCTAACAAGCCATTGGGGAATCTCAATCGTATCTCTTGATATGCAAGTAGCGACTTGCCTATCATGTATCCATGGCCGACATTTTCCGGGCGCTCGACGACGAAACGAGGCGCGTCATCCTCGACGAGTTGTCCGCACGGGATGGCCAGACCCTGTTCGAAATCTGCTCCGTACTTGCCATGCGACATGGCCTGAGCCTGACGCGCCAGGCTATTTCGCAGCACCTCGCCGTACTCGAATCGGCGGACCTGGTCACGTCCGAAAAACGCGGACGTTCCAAGTACCACTACTTCAACCCCGAGCCCCTCGCTGAAATCACCGGCAGGTGGCCCGTCAGAAAGAAGACCGAACCATGAAAATTGCATTGACGAGCCTGTTCGTCGACGATCAGCGGGCTGCCCTCGCCTTCTACACCGACGTATTGGGCTTCAAAAAGCACCATGACATCCCGCTCGGCGAGGATTATTGGCTCACTGTGGTCCCGGCGGAGTCGCCGGACGGTCCAGAATTGCTGCTCGAGCCTGCGAAGCACCCCGCAGTGAAGCCCTACCGGGACGCCCTGGCAGAGGATGGTATCCCGCTGGCTCAGTTCGAGGTGGAGGACATCCATAGCGAATACGCCCGCCTCACCAGCGCGGGGGTCGTGTTCACGCAGCCACCGGTGGACGTCGGCACCGCCGTCGTCGCTGTCTTCGATGACACCTGCGGCAACCTGATCCAACTTCTCGAAGCGAAGCCCAACAAGCACGACGACGACGGCCGCTGAGTTGGGCGCGGCCGTGGAGTCGTACGACATCAAAAAAGACCGGAAGGACCTCTACGCGCCCAAGCGTGGGGTCTTTGAGGCGGTCGACGTGCCGGAGATGGCGTTTCTCATGGTCGACGGGCATGGTGATCCCAACACCGCCGGCACCTACCGGGAGGCCGTCGAGGCGTTGTATACCGTTTCCTACGCAGTTCGCGCGGTCGCAAAGAAGAGCCTGGAGAGGGTGCACACCGTCGCGCCGCTTGAGGGGCTGTGGTCCGCGGAGAATCTGGAGGTATTCCGCACCCGCGAGAAGAGTGCGTGGGACTGGACCATGATGATCGCCCAGCCTGACTGGATCACCCGCGAAATTGTTGACGAGGGACTGTCCGCCGCGCAGAAGACGCAGTTACCGGCGCTGAACCTGGTTCGCTTCGAGCGCTTCGCGGAAGGTCGCAGCGTGCAGACTCTGCATGTGGGCGCTTACGACGACGAAGGGCCGGTGCTCCAGTGCCTGCACGAGGAGTTCCTGCCTGCGCAGGGTCTTGTGCCGACCGGGCGTCACCACGAGATCTACCTGTCCGACGCACGCAAGGTTGCGCCGGAGAAGCTGAAGACCATCCTGCGCCAGCCCGTCGGGCCAGCTCGGTAGAGGTGATCAAGTACGGTATTTGGTGTGACCGTGAACAGTAAGCCGCCGTCGTCGTCGTCGGGTGCGCAGACGGGCCAGCGCGCACGCGCGGCGAACATCCGCGACGTCGCGCGGGCCGCAGGCGTCTCCCACCAGACGGTCTCGCGTGTGATCAACGGCCACCACAGCCTGCGGGACGAAACACGGCAGCGTGTGCTCGACGCCATGGAAGCGCTGCAGTTCCGGCCCAACCGCGCGGCGCGATCGCTGGTGACTAGCCGCTCCCGCATCATCGGCGTCCTGATGACCAACGGCGCGTACTTCGGGCCATCGTCAACCCAGGCGGCGATCGAATCAGCGGCAGCCAGCGCCGGCTACCTTGTGGACACGGCAACGCTCACGTCGCTCGACGAAGCCGCGTTCAGTGAGGCGTTGAGCCGGCTGGTGGATCACGCGGTCGAGGGCCTGATCATCCTGGCACCGCAGGAAACCACGCTGCAGCAGCTGCAGCATTTCTCGATCAACCTGCCGATGGTGACAGTCCATTCCACTTCCCCAGCTGATGATCATGGGCTCTCCGTTGACCAGGTCGCGGGTGCGCGGCTCGCCACCCGACACTTGCTGGAGCTCGGGCACCGGGACATCGCGCACATTGCCGGACCGGACGGGTGGGTTGAATCAAGGGAAAGGATCCGCGGCTTCAAGACCGAAATGGCTGACTGGGGGCTGACGCCGTCGCGGATTCTCACCGGTGACTGGACTTCGGACAGCGGGTACCGGATTGGCCAGGAACTGGTTGCCGGTAACCCGCCGAGCGCCGTCTTCTCCTCCAATGACCAGATGTCGCTCGGCCTGATCCATGCCTTTCGCGAGGCGGGATTGCGGGTGCCGGAGGATGTGAGCATCGTCGGTTTCGATGACGTGCCCGACGCCGCCCACTTCGCCCCGCCGCTGACAACCGTTCGCCAGGACTTCCCCGAGCTCGGCCGCCGCTGCGTGGCGCATCTACTGGCGCAACTGGGCGCGCCGGCCCAGGAAGAACCACGCACTGTGGTGCCGGAGCTGATCGTCCGGCAGTCCACCGCCTCGCACTAGCCGACGTTACGAGGCCGAAATACTCCGCGCCTACGATGCTGCCCGTAGCCACCTGAGCCAGGAGCCGACGTCGTGATTACCATCGAAATTGACAGCACTGTGCAAGCCGATGTCCAGCAGTTGCTCAATGAGCACCTGACGGACATGTTCGCCACCTCTCCCGCCGAGAGCGTCCACGCGCTGGACCATTCCGCGCTCAGGCACCCGGACATCACCTTCTGGTCCGCAAGGGAGGACTCGCTGCTGCTTGGTTGCGGTGCGTTGAAGCGCCTCCCGCGCTGCGCGGGAGAAATCAAGTCCATGCGCACGGCGGAAGCTGCGCGGGGCCGCGGCGTGGCAACCCTCATTCTCAAGCGGATCATTGCCGAAGCGCTCGAACGGGGCTACGAGCAGCTGTTCCTCGAGACCGGCACGCAGGACTTCTTCGCGCCGGCCAGACGTCTGTATGCACGGTATGGCTTCGTCTCGTGTCCTCCCTTCGCGGACTACTCCGAGGATCCGCACAGCACGTTCATGAGACTGGACTTTTCGTAACTCCATCGACTCAGTAGGAATAGCTGGTTTCCGGCGATACGTCGTTATTTCTGCTGACTCGATGGGGCTGAACCTGCCTATCCCTTGACAGCATCCCAGCACTAGGTCCTATGATGTGAACGGTCACATTCGCAATGACAGAACAAGACAATGAGGTCCCGTGAGCACACTCCCACCCGGCGACGCGCAGTATGCCATCGGCGTCGACTTTGGCACCCTGTCTGGCCGCGCCGTCGTCGTCCGCGTTTCTGACGGCACGGAACTGGGTTCCGCCGTCTTCGACTATCCCCACGCCGTCATGGACAACACGCTCGCCGCCACCGGTGAGAAGCTACCGCCGGAGTGGGCGCTGCAGGTGCCATCGGACTATGTTGACGTGCTGCGAAATGCCGTTCCGGAAGCGGTAAGGGAAGCGGGCATCGACCCCGCGCAGGTCATCGGCATCGGCACGGACTTCACGGCCTGCACCATGGTCCCGACCACGGCGGACGGCACCCCGCTCAACGAACTGCCCGGCTTCGAATCCAGGCCGCACGCCTATGTGAAGCTCTGGAAGCATCACGCAGCGCAGGGCCAGGCGGACCGCATCAACGCCCTGGCCGCGGAACGCAAGGAAGAGTGGCTGGCACGCTATGGCGGACTGATTTCCAGCGAGTGGGAGTTCGCCAAGGGACTCCAGCTACTCGAAGAGGATCCCGAGCTGTACGAGCGGATGGACCACTGGGTTGAAGCCGCCGACTGGATCATCTGGCAGCTCACCGGCCAGTACACACGCAACGCCTGCACCGCCGGCTACAAGGGCATCTACCAGGACGGACAGTATCCCAGCCGCGAGTTCCTCGGCGCACTCAACCCGGACTTCGCGGGGTTCGCGGAAGAGAAGGTCGAGCACACTATCGGTGCTCTCGGCTCCAGCGCCGGAACGCTGAGCGCAGAAGCCGCCGCGTGGACGGGACTGCCGGAGGGCATCGCCGTCGCCGTCGGAAACGTGGACGCGCACGTAGCCGCACCCGCAGCGAAGGCGACGACGCCGGGACAGATGGTTGCGATCATGGGCACCTCCACCTGCCACGTCATGAACTCGGACAGGCTGGCTGAAGTGCCGGGCATGTGCGGGGTGGTCGACGGCGGCATTGTCGACGGCCTCTACGGTTACGAAGCCGGCCAGTCCGGGGTGGGCGATATTTTCGCATGGTTCGTGGAGAACCAGGTGCCGGCGTCGGACGTTGAAGCCGCCTCGAATGCCGGCGTTTCGGTGCACGAGTACCTCACAGCGCAGGCCGAAAGAGAGCCCGTGGGTGGGCACGGGCTCATCGCCCTGGACTGGCATTCAGGCAACCGCTCGGTGCTGGTGGACCACCAGCTGTCGGGAACCGTTGTCGGGTTGACGCTGTCCACCAAAGCCCATGAGGTGTATCGGGCTCTGCTCGAAGCTACGGCGTTCGGTGCGCGCAAGATCGTTGAGACGTTCAACGCGTCCGGCGTGCCTGTGACCGAGTTCGTGGCGGCCGGCGGCCTGCTCAGGAACAGGTTCCTGATGCAGACCTACAGCGATGTGCTGCGGATGCCCATTTCCACGATCGGCAGCGACCAGGGGCCCGCGTTGGGGTCGGCCATCCACGCCGCCGTCGCTGCAGGCGCCTACCCGGATGTCCGGGCTGCCAGCGAAGCGATGGGGAGCGTGAACCGCGCCGCGTACACCCCGGATCCGGACCGGGCTGATGCTTACGACCTGCTCTACGCCGAGTACGAACAGCTCCACGACTACTTCGGTCGCGGCTCCAATCAGGTCATGCGCAGGCTCAAGGAGCTCCGCCGGGCCGCCTATTCAAAAGCGACGGTCAACGCATGAGTTCTTTCAGCCCACGCGAAACAGACGCCATCAACGCCGTTCGCCGCGACGTAGCGAAACTGCACGCAGAACTGGTCAAGTACAACCTCGTGGTGTGGACCGGCGGCAACGTCTCCGGCCGCGTTCCCGGCATGGACCTGTTCGTCATCAAGCCGAGCGGGGTGCTTTACGAGGATCTCACCCCCGAGAACCAGATCCTGTGCGATCTGGACGGCAACGTCATGGCAGGTACCCCTGGCTCGGAACGCTCGCCGTCCAGTGACACAGCCGCGCACGCCTACGTTTACCGGAACATGCCGCGCGTCGGGGGAGTGGTGCACACGCACTCGACCTATGCGACGGCGTGGGCTGCCCGCGGTGAAGCCATCCCGTGCGTCATCACCGCAATGGCGGATGAGTTCGGCGGCGCCATCCCGGTTGGCCCTTTCGCGATCATAGGTGATGATTCCATTGGCCGCGGGATCGTCGGCACCCTCACCGGGCACCGTTCACGGGCGGTGCTGATGCAGAACCACGGTCCCTTCACCATCGGCAAGGACGCGCGCGACGCCGTGAAGGCCGCCGTCATGCTCGAGGACGTAGCCCGTACCATCCACATCTCCCGCCAGCTCGGGGACCCGCTGCCAATTGAGCAGCGCCACATCGAATCCCTCTTTGACCGCTACCAAAATGTGTACGGGCAACCGTCGCCCGCCAGAACCGGAGTACCCTCATGAGCCTGCAGACCACCTTGGACCACTACGAGATCTGGTTCCTCACCGGTAGCCAGGACCTCTACGGCGAGGAAACCCTCCGGCAGGTCGCTGACCAGTCCCAGCAGATTGTGAAGCAGCTCGACGGGCTTCCTGTGAAGGTGGTCTGGAAGCCCACCTTGAAAGATTCCGCATCCATCCGCCGGATGGCGCTGGAGGCGAACGCGAGCGACAACACCATCGGCGTTATCGCCTGGATGCACACGTTCAGCCCCGCGAAGATGTGGATCGCGGGCCTCGATACGCTCCGCAAACCGCTGTTGCACCTGCACACCCAGATCAACGTCGAGCTGCCGTGGGCGGACATCGACTTCGACTTCATGAACCTGAACCAGGCCGCCCACGGCGACCGCGAGTTCGGTTACATCCAGACGCGGCTGTCCGTTGCGCGGAAGACCGTTGTCGGGCACGTCTCCAACCCGGCTGTGCGGGAGCAGATCGGCGCCTGGTCGCGGGCCGCCGCCGGCTGGGCTGCGGTCCATGAGCTGAAGGTTGCTCGTTTCGGCGACAATATGCGCAACGTCGCGGTCACCGAAGGGGACAAGACCGAGGCCGAGCTCCGCTTCGGCGTCTCCATCAACACGTGGGGCGTCAACGACCTGGTCGAGGTTGTGGAGAACCAGTCCGACTCCGACATTGACGCCCTCGTTGCAGAGTATGAGGAAACGTACGACGTCGTCCCCGAGCTTCGGCGCGGCGGGAACCGACACGAGTCTCTGCGCTATGGCGCACGGCAGGAACTGGCGCTGAAGTCCTTCCTCGAGGGGGGCTCCTTCGGTGCGTTCACGACGACGTTCGAGGACCTGGGTGCGCTCCGCCAGCTTCCCGGACTCGCGGTGCAGCGCCTCATGGCCGCCGGTTACGGGTTCGGTGCCGAGGGCGACTGGAAGACCGCCGTCCTGGTCCGTGCCGCAAAGGTGATGGGTGCCGGCCTGCCCGGCGGCGCCTCGCTGATGGAGGACTATACGTATCACCTGGTGCCTGGGGAGGAGAAGATCCTCGGCGCGCACATGCTGGAAATCTGCCCCACGCTTACCACGTCCAAGCCGACGCTCGAGGTGCATCCGCTGGGGATCGGCGGCAAGGAGGACCCCGTCCGGCTGGTGTTCGACACCGACCCGGGGGACGCCGTCGTCGTCGCAATGTCCGACATGCGCGACCGCTTCCGCCTGACCGCCAACGCCGTCGAGGTGGTGCCGCCGGATGCGCCGCTGCCCAACCTGCCTGTCGCGCGGGCGGTGTGGAAACCGGAGCCGGACCTCGCGACATCGGCTGCAGCCTGGCTCAGCGCCGGCGCAGCACATCACACCGTGATGAGCACCGCCGTCGGGCTCGATGTTTTCGAGGACTTCGCCGACATCGCCGGCACCGAACTCCTGAGAATCGACAGTACGACGACGGTGCGCGAGTTCCAGCGTGAGCTGCGCTGGAACGCGGCGTACTACCGGTTGGCGCAAAAACTGTAGCGTTCGCCGATTCGGGTAGGCCGCGCATCATTACAGGCGCATAACGATCGTAAAAATCGAGGGTCAGTAGAACAGGAAAGGACTAACGTCACTTCGTGTGACCGATCACATTACTGAGCAGTAACACCCGCTTCCGTGGGTGAGTCGCAGGCCTCGGGCACTGGTGCCCGAATGGGAAGGAAATTATGAAGAAGAACATGCTAGCTTCAGTGGCCGCGGCCAGCGCCTTGGTTCTGTCGCTCTCGGCGTGTGGCGGCAGCCGCGGCGGCGATGCCGGCGGCGGAGCCGATGACGGCTCGAACGAGGGTGCGCGGATTGGCGTGGCGATGCCCACGCAGCAGTCCGAACGCTGGATCGCCGACGGCGAGAACGTTCAGGCGCAGCTGGAAGAGCTCGGTTACGAGGTGGATCTCCAGTTCGCGAATGACGACATCCCCACACAGGTGTCCCAGATCGAGAACATGATCAATGGCGGCGTCGAAGCTCTGGTCATCGCGTCCATCGACGGCACCACGTTGACCAGCGTGCTTGAGACTGCCGAGGCACAGGACATTCCGGTGATCGCGTATGACCGGCTGATCAACGGCTCCGAAACCGTTGACTACTACACCACGTTCGACAACTTCCAGGTTGGCGTACAGCAGGCAACCTCACTGCTGATCGGCCTCGGCGTCCTTGACGAGAACGGCGAGGAGACCGGTGAGGAGGGCCCGTTCAACGTCGAGCTCTTCGCCGGAAGCCCGGATGACAACAACGCCACGTTCTTCTGGGACGGCGCGATGGAAACGCTTCAGCCGTACCTGGACAGCGGCGTCCTCAATGTGCCCAGCGGCCAGACCGAATTCGACCAAGCGGCCATTCTCCGCTGGCTGCCCGCCACGGCGCAGGCACGCATGGAGGACCTGCTGACCGTTGGCGGCGGCGAGCGGATCGACGGCGTACTCTCCCCCTATGACGGCCTCTCGATCGGCATCATCTCCGCTCTGACCTCCGGCGGATACTCTGCCGATGACCTCCCGGTTGTCACCGGGCAGGATGCTGAGGTGGGCTCGGTGCAGTCGATCATCGCCGGGGAGCAGTACTCGACGATCTTCAAGGATGTTCGCGAGCTTGGCGAGCGTGCGGTCCTGATGGTTGATGCGCTGATGAAGGGCGAGGAGCCCGAGGTCAACGACACCGAGACCTACGACAACGGCGAGAAGATTGTTCCTTCCTACCTGCTTGAGTCGCAGATCGTGACCGTGGACAACTACGAGGAAGTCCTCATCGACAGCGGCTACTACACCGCTGAAGAGGTTCAGTAGCGCAACCGGACAGAGGGTGGCCACCAGAAAGCGAGGGCGGCCACCCTCCATCCAATGCGGCTACTCGAAGCGGTCCGAAAAGTGAGGCAGTTATGACTGAGCACATCCTTCAGATGCGCGGCATCACCAAAACATTCCCCGGCGTCCGGGCCCTGGACGGGGTGAACCTCGAAGTGCAGCGCGGCGAGGTGCATGCCATCTGCGGTGAGAACGGCGCCGGTAAATCAACGCTCATGAAGATCCTGTCCGGTGTCTACCCGCAGGGTTCCTACGACGGCGAGATTGCCTTCGAGGGGGAAACCGCCGCCTTCCGTGACATTAAGGACAGTGAGCAGAGCGGCATTGTGATTATCCATCAGGAACTTGCGCTTTCGCCGTTCCTCTCGGTGGCAGAGAACATTTTCCTGGGCAACGAGCGGGCGAAGGCCGGGGTGATCGACTGGAATGAAACCAACCTCAAAGCGTCCAGGCTCCTCAAAAGGGTTGGCCTGCGCATCAATCCCGTTACCCGCGCACAGGACATCGGTGTTGGCGCCCAGCAGCTGGTGGAGATCGCCAAGGCCCTGTCCAAGGACGTGAAGCTGCTCATCCTCGATGAGCCTACGGCAGCGCTCAACGACGAAGACTCCGCCCACTTACTCTCACTGGTCAGCGGGTTGAAGGATGAGGGCATCACCAGCATCATCATCAGCCATAAGCTCAATGAGATCCGTGCGATCGCGGATTCCGTCACGATCATCCGCGACGGCAGGACGATCGAGACGCTGAGCCTGCATGACGGCTCGGTGACCGAGGACCGGATCATCCGCGGAATGGTGGGACGCGATCTGACCAACCGTTACCCGGAGCGCACACCCTCCATTGGCGAGGAAGTGCTGCGGGTTGAAGACTGGACGGTTCACCACCCCCAGGAGCATTCCCGCGTGATCGTGGACAGTGCGAACCTGAGCGTCCGGGCCGGGGAGATCGTGGGAATCGCCGGCCTGATGGGCGCTGGGCGAACCGAACTGGCCATGAGCATCTTCGGCCGGAGTTACGGTTCGGCCATCTCCGGGCGGCTCTACAAGGACGGCAAGGAGATCACCGCGCGTTCGGTCAGCGAGGCGATCAATCACGGTATTGCCTACGCCACCGAAGACCGGAAGCGGTACGGCCTGAATCTCATCGAGGACATCAAACGGAACGTCTCGGGTGCCGCACTCGGAAAGCTCTCGTCCTTCGGCTGGGTGGACGGGCGGAAGGAAACGGTGGTCGCGAACGATTACCGCCGTTCCATGAACATCAAGGCACCCTCTGTATCCGCCGTCACCGGGAAACTCTCCGGCGGCAACCAGCAGAAGGTGGTGCTCTCCAAGTGGATGTTCTCGGACCCGGACGTCCTCATCCTCGATGAGCCGACACGCGGTATCGACGTCGGCGCCAAGTACGAGATCTACACGATCATCAACCGCCTCGCTGCCCAGGGTAAGGCGATCATCGTCATCTCCTCGGAGCTGCCGGAACTGCTCGGCATCTGCGACCGCATCTACACCCTCGCCGAGGGCGTCATCACGGCAGAGGTCCCTATTGCTGAGGCCACCCCCGAATACCTCATGCAACACATGACCAAGGAAAAGGACTAACTCCATGGCATCGAACGTCAAGGAAGCCGAACGGACACCCGCGGCTCCCACCGTCAAGGACGGCTTCGCCTTCCTGACCAGTCGGCTGCGTCAGATCGGCATCTTCGTGGCCCTCCTGGTCATCGTGACACTGTTCCAGGTGCTGACCGGCGGGCAGCTCCTCCAGTCGGAGAACGTCTCCAACATCATTGTCCAGAACAGCTACATCCTGCTGCTGGCCATCGGCATGGTGATGATCATCATCGCCGGCCACATCGACCTCTCCGTCGGATCGGTTGCGGCGTTCGTGGGTGCCATGTCCGGTGTGATGATCCAGGACTGGGGCCTTCCCTGGTGGCTGACCCTCATCCTGTCGCTGCTGATCGGCGCACTCGTTGGTGCCTGGCAAGGCTTCTGGGTTGCCTACGTGGGAATTCCGGCGTTCATCGTGACGCTGGCCGGAATGCTCCTGTTCCGCGGCCTGGCCCAGATCACGCTCGATAACCAGCGCATCTCCGGGTTCCCGGACGAGTACCGCCAGCTCGGCGGTGGCTTCCTCTTCCCCGGGCTCTTCCCACCCGAAACCAACATCCTGGACTGGACCACCGTGGGCCTTGGCCTGATCTCGGTCGCCCTGCTGGTCTTCAGTCAACTGCGGGGCCGTGCAGCACGGAAGAAGCTGAACCTCGAGGACGAGCCCGCCGCATGGTTCAACACCAAGCTGGCGTTCGGCGTCGTCGTTATCCTGGGGCTCACCTACCTGCTGGCGTCCTCGCGCAGCGGCACCCCCATTGTGCTGGTGGTTCTGGGTATCCTCATCGTTGTTTACAGCCTGGTCATGAACAACACCATCTTCGGCCGCCACATCTACGCCCGCGGCGGTAACCTGCAGGCCGCGCAGCTGTCCGGTGTGAAGACCAAGCAGATCGACTTCTGGCTTTTCGTGAACATGGGTGTGCTCGCCGCCCTCGCAGGGCTGGTCTTCACGGGCCGCCTGAACTCTGCGGGTCCGGGCGCCGGTAACCTGTTCGAACTGGACGCGATCGCTGCCGCCTTCATCGGCGGTGCGGCGGTGACCGGCGGCGTCGGAACAGTGGTCGGTGCGATCACCGGCGGTCTCATCATGGGTGTGCTGAACAACGGCATGTCGCTCATGGGCGTCGGCACCGACTACCAGCAGTTCATCAAGGGCATGGTTCTGCTCCTCGCAGTCGCATTCGATGTCTTCAACAAACGCAAGGCCTCCAACGCGCTGAAATAGCCGCACCACCGACGAGAATACAGAAGGAGAAACATATGGCGTACGACGCCGGCACCAACTGGGCGGGGAATCTCGCCTATGGCGCGTCCATGGTCCATGAGCCGACGTCGGTGGATGAAGTCCGGCGAATCGTCGCCGCGGCCGGGTCCATCCGGGCGCTCGGCTCAAGGCACTCCTTCAACGCCATTGCCGACGGAACTGACGAGCTGCTCTCGACGGCGGCGCTCACCGGTCCGGTACGCATCAATCGGGAAACCTCCACCGTGACGGCGGGTGCCGGAATCCGGTACGGTGAGCTTGCAACCGAGCTGGACCGGGCCGGTTTCGCTCTCGCCAACCTGGCTTCGCTGCCGCACATCTCAGTGGGCGGCGCCGTCGCCACCGGTACCCACGGCTCGGGGAACAGGAACCGCAGCCTGGCGGCCGCCGTCGTCGGGCTGGAACTTGTCACCGCCGATGGCGACCTGGTGAAGTACGACGCCGGTGATCCCGACTTCGCAGGCATCGTGATTAACCTCGGCTCGCTGGGTGTGGTGACGAGCATCGAGCTGGAGATCGAGCCGGCATTTGAGGTGCAGCAGACGGTGTTTGAGCGGCTCCCGCTGGAGGCCCTGCTTGGTAATTTCGACGGCGTTACCGGCGCCGCGTACAGCGTCAGCGTGTTCACGACCTGGCGGGATGCCGACGTCATCGACTCCGTCTGGGTGAAGCACCGCCCGGACCGCGATGATCCGCTGGCGGAAACGCTGTTCGGTGCCGTGCGAGCCGAGGACGAAAGGCACCCGCTGCCCGGCATTCCACCTGTGGGGTGTACGCCTCAGCTGGGAGTGCCCGGACCCTGGTACAACCGGTTGCCGCACTTTCAGCTCGATTTCACGCCCAGCAACGGCGTGGAACTGCAGTCGGAGTACCTCGTGCCGCGCAGGCATGCCGTGGACTCGATCCGGACTCTGCGCGGGTTGAGCGCGGAGATCGCACCGCTTCTTCAGGTGAACGAGATTCGTACCGTGGCTGCTGATGACCTGTGGCTCAGTTCAAGTTACGGCACCGACGCCGTGGGCCTGCACTTCACGTGGGTCCAGGACCAGCCCGCAGTGGAGGCGCTGTTGCCGAAGATCGAGGCGGCGCTTCGGCCGTTTCAAGCAAGGCCGCACTGGGGAAAGCTGTTCACTGCTGGCGCGCACGATCTGGATAGGCTGTACCCGAAACTCGAGGACTTCCGGCTGCTTACGAAGCGGCTCGACCCGGACGGTGTCTTCGCTAACCCGTTCAGCACTGAAGTGGCAGGCTCATAACAACACCTCCATTGCGCCCGCCAGGAGACCTAATGAAAACGGGATGCACACTAGTCCGGGAAGGAGGAGAACCAGGGCACACACGCTGTTCGCAGTGACCGATACGGTTCCAAGCCGCCGCCTCGGCTCTCCCTGCGTGCTCGCGGCGCAGGCTAATCCAGTGAATGCGATCATGGCAGCCGGACTGAGGATCAAAATCGCGTAGACCAGCGTGACATCGAATGCGCCCATTTCATCCGACGTGGTTTTCCATACGTAGACCAGCAAGCTGCACAGAACCACAACTAACACGGGAAAGATGTATCCCACGATTCGCCGAATCATCCAGAAGGTGGTCCGTACCGGTGGGACACCACCAAGTTCAATGGTTGTACTGTCAGTGCTCATGATGATCCGTTCTCCAGGGGTGGAGAATAGAGAGTATCGAAGAGACGCCTGAGACGGATTCAGTTATCCACAGGCACCCCTCGGGGCTTCAGCGCCTGCGCACCGCCGCCTTGTCAGCGCCTTGCCGGGGTACCTCGTGAATGCCGAGGATGGTGCTCACGTCTTCGGCGGTAGAGCGGCCCAACACCACAACCCGGTCCGCCAGACGGAGTGCCTCATCCATGCTGTTGGTCGCCAGCAGCACCGTGGTGGGCAGTGCGCGATGAAGGGTCTGCAACACGCTGTGCAGGACAGTGCGGGCGGCGCCTTCGACGGCGGCGAACGGGTTGTCGAGCAGCATCACCCCGGGAGCGCCCGCGAGTGCACGGGCCAGGGCGGCACGGCGGACGATCTCCGCGGTGACATCGGTTGGCAACAGCTTCGCGAACCGGCGAAGACCGGCCAGGTCCAGAAGCTCGGCAATCTTCGCCTTCGCCTCACTGGCGCTGGAGCTCTTCCGAAGCCCGAGCGCAAGGTTGGCCTGCAGCGAATGCGTCGGCTGGAGATCAGCATCGCGGGGAGTCCACGAGCACCGGTCATCCACGCGGCGGACAGGTTCTCCACCAAGGAGAACCGAACCCGACTCCGGATGGTCCAGCCCGGCGGCCGCGCGCAGGAGGGTGGCGGCGCCGTCGTCGTCGTTCCCCACGAAGGCGAGGACTTCGCCGGCTTTCACATCGAGGCTGAGGTCCCGCACGCGGCCGGCGTGGAGGTTCACGAAGGACACGTCCAGCGGCGAGGAGGCGCGGCGCAGGTGGAGATGATGGGGTGGAACCGGGCTGGAACTCATCGGTTACTCCGTAGCGTCTGGGTTCGGGCATCCCCAGCGGCCCGAAGTGATCAGCACCAATTTACCGACACAACACAGGATCCCCGCCATGGACGGGGATCCTTCGCGTAACAAAGTGACTTAGCGGTAGCAGCGGAACATGTCCTCCATCGTCCGGTCCAGCGGGGTGTCGACGGCGCAGACCACGAGCCCAAGCCACACGTTCCGGGCCAGCCCACGCACGCCCCAGGACCGCAGCGGCATCCGCTCCCGCGGCGGAACCGCACTTCGGCCGATGAACGCAAAGAGAGCAACCGTCACACCAAGAATAATCAGCAGAGCCATGGCCTACGCCCCCTCTGCCGTCGGATCCGAATACGAGCGGCTCGGCAGGGCACTGCTGCCCCAGCCCGAGTGCGATTCAATCGGGGCGGTATGTCCCACCCCGTCTCTGTTTATTGAGCGGAGAACAACCGCTGCGAGGGCGGCTACAAGAACCAGTACGACGACGATTTCCATACCTCGATAGTGCTCTCACCTGGGATATGGAAACAGTGGCAGAAAAGACCACTACCGATAAATTACTGCCACGCGCCCTTGCGGTTGCATCGACTCTCCTCAAATGGTCCTTTTCAGCCCGAAATGCGCTCTCATAAGGACCATTTGGGGAGAGTCGATTGGCTACTTCATGCCCATGTGGCGGTCACGCCAGGCGGGATACAGTGCCCATGCCAGTATCCCGACAATGAGAACCGCGGCGACGGCGATGATCCAATTCGTGGGCAGGCCGACAACGGAGAACGGCGTCGAGTAGCACTCACCGCCGGACGCGCAGCCCCCACGTGAGCCGGCCGGCGCGAGGAGCAGGCCCGCCAACAGGCCCGCCGCGATGGCGACCAGATTCCGCTTCATGGCCTTGAGATTACGTCGCGGTGATGCGCGAAGATAGACCGCGCGGACGATTCCGTGCGGGTTTGACGGGCCGGTTGACGCGAAAGGTCTGTGGAACCGGGGTTAGGCTGGTACAAACCCTGGTACACGGAGCTCAAACCCGCACGGAATCGTCCGGCAGGAAGGCCGGAGCCTGCACAGAATAGTCCGAGAGGAAGCCCCGACCCTGCACGGAGTCGCCAATCAAGCCCGCCGGAAACCCGCACCTACAGCGGCGCAACCTCCGTGTGCATCAGATCCAGCGCGAGCGCTGCCGTCCAGCTGAAGTTGCGCGTGCCGTGCGGGGCTCCTGTCACTGGGTCCACGTACTCGGGGAAGTCGTGCGCGAGCGCCAGGGACTGGAGGTTCATCGCCAGCCGGTGCGCTTCGTCGTCGTGAGCTCCGTGGACGCGCAGGCCAAGGATCACCAGCCAGGTCATGTTGAACCAGGCCGGCCCACGCCAGTACTGAGCCGGTTCGAAGTCGCCCGCCCGCATGTCATAGCTCGGCACCATGTGCGGACTGCTGCCGAGAAAGCCCGGCCCCATGAGCGCCTCAAGCACCGCAGGCGCCTGCCCCAGGCCGGGCAGGATCAACGGAATGATTCCGGAAATGGTGGCCTTCCGCACCAGGGACCCCGTGGTCACGTCCCGGGCCACGTAGAGCCCGAGATCGGCGTCGTACAGACTTTCAAGGGCGGACGTTAGCTCCTGCGCCCGCTGTTCATGGGAGATCGGAGAAAGCCCAAGGGAACGCGCAATGTCCGCCAGCGCCAGCTCGGACCGCGCCCACAGCGCATTGAACGTGGGATCCTCGAGGACAAAGCTGTCCTCGCCCTCGAGGTCGTTGCAGCCGTGGTCGCGGTACTGCTCGGCGAGCCAGAAGTAGCGTCCGTACTCCTTGGTGCTCGGGCGCTCGCCGGCCCCTGCATGAGCCAGGTCCGGCCTGCGGATCACATGCTGCGGGGTGTCCGGAATCCTGGCCAGTGCCTCATCCCAGAGCGGCGAGTTGTCCATGCCCGATTCCCACGGATGCACCACGCTCGCCAGCCCGTTGCCGCCGCGGTTCCGGCGCACCAGCAGGTATTCGTGCCAGGCGACCAGCCGGGGGTAAACCCGTGCCAGGAACCCGTTTCGCTCCGAAGCGTCGGGGTTGGTCCGGTGCACCTCCCACGCAGCCCAGGCATGGTTGGGCGGCTGGATGAGCCCGGTGGTCGGAACCAGGGGTGCTGCCGGGAGATCGTTCGACCGCCAGAAGGAGGCACCGGGAGAGTAGTCATCGTCACGGGTGACGTCGTAGATGATCTGCGGCAGGCGCCCGTCCTCCCACTGCCCGTTGAGGATCGATTCCAGTTCCTGTTGCGCCCGATCAGCGTCGACGTGGCGCAGCCCGAGGGCGATGAACCCGGAGTCCCAGCTCCACTGATGCGGATAGAGACCGCTGGCGGGCAGCGTATGCGAACCCGCCCAGTTCCGTTTGAGCACCGAAACCGCGGCACTGGTGAGCGCGGCCGGATCAGGCAAGGCGGTCATGACACTCCATTCAGGGGTTGGGAGAACGCGGGAAACGGGATGGCCGGGGGAACGTTGGCGAGGACGCGGCGGGTGGTTTCCAGCCCCCAGTCATCCAGTTCCGAAATCCGGTCCGATGCCGAGCGGAGCCCGCCAAACTGCTCGACGACGGCGGCCCACGGCTCGCGGAGTGCGAAGCCCGGGCGCGCAACGAGGCAGTCCGGGTCATTCGCCCAGAACCGTCCGTGCTGCCAGGCCCTTGCCGTGGTGCCCATGGCGCCGCGCAGTTCGCCGTTGGCGTCCTGTGCGTGCTCGTGGAAGGTGTCCGGTGAGACGCGCATCCCGTCGAGCAGGCCAACGCTGGGGAGGATCGGCGCACCGCAGCCCACCAGGTAGGTCTCCGCTCCGACGGCGTCGCGGATCAGTTCGAGGCCGGAACGGTAGGCTTCGACGGCGCTGACGTCGTCGTCGTACCTGGTACCGGGAAGCGCGCCGCTGTAGAGGAAATCCAACTTGAAGTAGTCGAACCCGGCCTCGTGCAGGGTGCGGAAGGTGTGCCACAGATAGTCCCGCAGGTCCGGGTGCGTCAGGTCCAGGCCGAGGAGGTCCTGGCCCCAGTTCTCGCCGGCGGGTCCCATGAGCCAGTCCGGATGCTGCGCGGCCAGCTCTGTGCCGGAGCCGGCCATAAAGGGAGCGAGCCAGATACCGGCACGCCGGCCCGACTCCTGGATGCGCTCCGTCAGCTTCGGCAGCGAAGGGAACTTGGAGCCCAGCGGAGTCCAGTCGCCCACGCCGGCCTCCCACCCGTCGTCGAGCTGGATGACATCGACGGGTAGCTCAAGCTCATCGACAGCCGCAAGGTTCTCGAGGATGTCCTGTTCGGTAACGGCCTCGAAGTAGCGGTACCAGCTGCACCACACAGAAGGTGGGGTCTTCAGCGGCGTAACCTCCGCCGTGGCCGCGTACTGATCGCCGAACCGGGCGAGGCCGGAGGCCAAATCGGGTGCCTCGAATGACACAACCGGGCCGTCGGCGCTGATCCGCAGGGTTTCGCCGTCGAGCTCGGCCCGGATCGAGGGCACCTCTCCGACAGCCGGCGCCCCGTAGACCCGGACCGGGCCGCCGTCGCCCGGCAAAACGGCCAGCAGCCCCTCGGCATGGAAGCCCGACGCCGGCTGCTCCACCCCGGGGCGGAACCGCATCCGGTGCCGCAGCATCGACTCGGGACGCCGCGAGGTTTCGGTGACCCCATAGGTAGTGGTGGGGCTCCAACTCTGCCAGCCCTCCTCATAAACACGTCCGCGTTCCGGCGAGACGGTTAGCTCCTCAACGGTTTGATACCTCATTGATGCTTCTTCCGGTCAGAGTTTCAGGGATGCAGGCTGCGGCTCGCCGCCGTTGCCGGCGGAGTCGAACGCGGCCAGCATCAGTTCAAGCGAGCCGACGTTGTGCGCGGCGCTGTTGTAGGGCTGTCGATCCTCGGCAATGGCGCACATCAGCTCTCCCATGGCGCCCGCGAAGCCGTCGACAAACCACTGCCCCTCGAGCGCGTACTGCGTTGCGACGGAGTCCCGTTCCAGCTCCAACTGGTCCGGGCCGCCGAGCACGCTGCCGCGGATGGTGCCTTCCGTTCCGTGGATCCAGAAGGGACAGGACGGCTTCTTCGTCAACACGTTCCCGACGACGCGCAACAAGGCATGCGCACCGTCCGTGCAGCCAACCTGGATGGAGGCGGACCACGGATTCTTCGCCGTGGAAGGCTGCCCCGGAACACGCGAATCAACCGCCTGCACGGAGCGCACCTTCTTGCCCTCAAGCCAGCACCGGGTGATGTCGATCCAGTGCACCAGGTAGTCCGAGATGAGCATGTGCGGCACGTCGTCGAAGTGCGTCCCGGCGATCGGCGGCAGCGGCTTGTCATGCAGGTGGGTCACGCCGACAACGTCGCCAATGGCGCCGTCCTCCACCAGCAGCGTCGCAAGACGCCAGGCCGGGGCCCAGCGCGCGTTCTGGTTCACTGCGATCCGGACCCCGCGCCGCTCAGCCTCAGCAAGGATGGGCGCCAGTCCGTCAAGGTCGGTGGTGAGCGGCTTCTGCGCGAGGACGTGCTTGCCGGCCGATACGGCGGCGGAGAGCCACTTGAGACGGTCCTCCGGCGGCATCGCCAGGTCCACAATGCCTACGTCGGGGTCGGACAGCAGCTCCTCGGGCGAACTGTAGACGCGTTGGACCGAAGGAAAGCGCTCCGTGATGCCCGCCGTCGTCGGCGTCCTGCTCCAGACTCCGGCGATGTCCAGGCCGTACTTCTCGTACGAAGGCAGGTGCGCGGTCTGGGCGATGGCACCGCAGCCGAGGATTCCGATGGCGGGTTTTGGTCCATCCGGGAACTGTGGGCGGTAGTCGGGGATCAAGGTGCTGACCTGTCCATGGCGAGGACGAGGCCGGTCCAGGACTGCGGGATTGCGCCAAGCCCTTCGCCGGTTTCCGGGTTCCAGTACTCGGCCCAGCCGCTGGTCCGCGCAGCGCGCAGGGTGCGTTCGGCGAGGCGGTCGGCGTTTTCAAAACGTTCCCACCGGAGCTCCGCGAGCCAGAAGAGGTAGCTCAGCGGTGGCCAGGCGGTGCCGCGCCAGTACGTCCCGGGATCGTAGGACGGATGGGTGCGCGCCACGTTGGTTGGCCCATAGTCGCTGCCGAACCGGGCCGGATCCTCCAGCTGGTTCAGCGCGGCTTCGGCCTTGGCGCGGTCCGCCGTGACGAGGGCGCCCATGACGCCGTCGCTGGTCGGAATCCGCGTGGACGGTCCACCCCCGACGACGGCGCGATCCGACCACAGTCGCTCCTCCTCGTCCCACAGGAGCTCGTCCATGGTGGCGCCCAGAAGCCGTGCGCGCTCCGTCAGCTGCTCGTCGCCGAGGGCCGTTCCGAGCTCGGCCAGGTTGAACGCGACGTAGGCGTTGAAGCTCGCCGGGCAGGTGACGAACGTCGAGGACCAGCGCGCGGCGCCGTCGTCGGCGAAAGAGAGATCCTGCATCCGGTCCTTGTTCCACGCGGTGCGCGCGGGCCGGCTGTAGTTTTCGGGCGTCCGTCCGGGCGCACCCCAATCATCCCAGCGCGGCGAGTGGTCGTTGCCGCCCTCCCACGGGTGGACGATGTAGATCAGGCCGTCCTCGGTGCGGCGGTGCTCCCACAGCCAGTCAAGGCCCTTCCGCGCCCGGGCGAGCGTGTCCGACGACGGCGCCAGCCCACGTTCCAGCAGCACCTTCACCGCATGGCCGAACATCGGCGGTTGGGTGAGCGACGACGACGCCGGCAACGGCCCCAGCCAGGTATCGGCGGGTTCGCCGCCGTACCGCATATGGGGAATCATGCCCTCGGGAAGTTGGGCGTCCAGCACTGCATTCAATTCAACGACGGCGCGTTTGTCTCCGAGCGTGCCCCAGATGATCGCGTGGAAGCACGAATCCCAGAGCCAGAGATGCGGGTAGATGTTGGGGTTGGGAACGGACCATCCGCGGCCCTCATCCCAGTGCGCTTCCAGCAGGTTCCGGACCTGGCTTGTCAGCTCCCCGCTCACAGTGCCGGCGCTCCCTCGAAGCGCAGCACGGTCTGCAGCGTCTCCGGTGCGCCCTCGTCCAGCCGGCGGAACGCCTTGCCCACCTCGTGCGCATCCACGATGTCGGAAATCAACGGCGCGACGTCGACGGCGCCTGCCGCCAGTTGCCCCATGAACACCGTGGCCAGCCGGGCCGGTGTCCAACGCGTGCCGAGGCCCGCCGGGGTGCCGCCGATCTGGCTTGCAATGATCTGGACCCGGTTGTGGTGGAATTCCTCGCCCAGGGAAAGGTGTTCCCCGCCGCCCTGGTAGAAACCGGCGGCGATCACGCGGCCGTCCGCACCCACGGACCGCACTGCCTCGTGCAGGGCGCGGTAGTTCCCACTGAGTTCGATCGCGACGTCGACGCCCAGGTGCTCCGTCAGCTCGCGGATCCGTTGGCCGGCGCCACCCGGCACGGTGGCGGCAACGACGTCGTGCGCTCCCATCTTCAATGCAAGGTTGCGCCGCGCTTCAAAGCCGTCGACGGCGATAACGCGCGCACCGCTGAGATCTGCCAGGCGGGTGGCCAGCAGACCGATCACACCCTGCCCGTACACGGCGACGTCCTCACCCAGGTGGAGGTTGGCGCCCAGCACTGCGTTCAGCGCGATAGCACCAACCCGGGCGAAAATTCCGTGCAGCGGGTCGGTGCCGTCCGGCACCTGCTTGCCGGCAACCGCCTCCGCGGGGAGGACGGCCTCACTGCGGTGACCCCAGATCCCGTAGACGACGTCGCCGACAGCCAGCCCGACGACGTCGTCCGCCACCTCGATCACCTCGCCGACTTCCGAATACCCCCAACCGACCACCGGATAGCTGAACGCGGGCGCGCCCTCGGTGAACAGGCGCTGGGCAACGTCCCAGCTCTTGGATAGGTAGGGGTTGGAGCCGCGGTAGGCGGTTAGCTCGGTCCCGGCGGAAATGCCGGAGTACCAGGTGCGGATGCGCACCGACCCGCCAGTGAGCGGCTGCTGGTCGCACTGGACCAACTCAACCGATCTGGGCGCGGAGAACTGCACGATGTGGGGCATGTCTTCTTTCTGGTTTAACCCTTCTCCGCGCCCGCCGTGAGCCCCTCGGTGAGGAGCCGTTCAGCCGCGAAGAAGATGATGATGATGGGCAGTGTGAGGATCACTGAACCGGCCATCAGGATGGTGGTGGGTATTTCGATGCTTCCGGCAAGCTGCGAGAGTCCCAGCGAAACGGTCCAGTTCTCCCGCGATTCGACGAGGAACAGCAGGGCGAACAGGAACTCGTTCCACGCGATCATGAAGATGTACAGCGCGTTGGAGATGATCGCGGGCATGGCCAGCGGCAGGCTGATGCGGCGCATGATCGTCAGGCGGCTTGCGCCGTCGATCGCTGCGGCTTCTTCGAGGCTGGTGGGGATGGTCTCGAAGTAGTTCCGCAGCATGTAGATACTGACCGGCACCACCTGCGCCACATAAACCAGCAACAGTCCGAAAAGCTCGCCGCGCAACCCGATCCGCGTAAAGAACACGAAGAGCGGGATGGCCAGCAGGATGCTCGGGAACAGGTAGACGGCGAGGAACAGGCCGCTGATCTTCCGCCGCCCGAAGAACTCCAGGCGGCTGATCGCATACGCACCGGGGACGGCCAGCAGCAGCGTGACGAGGACCGTCCCCAGTGCCACGAGCGCACTGTTGCGCATGAAGATCAGGAAGCCCTGCCCGCCGTCCGACGGCGATTGCAGCACTGAGGCGTACGTATCGAAGCTGAACTCGCTGAAGGATACCCAGAGGGCTCCCGGGTCCTGCAGCAGGCTCGAGATCGGCCGGACGGAGAGGATGATCATGTAATAGAAGGGGAACAGCGTCGCGATCAGGATCAGCGCAATGACAATCCACCGCAGCCAACCCAGGATGAGTATCTCCACTCGGTCCCGCGACCATGGGCGGCTGGCCGCTACGGCCTTGCGTTCCCTGCGTGATTGAACGTCGGTCGACATCAGCTCACCTCCTCTTTCTTGGCGAAGAACTTCAGGTAGATACCGACAAGGACCGCGAGGATCACCGCGAGAACCAGGGCCTGTGCTGAGGCTGCGCCGATGTCACCGCGTGCGGTCAGGAAGTTGTAGACGCGCACCGCCACGACCTCGGTGCCGGCGCCGCCGCCGGTCAGCAGGTAAATGTCATCGAAGCTGTTGAAGGTCCAGATGAATCGCAGCACCGAGAGCACGGCGATGGTCGGCAGCAACTGCGGGAGCAGGATGTGCCTGAAGCGCTGGGTGGGGGTTGCGCCGTCGACCCTCGCCGCCTCATCCAGGCTTCCCGGAACCGCCTGGAGGCGGGCGGTGAGGAAGAGGAACGCGAAGGGGAACGAGCGCCAGGCTTCGAAGGCAATGACCGTCAGCAGCGCCGTCGGGACCGTGAAGCTGAGTCCGAGGAAGGACACTTCACGCTGCCGTTCGCTCAGGAACGGGATCGCCTGGTCCCACCCCAGGTACTGGGTGCCCCAGTGGTTGACGATGCCGAACTGCGGGTTGAGCATGGTGGTCCACACGAACGTCACGGCGACAATCGGGGCAACATACGGAATGAGGGTTGCTGCCCGTACGAAGGTCCTGCCCTTGAAGGGTTTGCGCAGCGCGAGGGCGGCGATGAGGCCGAAGAGGATCGCCAGGCCGGTGCCTGCGACTGAGTAGACCAGCGTGGTGATCAGCGCCTCGATGAACCCGGGTGAGGAGAACACCTCCGTGAAGTTCGAGATGGTGTAGTTTCCCAGCACCCCCGCAGTGCGGAGGTTGAGCAGGCGGATCTGCTGGAAGGCGAGCATGATCGTCCACAGGATCGGCAGCACGATCATGACGATCACGATGATCAGCGTGGGCGAAATCAGCGCGAACCCGGCGCGCTGCTCCGCCTTTGCCATCGACGAACGTTTTCCCCGGGTGCGAGGCACCGGCGCGCTGCTCCGCGCCGGTGCCTCGTCGTTCTTGCGGGTGGTGCTCACTCCAGCGAATCCTGGATGGATTGCAGGGTGGCGGCCGCCTGTTCTGCTGCGGCAGCCGGATCGGCTCCTCCGTTGGCCACGTCGGCTACCGCCTGGGCTATCGGCAGCTCACCGAGTGCGGCTCCGGCGAGGTCTCCCTGGCCCTGCGGGATGCCCCACAGCAGCAGGTTATCTACGCCGGTCTGCAGGGCCTGAAGTACGTCGTCAGAGTAGAAATCCTGTAGCGGGGCCTTGGTGTCCACACCAACCGGCAGGGTCTGCCAGGCGTCAGCGAACTCGGTGGGGCTCTCGGCAGTTCCGGCGCGTACCGGGACCTTGCCTTCGGGTGCGATAGCCAGCCAGTCAACGTAGCCGTCGCTCATCATGTACTCCACGAACTGCTTTGCGGGTTCGGTGTTCGCGCTCGCGGTGATGGTCCAGTTGGTGATCTGGCCGAACTGGGCGGGATCGCTGCCGTCGGGTCCGACGATGGCGGGAACTACGCCCGTGTTCTCGGCCAGGAAGGCTGGGTTGTCAGCGCATTCGGGGCAGGTGGGCAGGGCGTCGTTGCGGAGTCCGGCCATCTCATCGAGGACGAAGGTGGACCAGATGAACATGGCTGCTTCACCGGCGAAGTAGTTGGCACGCACTGTGTCCACATCCTGTGCGCCGGAGACGGAGTAGTTCTGGATCAGGTTGCCGTAGAAGTCAAGCGCGCCGATGCACTCGGGGCTGTTGAAGATGACCTCACCGGCTTCGTTGACCATTTCACAGCCGTTGCCCAGGGCGACGTGCTCGATGGTCTGCTGCGTGAAGGCATCACCCGGGGCTGTTGCGCCGACAAAGCCGGCCATCTCGGGCGAATCCAGGGCTTCGGCAGCGGCAAGGATGTCCTCGTACGTTTCCGGCGCCGCCAGTCCGGCCTCTTCGAACAGGTCTGTGCGGTAGTAGAGCAGTTGCAGCCAGGATTCACTCGGGATGGCCAGCAGCTCTTCGCCGTCGCGGTTGAGCTCAAGTGCCCTTTCGGAGAAGGTCTCCTCGCCGAGGGTTTCGAGGACTTCCTGGACTGCCTGGGTGTTGACGAGGTCGTTGGCGCCGAGCGTCCGGACCTGGGTGAGGCCGATGGAGCCGATGACGTCGGGCAGGTCTCCTGCCGCGGCGCCGGAGGTCAGAACCTGGTTGAACTGGTCCTCGGCGACACCAACGAGTTCAACCTGAATCCCGGTCTCTTCCTCGAATCCGGCGATGATCTCCTCGGTCGCGGCGACGCGGTCGGGGATGGTGTCGGTGGTCTGGACGACGATGGACTGGCCCTCGCTGTCGGCCTCCCCTTCGTTCCCGCCGCATGACACGAGGGTGGTCGCCGTCAGCGCTGCCAGCGCTAGCGCGGCAACCCTGTTCCGTTGGGGGATTCTCTTTTTCCTCAAGATTTCCATTCGAAGCTCCTATTCGCTGTACATGGAACAACGCTGTCCATGCGCTCCATGGGATGGCGGTGTACGCCGCCGTCCCGGTTGAGGCGCCTTTCGCTGTGCGGACGTTCTCGCGTCGAAGTCAGCTCGGGTCCGTGATCTGCTCCCGGCCACCAAACTTATGCTGAAACATTAGCCGGATGTTAGTTAGCTGTCGAGCAGTAGTGTGCAAATCGTTATCCTTAAGACGAACCGATACTAAGCATTTATGTGTTCACATCGATGTAGTCGGGATACTCTTTAGATCGCCACAGAGGAGCTCAATAATGACGGCTGGACCGGGAGAGGTGTTCGACCTCATTCGTTACGGTCGTGCCCGCACCCGTGGTGATCTTCAGGAGGTCACCGGGTTGTCGCGCATGACCGTCGCCCAGCGGGTGGATGCGCTCCTCGCCGCGGCCCTGATCCGCGAAGCAGGCACGGACCGCCCCTCAGGCGGGCGCCGGCCCACCCGGCTCGAGTTCAACATCGAGCACTCGATCGTTGTGGCCGCCACGGTGGACACTACGCACTCGCACATCGCGTTGACGGACCTTGCGGGGCGGATCATCGACGACGACAGCATCGACCTTGCCGTCATTGACGGGCCCGAGAAGGTGCTGCACGGTATCGCCGAATCGATCGAGAGCCTACTGGAGCGGACCGACACACCGCCATCGCGGGTTTCCGGTATCGGTATCTCCATTCCAGGGCCGGTGGATCCGCGGACCTCGCGTCCGAGCCAGCCGCCTATCATGCCGGGCTGGGATGCATACCCTATTGCCGAATATCTGCGCGATGCGCTTCCCGTCTCCGTTCCCGTGCTGGTGGAAAACGATGCCAACGCGATGGCGCTGGGCGAACACAGCGTGGGCTTCACGGACTGTTCATCACTCGCGCTGGTCAAGATCTCAACCGGGATCGGTACGGGCATTGTGATTAATGGCCGCGTCTACCAGGGTATCGACGGCGGCGCCGGGGACATTGGCCACGTCCGCCTGGGTGACCATCCCGACGTCGTCTGCCAGTGTGGTGCCCGAGGTTGCCTGGCAGCCGTAGCGAGTGGGCGCGCTATCGCGCAGAAGCTCACCGAACTCGGTATCGAAGCGTCATCGGGCCGTGATGTCGGCGAGCTGCTCGCGAAGGGAAACGTCGAGGCGATGCGGCTGACGCATGAGGCGGGCCGGCGGATCGGAGAGGTCATGGCGACGGTCGTGTGCCTCATCAATCCCGGGGTGCTTCTCATCGGCGGGGCGCTGGCATCGTCGTCATTGCTGAGCGGAGTGCGTGAAACGCTCTACCCGATGTCCCTTCCGCGCGCCACCCGCAATCTCGATGTGCGGCTGGCAACGATGGGGGACAAGGCGGGCATCATCGGGATGACACGAGTGGTGGTCGACGAGGTGTTCGCGAGCAAGGCGATCAACGCTCGGCTGAATGAGCCGGAGCCGGTGGGCTAGAAGCTTCAGGTTCATGTACTTGAAGTACATCGCGTACACATGGAACGATGGTGTACATGAGTACACCGATCCATGAGCACCGCACCTATGGTTTCGCAGATGCGCGCAAGTCCTTCAAGTCGATCCTTGATGCGAGCGACCGGGGTGGATTATCGATCGTTCAGCGAGGGGACAGCTCAGCCTCGGTGGTGAATACCGCGCTTCTCAAAGCTTTCCTCATGAAGAACACTCCCGCGAATGTCCAGGTAGTGAATGAAGATGGCGCGTGGGCGATGTTCATTCCTGGCCTACCGCTAGCGGCCGAGGGTTCCACTGTGGATGAAGCAACGCATGATCTGATTGATGCGCTTCGCGAGTACGCCGAGGATTGGGAGGACCACCTCCGGCTAGCTCCCAATCATAAGGACAATTGGGCCTTGGTACAGATTGTTGATTCGTCTACAGATGGCGAACTAGCTGCTTGGCTAAATGGAACTGCGAAGTGAGTCAGAAGCACCCCCCGGGCACTCGAGATGAGCACGAGAAGTTCTGTAAGACTGAGCAGTGGCAGCCCGTAGTGAACGCAAAAGGCCAGAAGGTGCGCCATCATGCCACCTACGAGCTTGTCTTGCACGATGGAACGGTTCTTCGGACACGCATCTCGCGCCCGGTAGATAGAACCACCTACGGATCCTCCCTCTGGGGGGCAATATTGAAGGATCAACTGAGAGTCACTCCTGATGAATTCTGGAGCTGTGTAAACGAAGGGGTCCTGCCGGACCGGGGTGCACCGGCCGTGCCGGCCGAGGCGTTGCCGCTGGAACTCGTCCATCTCCTGACGAAGACGGCCGGTCTTTCCGAAAGCGAGGTTGCCTCGCTGACGAAGGAAGAGGCCGTCAGGATCATGAATGACCACTGGGCTTCCGCTCCGCCACAACCAGATGAGCCTTAGCTAAAGTCGCCCGCTATCTGTCAGCGCTCACTTCTTGATCGCCACGGACTCCGCCATGAACTCCGCAACCACCTGCTGGGAGATGGCGACGTCGAGGACGTACACGCCGTCGTCGTCGGTTTCCAGCCACTCGCTAAGTGCCGCGAGATCGGCAAGCGCCCGCGCCTTGGTGCCCTTTGCACCAAGGGCCCGGCCGACGGCGGCGAAGTCCACTTCATCGATGAGCATCGCCTGATCGTGCAGGCCCTTGGCCGCATACTGGTGCAGTTCTGCACCATAGGCGGAGTCATTCAGCACGATCAACACGCCTCTGCGCGTGGCGCGGAGAAAGGTCTCGAAGTCAGCCAGACCCATAAGGCCGCCGCCGTCGCCGCTGAACAGCACGGTGGTGCGTTCCGGCCGCGCCACGGACACACCGGCCGCGGAGCCGAAGCCGAGACCGATGGACTGGAAGGCCGTTCCGACCAGGATCATGGCGTGGGGATCAGGCACGGAAAGGTACATCGGCGCCCAGCCGATGAAGTGTCCGCCGTCCATGACCACCGATCGTTCGGCCGGAAGGATGTCCTCAAGGGCTGCGACCACGGCCCGGGGATTCAGGCGCCCGTCCGGGGCGAACTCGACGGGATCCTCAATCGGGTGGGAGGAACGGAATTCCTCTCCGGCAACCTCGGGGACGCTGCTGCGCCAGGTGGTTGTTGCCGGCTTAACGCGCTCCAGCAGTCCGTCGAGGAACGGGCGGATGTCGGAGCGGATGTAGTCGACAACGATCGGGTGCTTCTCGTCCGGCTCGTTGTCGACCCGGATGATGCGCGTTTCCGGCGGGAACAGCGTCCCGTAGCGCGTCTGGAAGATGTTCATGCTGGCCCCGACCACCAGTACGACGTCTGCCTTCCGCGCCACTTCGAGCCGGTGGCGGCGGGTAAAGCCGCCGGCCACCCCCAGGTCCCACTCGCTGTCGAATGCGTTGATCGCCATCACGGAGGTCATGAAAAGCGCACCCAGGCGGTCGCCAATCTCGCGCAGCGGAGCGGCGCTGTCGGCAAGAACGACGCCGCGCCCTGCGATCACCATCGGCCGCTCCGCTGAAGCGAGCAGGCCGGCCACGCGGTCCAGGTCTTCTGCTTCCGGCGGCCATACGGCTTTGGCGGGCAGTGGTTCGAGCGGCTCGGATTCGGTGAGCGGTGCGGTGGCGAGGTCGTAGGGGATGGCGACGATGACGGGCTGCACCGTCTGCAGCGCGAGGTCGAATGCGCGGTGGGTGATCTCGGCAGCGTTGCCGGGCCCGGCAACGAGGGTTCGCACACCAACGGCCTCGGCCGCCTTCGTCTGATCGATGTCGAAGTTCCGCCGCCCGCCTGCCGGTGCATCGCCGACGATGAAGACCAGCGGGATACGGGCGATGCGCGCTTCGGCGAGTGTTGTGTAGGCGTTAGTGAACCCGGCGCCGTACGTGGTGGTTGCCGCGGCGACTCCGCCTGTTGCCCGGTGGTAGGCGTCCGCCATGGCAACGGTCGCGGATTCATGCCGGGCGGAGGTGAACCCGAAGCCGAGCCGCGTTAGCCGGCTGATGAAGTGCGCGTTGCCGTTGCCCATGAGCCCAAACAGGTGACCGGCCCGGTCTGCGACTGCATCAGCTACGGCCGCCGAAACGTGACCCTCGTCCGGGAGCCTGGGGATTTCAGTGGCGGAATCTCTGCTGGCGCTCGTCATGGTCGTGGCACTCCTTCGTGTCGTTCGACTGTAATTGTGTGGCATTGGGCATCCTGACAGGTCTCGCGTGCTCAGGGGCTGAGCTGCGCCCGCAGGTATCGGCGCAAGCCCGGAATGGCGAAGTCAACTCTGCCATGCCCGGCAGGCTCTATAAGACCGGCTGAAAGAAGCCTTGAGCGGTAGTTTGCTACGAAACTTGTTCCTGCTCCGATTCGTCGGCCAATGTCTCCTGCAACAGACGGCCCGGTGTCTTCGGCCATTGCATGCAGGAAGTCCAGGTCTCTTTGGGAAACCCTCGCAAGCGCCGCTTCGATCACGGTCCGTGCGTTGCGCCGATTGGCGGCTTCGATAGCGCGTTCAACTCGCGGGGCAGTGAGGTGCGGTCGCCGTCTCGGAAACCACGGCCCAGCCGTCCTCCCGGGCCAGGTCCTGGGCAGCGCCAAGCATGACGGTTTTCCCAATTCCCCTGGCGCCGGTAAAAATGGTTAATAGCCCGGGGGCACCGGATCCCAAACGCAGTCCATACTCGAATTCGTCCAGCACCCCTGCCCGCCCGAGGATTTCCGGCGGCGTAGCGCCTGCAGATGGTCGAAACGGGTTCTCCATGGTGACGACTTCCCTTATGAGCATGTGTGAGTTTTGTGAGTTTCAGACCGACGCCTATGAGTTTATGTGAGTTTTGTGAGTTTGATTGACCTTGGCCCTATTCGAAACCGCCCGCGCCAGGCTCGCGTGGCCGGCGTCGTTCGGGTGGACTGTATCGGCACTGAGCATGGTCTCCGGATCCCAATCGTCCGCTTCCGCCAACGCCACGCGCGAGTACTCCGCCGCCGCACGGCGCAGCACGCTGTTGTACTGGTCGATGAGGCTGTTCGAGCCCAGGTTGTGCGGCGCGTAGAGGCTGAAGTCCAGAAGATACGGCTGCATCACGGCGACAACCAGTGCGCTCGGTGAGGCCCGCCGGATGGCCGTGAAGATGCGCTGGAGCGCGGCGGCATAGCCCCGCGCTGACGACGGCGACTCCCCGCCAAGGCGCAGATCGTTCAGCCCGGTCATCAGCACGTAGAGCGATGCCGGTGGCGGCGGGGTGGCGGCGATGAGCGCGGCGGTTCCGGTGCTGTTGCTGCCTCCGACGCCGCGGTTGTCCAGTTCCAGCCTCAACTCGACTGCGGCCCGGGAGGTAAAGCACGACGACGGCGAGGACGCGCCGTCACCATCCACCCACGAGTGACCGTAGGCCATCATCTTCCTTTTGGAACTCACACTGGTAACGTTATCAAACAACGTTCCCAAGCAAGGAAGGCGATCCCGCGTGACCAGCACCTACGAGAAGTTCCCCCGAATTCCCGTGCCCGGAGAGCACACAGTGTGGTCGGGAGCGAAAGCCTGGCGGGAAGTGGCGCGCGGCGGGGCGGGGACTATCGTCGTCGACACCTACCCCGGCACGCGGCTGGATGAACTGGAAGCTTTCCTCGGCGAAGTGCTTCCCGGCCACACCGTGCTGAACGTCGAGGAGCTCGCCGCGAGGCCCATCGGCGACATCGACGAACTCATTGCCGCGAACCTCACCGAAGATCGGGTATTCGGTGTCCTGAGCCACCACACGCTTACGGACTTCTATGAACCGGAGAAGCTGGCGGAGCTCGCAACCCGGGTGTCGTCGTCGGACGTTCCCGTGGTTCTGATCGGCTGGGGTGCGGCACTGGTTCCGCTGCCCAAAAGGACGCTGGTGCTGGCGGACCTTGCGCGCTGGGAACTCCAGCAGCGGCAGCGTGCGGGCGCACCGAACTGGCGCTGCGATAACGGGAGCGAGGACAACCTCCGCAAGTACAAGCGGAGCTTCTTCGTCGAGTGGAGGGTGGCCGACCGGCACAAGCTGGAGCTCTTCCCCAGGCTGGACTATGTCCTGGATGCCAACAGCAGCGTGCGCGAGGGCAAGCTCATCACCGGCGAGACGTTCCACCAGGGCATGGCCGCGGCGGTGGCTGCGCCGTTCCGGGTGGTCCCATTCTTTGACCCGGGAGTGTGGGGTGGCCAGTGGATGAAGGAGGTCTGTGGGCTGGATCCCGAGGCCGAGAACTACGCCTGGTGCTTCGACTGCGTGCCGGAGGAGAACAGCATCCTGCTCGATGTCGGAGGCAACGCCGTCGAACTGCCGGCCCTCGACGTCGTCCTGTCCCAGCCGCGCGAACTGCTTGGCGCCCTCACGCACGCCCGCTTCGGCGCAGAATTTCCCATCCGGTTCGACTTCCTCGACACCATGGGCGGCGGCAACCTCTCACTGCAGGTCCATCCGCTGACCGAGTACATCCAGGACCGCTTTGGCATGCATTACACCCAGGATGAGAGCTACTACCTGCTCGACTGCGACGACGACGCCGTAGTCTACCTCGGCCTCAAGACCGGGACAGACCCGGATGCCATGCTCGCGGCGTTGAAGACAGCGTCCGACGGCGGGGCCTCCTTCCCGGCCGAAGAGTACGTCAACGTGTTTCCGGCGAAGAAGCACGACCACTTCTCCATCCCGGCAGGGACAGTGCACTGCTCCGGGGCGAACTCGATGGTGCTGGAAATCTCGGCGACGCCGTACATCTTCACCTTCAAGATGTGGGACTGGGACAGGGTGGGGCTCGACGGGCGTCCGCGTCCCATTCACATGGAGCACGCGAGCCGGAACATCCAGTGGGACCGCAACACCGAGTGGGCGCGCGAGCAACTGCTGGACCAGGTGGAGGAGCTTGGATCGGGCCCGGGTTGGACCGAGGAACGGACAGGCCTGCACGAGCTTGAGTTCCTGGAGGTCCGGCGGCACTGGTTCACGGACGCCGTCCACCATTCCACCAACGGGACCGTCAACGTGCTGAACCTGGTGGAGGGGGCTGAGGCTGTTGTCGAGAGCCCAAGCGGCGCGTTCGCGCCGTTCGCCGTCCGGTACGCGGAAACGTTCATCATTCCAGCGGCCGTGGGGGCTTACACGATCCGTCCCGCGGGCCGTGGGGCCGGTCAGCGGCTCGGGACCGTGAAGGCGTATGTCCGCGGGACCGAGACGGGGATCGGGGTTGCGTCCTAGCGCTGGCTCATGTGTGGGCCTGCACCAGCGCCCAGCGTGCCGCCCCGACCAGGCAGGCTTCCTCGAAGCGCTCCGACCGCGTGATCGGCAGTTGCCCGAGCTGCGACCGTGCGTCGCTAAGCCCCTTGCGGACTGCCGGGTAGACGATGTCCCACGAGCCCGCCATCGACCCGCCGATGATGAGGGACTCCGCATTGAAGTCGTGCAGGCTGGGTGCGATCGCGGCGCCGAGTGCCGTGAAGGTGCTCTCAAGTACCCGGGCGGCCACCGCGTCTCCCTGCCGGGATGCGTTGGCGATCTCGTGAACGTCGAGGGCCGGGTTTCCGGACGCTTCCGCGTATTGCCTGCGGATCGCGCGCCTCGATACCGTCTCCTCGAGCGGCCGGTCATTCCACGTGAGGAGGTGGCATTCACCGTGCGGAGGAACGCCGGCGCCTGTCGTCACGGGGGAGCCGTCGACGAGGAACGTCGATCCCACGCCGGTGCCAAGGGTGATGCAGACAAGGCGGCTCACGCCAGCGCCGCTCAGCGCATGTTCGCCGATCCCGAACGCGTCGGCGTCGTTCAGGAAAGTGAACCCGGACGCCGCAGCGCCGAGCCGCTCGGACAGGCCGGCACGGACATCGACGCCGTTCAGGGTGTCGAATTTGCCCACGTTCTCGTAGCGGGCGACGCCGGTCGCGTAGTCGAATGGCCCCGGCACAGCGACGCCCCATCGTCTGTTGTGTTCGGTGCCGAGGGAGCGCGCGGCGTCGGCAATGATGTCGAGGATGGCTGCGGCAGAGGCATGCGCGTCCAGCGGCAATCGGCGTACGCTGTCCGCACGAACCGACCACCCGCCGTCGTACGTTTCTACCAGCGCAGCAGTGACGTGTGTCCCGCCGACCTCCAAGACCGGCGTAGTCAGCGCGGGTGTCATGCGGCTTCCTTCTTCTTCGTGCTCGGTAGACGCGGATCGGCGGTGCCGGTTGATAGCGTTCAAGTGCAAGTCCAACCCTGAAAAGAATTCCAGATGATGCCACCACGCACCAATGCGACGGCCAGTCCGACCGTTCGTGACGTCGCAGCCCTCGCCGGGGTCAGTCCGATGACGGTGTCGCGAACCATGTCCGGCGGTCAGAACGTGCGTCCTGAGGTGCAGGAACGGGTTCGTAAAGCCGCAGACCGCCTCGGGTACCGTCCCAATCAGAGCGCACGGAATACCCGGTTGCGCAGGCCCACCGGGCTCATCGGGGTGGCGGTGACGAATCTGGGAAACCCCTATTACGGGCAGTTCGCGCTGGGCATTGAGGACGTCGCGGCGGCTCATCAGAGGCACATCCTGATTGGGAACACCCGCGAGGATCCGCACCGTGAAGCGCAACTGCTGGACGATTTCGCCGGCCGTCAGGTCGAGGGGCTGATCGTGGTACCGGCTGGCAACGGTGTGGCTACGCTGCCCTCGTCGGTACCGTTTGTGCTCGCCACACGAGAGGTTGAGGGCGTGCACGGTGACACAGTCCTGGTCGACGACGTCGGCGGCGCCTCAGCGGGGACGGCGTCGCTGATCGCGCACGGCCATACGCGCGTCGCCTTCCTCGGCGACGTTTCCGGTATCCCAACGGCACGACGGCGGTTCGAGGGCTTCACACAAGCGCTCGCCTCGCAGGGGCTTCAGTTCGACGCGTCGCTTCTCATGCCGGTGCGCGACGCCGAAGCCGCCTTCGATGAGGTAGCCCGGCTTCTCGGTCAGCACAATCCGCCCACGGCGTTCTTCTCCACCAACAATCGGACAACCGTGGGAGCTCTACGGGCGATCTGCGATCACCGGCGTCGCTATCCGAAGGGGGCTGTGCCCGCGGTCGCCGGGTTCGACGACGTCGAGCTCGCCGACCTGCTCGGCATCCCGCTCACCGTCATGTCTCACGACCCGCGTGCGCTCGGCGCGCAGGCTGCCCGGATGCTGTTCGAACGGCTCAGCGGCGAGGCACCGGGCGAGCCCCGCTCCGCTTCCATGCCGGTGACGGTGCGGCGGTTCTGAGCGGTTCGTCCACCGCCATCCCATTTCGTGCAGGTTTGCGAGCGTCGATCAGGTGAGAGGTCTGTGCTGTAAGGGTCGGCGAGGTACAAAGCCGGGTACACAAGGGGCAGACCTGCACGGAATCGCGCGGTTCGCCGTCTTTTTCCGGCTCAGGCCAGCAGCCAGTCCAGCGCTCTGCGAAGCAGCTCCCGGTGTTCGGGGGAGGAGTACGACGCCGCGTCATGCCCCAGCGCGTCGTAGAAGCTGCGTGCCACCCCGGTTTCCACAGGCCGCTCCAGCGACCACATCAGCGGGTGCAGGTGGCTTTCGTGTTCGTGGCGGGCGTGAACGACGACGTCGGGGGAGGTCCGCAGCCAGCTGTAGCGTTCGTCGTCGACGGTGAAATCGGGGACGCCGACGGGGAAGGAACCCTCCAACTGGATGTGGGCGGGACCGTATTCAGGGTGCATGGACACATCTCGCACCCAACGTCCGCCGAGCGCTTTCTCCCAGGACTCGGAGTCCGTGAAGCTCGTGGAGCTGGAGTGGAGTGCAAGCAGCGGGCGTCCGCCTTGGACCCAGGCCTCCAGCCCCGAGGAGGCGGCGTCCGTGCCGGGGGAGGCGCCGCCGTCGCGCGGTAGGCCCACGTTGACCACCAGCAAGTCCGGCCAGGCGGAAGGTTCCTGGAGGCGCTCGAGGGCGGCGTCGACGTCGTCGGCTGTTTCAACCGTTATGCCGTGATCCTCCAGCAGCCCCTTGGCCGCGGCGGAAGTCTCGGCAAAGGGGTGCCAGGGGTCGGAGTATCGGCCGGTGCCGCTGAGGAGGAGGGCTGTAGTCATCCGTTGAATCTACCAAGGTTCATGGCACCAACGACGACGACGGCGCCCTCTTTGTGTGAGCCTTACTTGCGGCCGAGTTCGTCGATGAACTGATCGGCCTGCTTGAGTTTGAGCGCCAGTTTGTCGCGTTTGATCCGTGCTTCTTCGATGTATCGATCGAGCTTTGCCCGGAGGTCAGCATTCCCGCCATCCGCTGACAGGCGGTCGACGACGTCGAGCAGCTCCGCCATTTCCTCAAGCGTGAAGCCCAACGGCTTCATTGAACGGATCACCAGGAGGCGTTCCAGGTCGGACTGCGTGAAGAGGCGGAACCCGCCCTCCGTGCGCGTGGTGTCCGGCAGGAGACCAAGTTCGTCGTAGTGACGGATGGTTCGCAGGGACAGTCCGGTGGCGTCGGCCAATTCGCCGATGTGCATTGTCTGCCCAGCGTCCAGGGCTGGCTGTCCTGCTGTCTGCGTTTTGCTCACAGTCTCATTCTCCCCGTTCGTTGCCGATTGCAATCCTACCCTCACGTTAGGTTAGAGTTGTCCGAGGGTTCCGCGCCCACACCTCTGGCCGGTATTGTTCCCGCGCAGCGCCGCGCCTCTTATGAACTTCAACTGATGAGCGCGCCGTGCGCCCTCCTTACCTGTGAATGGAGCTTGAATGGCTACCGCCAGTGCTGTGCCGAAAGCGGCTTTGAGCCCGGAGGAGCGGCAGTCCGTACTGCTGACCCTGAAGTCTCCCCGGCTGCTGAAGACGGAAGTCCTGGCAGGGCTGGTGGTCGCGCTGGCGTTGATTCCTGAAGCGATTGCGTTCTCGATCATTGCCGGTGTGGATCCGCGGCTGGGACTGTTTGCGTCCTTCACTATGGCGGTCTCGATCGCGTTCCTCGGCGGCAGGCCAGCCATGATTTCCGCTGCGACGGGTGCAGTGGCATTGGTCATCGCACCTTTGGTGGCGAGCCATGGTGTAGATTACTTCATCGCGGCGGTGATCCTGGGCGGCAGCCTCCAGGTACTTCTGGCCGTCCTGGGCGTCGCGAAGCTGATGAGGTTCATTCCCCGTCAGGTCATGGTCGGGTTCGTAAACGCCCTGGCGATTCTGATCTTCATGTCTCAGGTTCCGGAGCTGCTCGGGGTGCCGTGGCTGGTCTACCCGTTGGCGGCGCTGGGCCTGCTCATAGTCTTCGGTCTACCGCGTATCACCAGGGTGGTCCCGGCCCCGCTGGTTGCCATTGTGGTGCTGACCCTCATCACCGTTCTGGCAGCGATCACCGTACCCACCGTTGGTGACAAGGGCGAACTTCCCGACAGCCTGCCGTCACTGTTCCTGCCGAATGTTCCACTGAACTTCGAGACGCTGCAGATTATCTTCCCTTATGCGCTCGCTCTCGCGTTGGTCGGTCTGCTGGAGTCGCTGATGACGGCAAAACTGGTCGACGACATCACAGACACTCATTCTGGAAAGACCCGTGAGAGCTGGGGTCAGGGTGCGGCGAACATCATCACCGGTTTCTTTGGTGGGATGGGTGGCTGTGCCATGATCGGCCAGACCATGATCAACGTGAAGGCATCGGGAGCGCGGACCCGAATTTCCACGTTCCTGGCGGGAACGTTCCTGTTGATTCTCGTGGTTGCCCTCGGTGACGTTGTAGCCGTCATCCCGATGGCGGCACTGGTTGCCGTGATGATCTTCGTATCCATCGCTACGTTCGACTGGCACAGCATCAAACCGTCCACCCTGAAGATGATGCCCAAGAGCGAAACCATCGTGATGGTGGCTACGGTGGTCGCCACCGTGACCACCCACAACCTTGCGATCGGCGTGGGAGTCGGTGTGCTGGCGGCGATGGTGCTCTTCGCGCGCAGGGTTGCGCACTTCGTCACTGTGAAACGGACACTTGCTGAACTGGACGGCGAAGAAGTGGCGACCTACGTGGTCGATGGCGAATTGTTCTTTGCTTCGTCGAATGACCTTTACACTCAGTTCGAGTACGCGCACGATCCCCAGAGGGTGACCATCGACATGCATGCCTCGCATGTGTGGGATGCATCGACGATCGCGGCACTTGATGCGATCACGGAGAAGTATCACCACCACGGCAAGGAGGTCGAGATCGTCGGCCTGAATGATGCGAGCGTCACCATGCGCGAACGGATGGCGGGGAAGCTCGGCGCAGGCCACTAAGACAGGTCAGCGCTGTTCAAGCCTAAGAAGACCGCGTTGCATCCGAATCGGCTGTTGCTTGACAGCGAGCACCTCAGGAGTTGGAACCTCATGAGTGGATCAGAGCACGGCGTCAGCTGCCCCCACGAGTTCAGCGATTTGAACTGCGTTCAGAGCTGCGCCTTTGCGGAGGTTGTCGCCGCTGATGAACATCGCGAGTCCACGTCCTTCCGGGACACCTTCGTCCGCTCGTAGCCGCCCAACGAGGGATACGTCTGTTCCCGCAGCTTTCAACGGTGTAGGGACATCAGTAAGGACCACACCAGGCGCTTCTCTCAACAGCCCGATTGCTTGAGCGACTGACAGTGGATTGGCGAACTCGGCATTGACTGACAGCGAGTGTCCAGTGAGCACCGGTACCCGTGTACAGGTGCCGCTGACCAACAGATCGGGCAGTTCGAGGATCTTCCGGCTTTCATTACGGAGCTTTTGTTCTTCACTGGTCTCGAAGGAACCGTCATCGAGGATCGTACCGGCGAGCGGGATGACATTGAACGCTATCGTCTCGGCGAACACTTTGTCAGCGGGGAACTGGACAGAGGCGCCATCGTGCAGCAGGTTCAGAACGCCTTGCTCTATAGCGGCATCAACCTCCTTCGCCAAGGCTGGACCTGCGTCCTTGCCTGCGCCTGAAACCGCCTGGTAGGTGCTGATGATTAATCGTTGCAGCCCTGCTGCCCAGTCAAGAACCTTCAAGGCAGGCATGGCAGCCATGGTCGTACAGTTTGGGTTGGCGATGATCCCTTTCCTTGCGCTGTTGATCGCGTGGGGATTGACTTCGCTGACCACGAGGGGCACGTCTGGATCCATGCGGAACGCAGATGAGTTGTCGATAACCGTTACCCCAGCGCCAGCGAACCGAGGAGCAAGGCTTCTTGCCGTTGACGCACCGGCTGAGAAGATGGCGATGTCCAGACCTGTTGGATCTGCGGTTACCGCGTCTTCTATGAGGACCTTCCCGTCGCCCCATGGAAGTGATGCGCCTGCACTGCGAGCAGAGGCAAAAAAACGTACCTCCGCAACAGGGAAGGCACGTTCTCGCAGTAGGTTTCTAACGAGTGTCCCGACTTGACCGGTTGCCCCTACGACACCGACGCTTAATTTGCGCACCATTTGAATCAACCTAACCACTCCGCGACTGCGATCCTGGCCAACTAGGTTGAGAGCCGGAACGGTGCGCCCCGGTCGCTTCAGAACGCATCTTTCTCACCATAGCTAGCTCGCCGCCGTCGAACCGTTCGCGTCACCATTTGTTGCGCAACGCGGTTCCTATGTGTTTCAGATTGTGCGGAGGCTGTACTTACTCAGCTCGTGGACCCGCTCGACACATTAGGTATCCCTCGGTCCATAGTTGGTTTTCAAGTTCCCATGGCGGTTCCGCGTTACTGGGCAAGAATATTCACGTGCCACCGATACCAGATGCCCATCATGCAGCGTTCGAACAGTTGGTCCTTCGAGCACGCCAACTTTTCGGCTCTGCCGTCGAAGAGAAGCTAGTCGCTCCAAATGACCATCGGCTTCCCTCCTTCCGCATTGGGCAACTATCGATGATCGCTGAGCAATGGCTGGTCGTCGAGGTTCTGCCCGGACCAGGCGCTCTACGCCGCCGTGAGCGATGGGAACTTGACTGGGACTCTGGCCCGTATGAAGCACTGAGGCTGCTCGAGGGGTATTTTTCGGAACTTTCGCTGGCCCCCACCGCAGGTGATGCGCTGGTTGCTCGAATGATCGCGTTAGTTGGCGACGACGGCGAAGTGACCGTCTCGACGCATCAGGCCGAATTCGACCGGGTCATCACGGTCGCGCCGCATCGCCGTGGCGCAATGCCATTCGTGGTGAGCATCACCGACAGCTTCGTCGTAGTCATCGATGGGCCTGACCTGGGATGGTGGACCTTAGCCTTGATCCACCGATGGTCTGATGAGTGGTCTCTGATTTTTTGTTGCCGGGCGGATCGGGCTCGGGGGCGTGCGGCAGTGTCCGGCCCTGCTGCCGGCGGTGTTCCACGGTGAGTCCTTGGTGGTTGCGGTAGGGGTGGTTTCGGTCAGATCTTCAAGGACTGCCGGAGAGCCTGGTTGAAGAGTTGTGTCCAGGCGGTTTCCCATGGCCAGTTGTTGGGCAGGTGGAGTATCAGTTTCCGTGCTCTGGAGGCGATTCTGGCTGGGACGCTGATCAGTTTGCGGCGGATTGTTCCTGTCCTGGCTTTGGCCAGCCCGTTTCCGGCGGCGGTCGCTGCTGCTCGGGTGAGGTTGAATGCCATGACGGCCAGGACCAGCCAGGCGGCGTTGGCGGTGAAAACACCTGAGGGTAGGTGAGCCAGGGCGCTTTGTTTCAGGTCCGCGTTGACTTGTTCGATGATGGCGTGGCCGCGGTGGGTTTTGTCGGCGGTGACGGTGTCCAGGTTGCCTGTGGTGAAGAACGCGTGGAAGCGGTAGGTGTCGAACATTGTGGGCTGGCCGGCGCGTGCGTGGGGATTCAGATCGGGGATTCTCCTCACGATCAGGCGTCCGGTGACCTGTTCGGCCTGCTTACGGGAGCTGAAGGCGGTGAAAGGTGTTTCGGCGACCTCGGCGGAGGAGATCCACCGGTCCGCGGCTTCGTCGAAGACCGCGTCGGTGTACTGGATCGGCTTCCACGCTTTAGCTTCGATGCCCGCGATTGCCCGTTTGATGGCCTTGTCCATGCGGGCCGTGATGGAAACCGCTGCCCCGGCCTTGGCAGCGGCATTGACGGTGGCGTACCCGTAAAACGCTGAGTCTGCTCGCAACAGTACGGGCCCGGGGTTGTTGCCGCGGACCCGTTTGAGCGTGGCTAGGGCGTCAGCGACCAGCCGTGCCGCACCGCGGGGTGAGCCGGTGGATCCCTTGCGCAGCCGCTGGGCAAGAATGACCGGTGCCGCGTCCTTCGTGGATACGGTGGCCAGCAAAGCGTTCAACCCCCGCACTCCGGAATATCCGTAGCTCGAGCCCTGCTTCTGGTAGCCATGAACTTCGATGATCGTGTCATCCACATCAACCAGGGTGTATTCATTGGTGTTACTGCCCAACAACGGGGTCCGGTCCGCCAGATTCACCAGGAACCGGGAAGCGACCGCGTCCAACTGGCGGACATGCCCGAAAGTGAAAGAACGCAGGAACGAACCCAGGGTTGAGGGAGCGTAGCAGGAGCCAAAGACCTTGCCCATACCGCCGTGGCGGAGCAGGGCCATGTCATCGATGGAATCAGCACCGGCAACCATGCCCGCGATGAGCGAGGCCACCTTCAGCCCCGCGTTGGCGCCCTTGTCCGTCGGAACGCTCAGCTGCTTCTGCGCCAAGTCACCGAGCCCGGCTTCCCTGGCCAGAACCATCACCGGGACCAGACCGACGTCCGACACGAGGTTCGGCTCATCGAAGGAAGCTGACAAGGACGACCGGGCATGGGAAAGTTGCATCTACGAGATGCCTCTCTTTTCGTGGCGAATGGGTTCTAGACAAACGTCATTCTTCCCGAAAAGACAGGCATTTCGTGTTTAAACCGCCGGCACTGACCCCGCCACCACCGGTGGATCAAGGCTTAGGTGGGAGAGACTTTGGTGATGATGGCATCGGGGAGGCTTGGGAAATACTCCAGCACCTGATCCTCAAGGGAGGGATCATCCGCAGTCGTCGACGGTCGTGTGAATTTCTCAGCTTCGACGGGGAACTGGTCAGTGGCCCACACCGGGACGGGGTGCGTACGCGGCGGACCAAGGACCGGCACTTCAAGCCCTACCGCGAGCCAGTCTGGCACCCCTAGTCTTCTACGGAAGCTCGTTCCCAGTCTTGCAACGCGGGCCAGGCGATCAGCGTACAGATAGCGAAAAGGATCCCACCCGCTACAAACGGTGCCTCCAGGCCGACCGTGCTTGCAAGAATCCCACCAAGTCCCGCACCGATTGCCAGGCCCGCGAGCGCGAACAGCTTCGACACCGCGTTCACGCGACCGCGGAGGCCCTCGGGCACCAGGCGTTGCCGTATGGACGCCACGCAGACGCTGTACAAAACGGCGTGCAAAATGTACGCCGCCAACGCTGGTCCTGCTATCCAGGACGTGTTCGACCAAGCGATGACGATCAGGGCGAGCGAGCCGAGGACAAGGCTCCCAGCTGCTGTAGCTGCGTATCCAACCCAGCGGCGCAGCGGCACCGCGATGGCCGACCCGGCGAGCCCACCAAGCGCCGACACCGAAAGAAGAACACCGTAACCGGCCGGATCCAGTCCGAGATTGTCCCGGGCGAATAGAACAAGTATGGAGAAAGGCATCATGTAGGCGATGCTTGCCAGCCCGGTGACAATGGCAAGCGTCCGGAGCAGACGGTGACGCACTAGCCACGAAGCGCCCTCCTTGACTTCCCGGCGCAGTGACGGTGGGTGGCCGCTGCACGCAGGGCGGAACGTGCCGGTGAGCCCGACGAAGAAGATCGCGGCCGCCGCGTAGGCTCCGCCCGTCACCGCCACCGGTAGCGCGACCGCCGCGGCGAACATCAGTCCACCAATCGGCGGGCCGACAAACTCGTCGGCGATCAGTTGTGTTGCTGCTATCTGGCTGTTGGCCTTGTCCAGGTCTTTGGTGCCCACAATCGAGGGGAGGATCGACAGTGCCGCGTTGTCGGTAGCCGTTTCGAGCAGACCGATCAGCGTGAAGACGATGTACAGGGCAAGTATCGACTCGGCCCCGCTGGCGACCAGCAGAGCGAGCACGCCCAGCAGAATTCCCCTGGCCAGGTTGCCGGCCCAAAGAATCCTTTTTCGGTCCAACCGGTCAACAAACGCACCGACAGGCAGGACCACAAGGAGCCTGGCTCCGGAGTAGACCATCGATAGACCCGCGATCAACAGAGGATCCGCGGTCAGCGCCGTCGCGAGCAGCGGTATGGCAATGAAACTGACGCCATCACCGAAGTTGGATGCTGCATTACCAGCCCACAACTTCCGGTACTCGCGCCCCAATGACATGGTGCAAGAGCCTACCGACAAAGTCGGGGTGGTCCATCAGCCCAACCGAATCACCAGGACCGGCGACGAACTCCCCGATGACCGTTTCGCCGTCGGACTTGTACACGGGCACCGTAACCGTCTTGCCTTTCATCGACTCCTGCCACGCGAGCGCTTCCGCTGGGCTCGTGAAGTTCTCGCCCCCGCCTGATGCTTCATTGAGTTCATCGCGGTAGACGTAACCCCTCTGGCCGTTCGTGGCGAAGACGGCCAGGAGGTCGGGTTCACCCTGGTCGTTCGGGCCGCCGTAGGTGTGCCCATTTTCGTTGACCGCCCATTCAGTGGGGGTCTCGTTCACGTAGGTCACGCGGGCGCGGAACATGACCTCCGGACCGCTGGTTCTGACCTCCGTGGAATGTTGCCCGGGCTGCAACGGCATCGTATAGCCGCCCCATGTGGGCGGGTCTCCGACACTGCAGCTGGAAGAAGCGCCGTCCTCCCAGTAAAGGGTGCCGGCGGAGAGGCAGGTGAGCTCGACGAAGATGTGCGTTGCATCCTCGGGAGCCGGTCCGAGCTCGATGCTCGTCGTGCCGGTGTAAACATCTTCGGTGGGCTCAGAGACATTGGTGACGATATCCGAACCCGGAATGTGAAAGAAGCCCGCCGTCGCAGCACCTGCGCCACCCGCAAGCCCCACAGCTGCGACAATCCCAGCGCCAAACTGCCAACGACGACGACGGCTCGCCGGGTGGGACTTCCGGCTCGCCTCGGCTCGGCTGACCAGGTTTTCGCGCAGACCGCGGCTGAAAGTTTCGTCGATTCGGAAGCGGTTCATGGCCGTCCTTCCTGGATGGGGTGAAGAACAGCATTGCCGTTCGAGGCCTCAAGGTCTTGCCGGACCCGACGTTTGGCTCGGTGCAGCCGGGCTTTTGCCGCCTCAGGGCTGAGTCGAAGCAAGGGCGCTGCCGCGGATACCGTGTACCCCTCCAGCACCACGAGGGTGACCAACTTCAGATCGAGCGGGTTCAGGGAGCGCAACGCTCTGGATAGTTGCGTGCTGACTCCGTCCAGCAGGTTTTGTTCAGCGAAGGTATCTGCCGCGTCGGGTGCGTGTGGTGTGCGTGGCAGTTTCGCGAGCAGCTTGCGGTACCGATGGACGGACCGCCGGGCGTTGCTGGCACAGTGGGTGGTTGTCACGAGAAGCCAGGGCAGGACCGACTGGTTGATGAGCGTTACTTTCGACCGGCGTCGCCATAACTCGAGGAAGGCCGCAGCGGTGACGTCCTCGGCATCGGTTCGGTTGTCGGTGAGGCGGCAGGCATGTCGGTAGACCCGGTCCCTATGCCTGTCGAAGAGCGCTCCGAAGGTCTCGCCATCGCCTTTCAGGCTGCTCTGCCACAGGACCGAATCGTCCTGACCTGGTGTCCCCATACCCTGTAGTGTCCGCGCAACTGCGAAAAGTTGCACGCAATTGAAAGTTTCAGCGGGCTGAAGTGCCGCGTCAGGTTGTCGGTTTGGCTGCCCGGCTGCGGAGTGCTCCGTGCATTGCCAACAGAAGCACCGTTGTGGCAAGCCCTGCGACAAGAAGGAGGGGGCCGACGTCGTTCAGGTTGAGCATGATGTTCATGAACGGGTCGCTACTTACCGGTTCAATGAGTCCGGTGGTTGGATCAATGCTTACTTGATTCGCATAAGCGGGTGGCGATATTCCCCGCTCGTAGCCAAACAGCCACAACACTCCGAGTATCAGAATTATGGACGTGAGTGACCAGGCCGCGACGAAGTGCGGGTTGAAGCGCCGCCGGGCCGGCGGGTGGCACTTCAGTTGAGGCAATCGGCACATCGTCTTCTGCGCCGACGTCATAGATGACAATCTGCTCCGGCTCCGACCTCTGGTTAGTCCCCATAACGTGCCACTTTATCCCGTACGTTGGGGGCGCCGTGTCCAGCCCTCAGGGTCACCTGTACGCTTCGATGAATCATCATTGAGCGCCAGAAGGGCATGCTCCGTGAACCCTTCTGCGGCCAGCGGGCAATACATAGTGTGAGCACAGACAACGACATCATCAGGCGGTCCCGCGACAGCCCCGCAGCTTTTGGGGAGTTGTACGACAGACACGCATCAGTCATCTATAGATACGCAGCCAGAAGGGCCGGTGACTTCGCCGCTGACGACGTGACGTCTGAAACTTTCTTGGTCGCGTGGGAACAGTTAGGAACGTACGACCTTGACCGGGAGGATGCCCGGCCCTGGTTGTTCGGTATCGCCACCAATCTGCTCCGACGACATCACCGGGCTGAGGCCAAGGTGCTCAAAGCTGCGGCGAAAGCGGCCTCGGATGAGGCTGTGGCCGATGACTCTGACCGCATTGCTGACCGGGTGGACGCCAAGGTGGCGACCGGACGCCTTGCCCGGACCCTCAAGGGTATGACCGCAGTTGATCGGGAAACGTTGCTGCTCTATGCCTGGGCTGACCTGACCTATGAAGGGATCGCCTTGGCGATGCAAGTTCCGGTGGGAACTGTCCGCTCTCGCTTGAATCGCGCACGCAGGGCTATGCGGGCCCAACTCAACCTTGAACAACTTGATGAAACGGAGAACGACCATGGACGATTTGCAGCTGCTCCGCGAAATGCGTGACGACATCGGTTCTGTTGCGCCGGCCACCTTGGCTCGTGGCCGCAAGAAGGTCATGGCCAAGGTGAGCCCGAATTCGGCCTCGACAACGATCGGTCCACATACGAAGGGCACTGTCAGCCCGATCCGCTTCCGTCGTCGTGCGCTGATTGTTTCTGCAGCGGCGGCACTGCTTGTGGGAGGAATCGTCGGCGCAGAAGTTATCAGGCCCACCCCCGGAGCAACTGCTGAAGCCGCTGAAGTACTGAGCAACGCCGCAGCAGCAACGATTCAGACCTCTGACCCGGTGGTGAAGCCCGGCCAGTACCTCAAAATCGAGACCACGGCCGTTGTTCATTCAGGCATGCAGGCCGCCGATGGAAGTGGCGTCTCTTGGCTGGCAAAGACCGGCAGGCAGCTCTACATACCAGCTGACAGGAATGCAGTATGGGTCTGGAACCGCGAAGAGAGTGTCCCCTTCGCGTTCCCCAACGAGGAAGCGAAGGCTGCAGCGGCCGAGCTGGAAAAACTGCCGGAAAAACCGTTGCCGGAAGGGGCAACTCCATTGGTTGGGGTTCGGCGGGCTCCAGGAGGTGCCTTCGGTGGGTTCGGGCCAGAAGTCATTCCAGGCACACACCTTGAAGAAGCCAGCAGCCTACCCAGGGACCCACAGGTTCTGCTGGACATCATTTACGAGCGGACGGAGGGCAAAAACAAATCCCCTGAAAGGGCGGCCTTCGTAGCAATAGCCGACGGGCTTCGTACTGGAGTCGTCCCTGCTGACCTTCGCGCCACACTGTACAGGGCCGCCGCACTCATCCCCGGCGTTACCCTCGCGGACAGACAGGCGACCATCGATGGCAGAACCGGAATCGCTATCGGCTTTCCCTCACCGGGCGGAGTTGCGCGTACGGACATGGTTATCGATCCCGCTTCGGGACTGGTGATTGGGGAACGGGACGTGGTGCTAAAGGACTCCCCGCACTGGGGACCCGCCGGAACCGTCTCGACCTGGACTTCCGTGCGGACCTCCGTGGTGGATTCGGCGCCCTAGCCGGGTTGATGAAGACGCAAAGCATCCTTCATCGGAGCTGAGCAATGCCAGGACGGCCGGTCGCCAGTGTGGTCACCGGCCGTCCAGCTTCGCTGTACACAGCGAAGCCTTCTAGATAGTTTGTGAAGGTAACCAGTAATGCACGACGGAGGGGAACGAGTGCGGCTGAAGAGAACAAGCTATGCGAAAGCCGGAGTCGCCGCGCTCGCCTTGGTGTTCTCGGCCACTGCCTGCAGTGAGTCAACGACGGAGGCGAGAACAAGCAACCCTGCGGGTGAAAGCGGCAACGCGTCGGCGAGCCCATCCGCATCTCCGAGTCCGTCCGCAGCCCCCGATCCCACTCAGGCGCCCTCTTCCTCGGCTTCGACGTCGGAAGCACCACCGGAACCCGAAATTCCTCAGACGCGAGCGCCGAAACCGCCAGTAGTAGGAAATCCCCAACCATTGAGTCCTGGGCAGAGCAGGCAAGATCTGATCGAAGCCGGTGTACCTCCAGAGAAAGCGGCTGTGTGGCCCACGCTCGATCCCGTGACCGCCATGACGGCCGAAGAAGCGATCGAGATCATCTCGGACTACCACCAAAACAATCCAGACCTTCGTTATGACGCCTTCGCCAACGGAAACATGACCTTCGACGTGAAGGTCATTTCCCTTTCGCTCATGGAGCAGGGTGGATCCGGGAACGTCGGAATGTATATTGTGACGCAGAGTGGAGGTTTCTGGCTCAAGTAGACGGTGAACTCGCTGTCTACGAGAGGATCTGTCCGGGTCACTTCGAGACCGGCAGAGTGAGTGAGTTCCGCGAGCCCGCCGGGTGTGTGGCCAGTAAATTATCCAAGTCTCGTTGCACGCGCTCAACCTGCTGTCCGTGGCGGAGTTCGTACACCGGGCGGGTGGTTCGGGTTCGGCGGGGTTCGTCGTAATCCTCGGACTCAACGGGTGTAGCGGGCGACAACCCCCTAATTGCTCGGCCGATTGACGACGTCGGCATCCCAGGTCAGGTCCGCACCCTCACTGATGATGAGGGCTTCGATGTCAGGATCGCGGCACAGCGCGGATACGAGTTCGAGGCTGCCGGCGACGATCGTGGAGTCGAAGTCGATCTCGCTCACCAGAACCCAGGCGTGGTCCTCGGGCCAGATGATGCTGGGAGATTGTGGGTCCCAGGTGTGGCTTATCCAGGGTGCCTTCGAGGGCCAGTCGGCGTATGCGAAGTCGGTGGCGCCGGCGTCGAACAGGTAATACTCCCGCTGCGGCAGTTCGAGTTCCGGGCCAGTAGCAACTGCCCGGGGGAGTATGCCCGTCCCGGGCTCATCGGAACCCTGCGGGGATTGGGTCGCATTGAGCGTTCCGTCGTCGTTCTCAGTAGCGGTAAGTACGGCGCAGCTTGCTCCAGTGGTCAGCCCGCCCCAGCCACCCCAGACGGCGGCCGCGCCGTCGTCCGGTGTACTTGTGTGCTCCGCGAGGTGCGCAGCAACGGCAGCCAGGATGCCGACGTCGAGATTGCCCAACCGAGGGCAGGTATAGCGCCAGCCGGCAGGGTCGAGCTCCTGTGAAGAGTAAAGTTCTGCGGTCCTGACCAGCCGGTGGAACTGGGCAAGTGCGTGCATCTCAGTGCCGAAAGCGTCAGCCGTTTGTTGCCAGGTCACGGTTTCCGTTTCGAAGTCCATCACGTTTCCGGGTTCATAGCCGTGCCAGGTCTTCGTCTCGGCAGGGCGGTCCCGCGAGGCCGGGTGGAAGATCCGGGCGTACGCCTGGAACCCGCGCGGGACCACGGCGTGCATGTCATTCGAAGACCAGTTCAGCCGCTCTTTCAGCCACGCTCCGCGCTCGACATCCGGAATCCATTCCATCCGCTCAGCCTAAACGCCCGCTCTCCTACGCCGCGCGCTCACGCCGGCTCAAGGTCGCGGACCTCACGCACCGCCTCCACCGCCATGACCGGACAGGCAGCCAGCAGCGGCACCTCAACCCGCAGCCCGCTGCGCCGCCCGAGCGAAGCAATCCGCACTACGAGCGTCTCCGCGAAAGAATCCCATTCCGGCCGGCACACGCTCCGCCGCAGCACCGCGTCCAACGAGTGGATGTCCGCAACCCAGCGGCGCTCCCACTGGCCGTCAACGCGAAACTCGATGACGCCGTCGTACACGTCAAGAATGGGGAAAACTGCAGGCAGACAGTCGTCTGAGGGGCTGGGGCTCACGGCGCGTCCTTCGGTTGCTCTTGCCCCCGCCAGCGCCCATCAGGGCGGCGAAGGCCGCTTCCTCATCCGAACCACCCGTGAACATGGGGTTGGTGTGCGGCCAGTCGGAGCTTGGCACCGCAACTCTTGAAGCTGAACCGATTATAACGACGACGGTGCCTTCAGTCCGAGAATGTTGCGCTTGCTGACACTTATCGTTTAACGATAGATTCTCAACGTAAGTCAATCGAAGGAGTTCCGATGGGAAAACTGACCATCCTCGCATTACGGATCGTGATTGCGATGGTGCTGGCCGGTTCGCTGTTTGTGCAGTTGTGGATGGTGCCGCTGATTTCAACGGACCTGGAAGAAGCGGGCGTGCCGACCGGACTGCGGATCACGTTCAACGCGATCGTCGTGTTTGGCATCGTCACAGTTCAGATCACGGCGCTGTGTGTATGGAAACTGCTGACGATGGTCCGCCGCAACACTGTCTTTTCGAAGGCCGCATTCCGATACGTCGACATCATCTTCTGGGCGATTGCAGCTGCCGCGGTCCTCGTGTTCGGGCTTGCTGTTCTGCTGGCGCCTGGTGAAATTGCCCCAGGGATCGTGCTGCTGATCTGCGGTGCATCTCTGATGATCGGCGGGGTGGCGCTGATCGTTCTGGTGATGCGGACCCTGCTCGCACAGGCCGTTGCCCGCGATGCTGAAGCGAAGCACCTGCGGACCGAACTCGATGAGGTAATCTAGTGCCCATCATCGTCGATATCGACGTCATGCTGGCCAAACGGAAGATGCCCGTCGGTGCCCTTGCCGACCGCATCGGCATCACGCCGGCCAACCTGGCGGTGCTGAAGAACGGCCGCGCCAAGGCCGTCCGGTTCACTACGCTCGAAGCGCTGTGCGAGGTGCTCGACTGCCAGCCCGGCGACATTCTGCGTTGGGAGCCTGAACTAGAAAACGACGACGACGTCACCCGGCTTGAGCAGGAAAACGCCTAGTCTCGCGGCCGGTTCTGTACCGCTTCCCAAAGCGGCCGCCGAACCTCAGTCAAAACGAACGAACGCCCGAAAATGCTCAGTCCCGGACCGCGTCAACAAGAGTAAGCAGCGCGTCCAACTCAGAGGATGCTGCCAGCAGTGCCCGGGATCGGAACTCGATATCGGCCTCGCGCCGTGCCAGGATCGCTGCAAGGTCGTCCAAGCGTTTCCCCTCGCGGATGTGCGGCATGAGTTCCTGCAGAGTGTCGATCCGGTATCCGGCGCAGCGCAACTGATGAACGATCCGCACATCCCGGATTACCGACGGCGTGTACTGGCGAGCACCCCGCGGGGGTAGCCGGACAGGGGTGATGAGGTGCTCCGCCTCCCAATGCCGCAAAGTTGAGGTTCGGATCCCAAGTGCGCCAGCGAGTTCTGCAACCGCCATCGAGTCGCGGTGGGCGCCGTCGTCGATATGTTCTCCCGAGATTGCTGCGACGGCTGCCCTCGTTGCGCGGCACCCGATCCGCTCCTCGAGAAGCCGGCTATGCGCCACATCGAGTAGCTCAAGCACTTCGTGTACCGGGCCACGATGGACCGTGCGCACAAGCCGCTTGCCTTCAACCGGGCCCACAGCGGCCGCCAAGGCACTGTACGCCAGCGCTGATTTCAAGTGGACCTCCGCGTACTGCCTATAACCCGCTCGCGTTCTGGCGCTGAACGGCAATATCCCATCGCGTTCAAGGTTGCGGATGAGCTGAACCGAGCAGCCAACGCGGCGGGCGACGTCGATGGTTCGCATACTCCAAATGTAGACTTTCATCCCCGGATGTCATGCACAGCGCAGGAGAACCCTCCATATGTACTTCAATGACAGGCTTGATGGATGGACATCGATGAAGTGATCACACTGGTCAAATCGTTCGACGGTGCGGCAGCCTTCACCGTCTCCGAAGGCGACGGATCGCCGGAACTCGCCTGGGGCGACACCTTCTTCTACTACGCGCCCAACGGGAAGATGCCGCAGGCAACACAGCCCTTCGCCACGATCGTGACGAAGAACTATCCCGAAGACGCGAGGTCGCGCCTGGACCGGCCGGGAATCTTCAGGGTGAATATCGCTGCAGGCAGATCAGCGTTCGAGAGTTACACAGCGGCACAGGCATTTGAAACGAACGACGACGCCGGCCGCCTGGACGTCGTCATGGCTCACCCCGTCTACGGTTCGCTGGGCTGGTTGTGCGTGCTCAATCCGGGGCAGCGGACCAGCGCGGCAACGGGGGAGCTTCTCCGTGAGGCCTACGATCTGGCGCGGAAACGCTACGAGCGCCGCAACGGCTGACTTGACCTAACGGGGATGCTGCCGGGCATCCGTCTCGAGGATCTGGCGAGCCAGTTCGCGGGCAACCGCCATCTGTTCCGGGGTACGGCACTGGCTGACAGCTTCGGGTGCAGGCGGCCGCTCCTCATAATCCTTGGGCTGGCGTTCCTTCACCGTGTGTCTCACCAGTACGGCTGCGATCACGACGACGACAATCGCCAGGGCGATGAAAAGAACCTCCCCCATGGCCGCCACCTAACCCAACAGCCTGTGCTCGTGCGCAAAAGCGATGAGTTGCACGCGGGTGCGTAGGTCGAGCTTGTCCAGCACGTTGCGCAGGTGCGTTTTGATGGTGGCCTCTGAGACGAACAGGCTTTCGGCCATCTCGCTGTTGCTGAGTCCCTTCGCCGCCAGGAGGAAGACTTCACCTTCACGTCCGGACAGGGCGTCAAGCACTGACAGGTCCGGACCTGCGGCGGGGAGCGTGCGCGCGGCATGTTCGAAGAGGGAGTGGATAGAACCCGGCGCAATGACTGAATAGCCGGAGTGCACGGTTCGGATCGCGGCGAGCAGGAACTCTGGTTCCGCGCTCTTGAGCAGGTATCCGCTGGCACCGGCGTGCACGGCGTCGACCACTGCCTGGTCGCGGTTGAACGTGGTGAGCGCGATGATCTTCGGCAGCTCTGTTCCGGCAGCCTTGGCGCGGTCGACGATCTGCCGGGTCGCCGTAACACCATCGAGTACGGGCATCCGCAGGTCCATGAGCAGGACATCCGGTGGGTTCTCAGCCGCCAGGACAACCGCTTCCTCCCCGTTGATGGCTTCGCCGACGAAGAACATGTCTTCCTGGCTTTCGATGAGCATGCGAATGCCGGCACGGAACAGGTCCTGATCATCGACCAGCGCAACGGAGATACGGGATCCGTGGTCAGTCATTGTCACTGCTCGCCCCATCGTCCACGCTTTGCTCCTGCTTCGGGTACGGGATGTAGGCGGTGACCCGGAAGTGTTCGCCATCGGGACCGGCAGTCACCCAACCACCGGCGAGGTGAGCCCGTTCCCGCATCCCGGGCAGGCCACGTCCAACGCGATCCGCCTCCGGCTCGGCCGCGGCGTCGGTTTCTGCGATGGTCGACGCGACGTGCACGGTGAGGCCCGGCCCGCTCCAGTCTAGATGCAGCCTCACATCCGTATCCCGTCCGCCGTGCTTGAGCGCGTTCGTCAGGGACTCCTGCACTATCCGGTAGATAGCGACCTGTTGACCATCGGTGAGATCTCTGCGTTCACCGGATTCGCCGAACTCGATCCTTAGACCGCCGTTCCGCATTTCCTCGACAAGCGACTCCAGATCGTTCAGTTGCGGCTGGGGGCGGGCGTCGTCGTCGTTCTCGCCGCCCTCGATGACGCGCTGCGCGTCCAGAAGCGCACTGCGGGCCGAGCGCGCGATGCTCTCCAAAGCTTCGGTGACCGACGCCGGGAGGCCCTTATTGAGGTAACGGATACCGTCCGCCTGTGCGGAAATCACGGTCAGCGAGTGAGCGAGAACGTCATGAAGATCCCTCGAAATCCTCGACCGTTCCTGCTCGACCACCAGGTTGACCTCAGCTTTGTGAAGCCCGCGCTGGGCGGTAGCGCGAGCCTGGAAGAGAGACTCTCTTTCCAGGAACAGCGCAAGCAAGAGCCCGACGGCGGCACACCCGCCGGCGATCAGGAGCAAGAGGGCAAAGAGCTGCCAGCCGAATTGGCTGAACGTAACAGAATCACCGTAACCGAGGTCGGGGAACCAGCCGACGCCGCCGCCGTAGCGCCACGACAACATGAGCACGGTCATCAGTGCCGCGAAGACCACGTTCAGCCCGACGGCGATCAACCGGGTCCTCCTGTTGGAGACCCACAGGGTGAATCCGAGCGCGATGAACGCGCCGAGGTAGATGGCCCAGTGGTTCGAATACGGAGGGGGAATCAGGTGGAACAGCTGGCCGAGAAGTAACGCCGCCGTGATCGCCATGGAAGCGTAGGGCACCCAAACCGACAGCGCTATCGCGAAGGTCATCAGAACCAGCGGCAACGCTCCCGACCAGGCGGTGAACGATCCGCCCATCCGGCCTGCTTCGGCGATGCACCAGAGGATGAAGAAAACTACTGCGAAGGCTGGTGCACCCCAGCGGCGAAGGTGATTCAGAGACCGTTCCATGCTTGTCACGATAGCTACGCTCAGCTCCACGAAAGGGCGAATACGGGAAAGCTCCACCCTGAAGCTTGCGGATTTCATCTTTCGGGTTGAGGAGGCGATCCATCGTGCAGACGCTTCCCATGCTGGCGGTTACCGCTGAACTGCGGTAGGTGCTACGCGCGGGATGTACCCGGCGTTCTCGCCCCAACGCTGGGGGTCGCGACGCGGCGGGGCATTGCAGCCCAGTAAGCGAGCGCAACAAGGGACAAAATAAGGCCGGTTCCCGAAATAACCTCAAGATGCATGGGGCCCTGCCCACTCGTACTTCCGTTCAGGAGCAGTGTGAGAGTCATTGAGGCCATCATGAACGTAGGCAACATGACGATGGCAAGTCCAAGTCCGACGGCGCGTGCCCAGCCCGTGCGGCGACGTGCCGAGACGTACAGCGCGGGAATGATGAGGGCAACCCACACCCAGTGGTGAAACCAGGAGATGGGTGAGATTGCGAGCATGACGATGGCGTTGGCACTGATCGCGGCAATCACGTCTCCGTAGGAGTCCGCTTTTCGGATGGCGATGAATCCGACCGCGATGACTGCCGCACACAGTAGGAGCCAGATCACCCGATGCAGTTCTTCGGGAGTGTGCAGGTGCGCAAGCATCGAGTTGATCGACACGTTGTACATGTCGTCTGTGTCTCCTACGCGTTCGGGGTTCAGGAGCGCATCGAGCCAGAACGCTCCGCTGCCAACGGGAAGCACAAGCCAGCCAACGGCAATAGTGCCCGCGAAGCTCGCGCCCATGGTGAGGATCGAGCGCCAGTCCCCGCGGGCCAGGAAGATCAACCCGAATGCCAGAGGCGTGAGTTTGATACCGGCAGCCAAACCGATCAGGGCGCCGCGAGGAATCCGCGATGGTGGCCGGACCAGGTCGACAACGATCAGGAGCATGATGATCGAGTTGATCTGCCCGAATCCGAGGCCTTCGCGCCATGGCCCTGTTATTCCGATCAGGAGCGTTGCCAGTGCAACAGCCAGCAATTTCCCTGCGGTTCCTGCCAGCAGTGGGATTCGCACCGAACCGCTCTTACCCAGGTAATTGACGACAACGAATGAGATTGCCACGAGGCATGCGCAGGAAATGAGTGTCATCACGGTCAGTCCTGCCGAACCCGGTATCAGTGCCAGGGGTGTGAAGAGGAGCGCTGCAAACGGAGGATAGGTGAACGGCAGCCCCTTGCTGGCGGTATCAACCGCTACTGGGTCATATAGCTGGGTGCCGCCGGCTTCCAGCAAAGTCACTGCACCTTGGCGATACACGTGGAAGTCGAGGCCGTGAATTTTCGCGATCATAATGACCGCGATCAGCCCAAGAATTACTGCTGCGAGGGAGCCGATGATTGAAAGACGACCCAGGCCACGAGCACGCAACGGTTGATCCCCCATGCAGCCAGCCTATGGTGATTGACCGCCAGCGCTTAATTCGCGGCGTGTCCCTGCCATCCCGGGAAACCGGTCAACACAGTACGGTTGAAGCATGGACGCCTCCGCATTGAACTCGATCGTCATGCTGGTCCTGATCGCCGCCGTGTTCTTTTACGTTCTACACGGCGTCATCCGCTCAGCGGTTCGCGATGGAATTAAGATGGCACGCGAGGAAGAGCAGCCCCAATCCGAGCGGGCTGAACTCTAGGACGATCGCATGGATATGGATATTGCTGGCCAGATCGCGGGTGTGCTCTCGCTGTTGTTCGCGGCGGCCCTCGCCGTTGCAGTAGTTATCCGAGTAATACGGGCCGTGCGCCAGCGGAAAGCGGGACGCCTGCGCGAGGAGCTTGGAGGGCCGCTAATGGGTGCGGTCGCTGTCGATTCCAGGGCTTCCGGATTTCACCCGAGCGCTCCTTCCGCAATTGAGCATCCGACACGTTCGGATAGCCAATCTGCGTACCCAACCGACGACGACGGCGCCTGGGACTGCCGACGCGGTTCGGGCGAGCGACACCGCAACGAGTAGGTCGCACGCCCGTAATGCGTCATGAAGCCCGTACTGCAGTGCGCATCGATTCGACGTCTCAGGTCAGGATGAAGATGCCGTCGGGCCCGGATGGCGGACTTCGTATGCCTGCCTTCGCGAAGACACTGACCGACCAGGGCGAGTCCGCGCGGTAGGTCGCGAGGTGCCAATCGCCGAAACGGTATAGAAGGCTGAGCTCGCTGCCTGCAGCGAGCGCGTCCTGATCGGCGGGCCCGCCCCGTGCTCCCGCCGTCGTACCTATCACGAAGGAACCACCAGGCTTCAACAACCCAGCAATAGCGGCGAAAGCGTCCAACAATCCTGCGGCGGTGATGAAAGCAGGCACGTTGCCAGCCATCAGCACGACGTCAAAGGAGCCGGGCTTGCCCAGATGGTCCGCGGAGAGGTCCTCCAATGAGATGCACCGAAACCAGGTCGAGTCATAAAGATCATTCGCTACGTCCAGGACGGCCGCGGTGGGATCAATTCCATACGCTTCATGCCCGCGATGACGCAGTGCGTTGACGGCGGAACCGACGCCGCAGCCTACATCGAGGATCCGAGCGTTTCGCGGGCTCAGCATGTCAATGAACCGTGCGTCGACGGAAAGATCCGTGCTGGCCTCGATCAGGCGGCGCATCTTTTTAGCGTAGGCATCGTAGTTTGGGCTCTGGCGCATGGGATAAGCCTAAGCATCAGCGCGTGTGAGAAACTCGCGTAGTCCCACAACCAGACGGAGAGGAAGGACGACGCCGGTGGCCATCGTGGATAACGGAGTGTACGTAGACGGCCATCGCACGGATAACCCGCAGAATCTTGATGAAACGTTCGAGGTGATGCGGGATCGCGGAGGCATGGCCTGGATCGGCCTGTACCGCCCGGACCTTCCCGAAGTCCAGACCGTCGCCAACGAGTTCGCACTCCATGAACTCGCCGTCGAAGACGCCCTGCACGGACACCAGCGTTCCAAGCTCGAGCGTTACGGTGAGACGCTCTTCGCAGTCCTCCGCCCAGCCCGTTACCTCGACCGTGAGGAGAAGGTTGAGTTCGGCGAGCTGCACGTCTTCATCGGTGAGGACTTTGTGGTCACCATTAGGCAGGCGGAAGCTCCGAATCTTGCAAACGTCCGCCGTCGTCTCGAAGAGAAGCCACAGCTGCTCGCGCTTGGCCCGCAGGCAGTGCTGTACGCGATCCTCGATGAGGTGGTCGACCAGTATGCTCCCGTTGTCGCCGGCCTGGAAAACGACATCGATGAGATCGAAGACGAACTTTTCAGCTCTGCGCCCGATGTTGCCCGCCGCATCTACGAACTTTCCCGGGAGGTCATCGGCTTCCAACGCGCCACACACCCGCTGCGTCCCATGCTCGAAGCACTTTTGCGCGGCTCCGACAAGTACGAGATGGACCTCGAACTACAGCGACGGCTCCGCGACGTCCTTGACCATGTGATTCGCGTAATTGAGCGCGTGGACTCGTTCCGCATCCTGCTGCAGAATGCGCTCTCCGTCCACGCAACACTGGTCACGCAGCGACAGAACGAGGAGATGCGCCACCTCTCCGAAGCGAGCCTCGCCCAGAGCGAGGAGGTTAAGAAGATCTCCTCCTGGGCGGCAATCCTCTTTGCGCCCACGCTGGTCGGAACGGTTTACGGGATGAACTTCGACAACATGCCGGAACTCTCATGGGCACTCGGTTACCCCTTCGCACTCGCGCTCATGCTCCTCATGGGCGTGGGTCTCTACCTGACGTTCAAGCACCGGAAGTGGCTGTAACGGCTGCTCTATCGGCTTGCGCGCTCAGTAGAACTCGACCGTGTTCACTATGTTCAGCAGCGGCTTCCCGTCCAGAAGGCGGCCAGCGTTCTCCGCGAACAGTTCCGCGATCTGGCGCTCCTCCTCAAGGTAGGTTCCGGCGTTGTGGGGGCTGACGACCACATTCGGCAGATCCCACAGCGGGCTGTCGGCTGGAAGCGGCTCGTTTTCGAACACGTCAAGCGCCGCGAAGCCCACCCTCCCGTTCGTGAGGGCCTCGATCAATGCCTCCTCATCAATGGTGGAACCGCGGCCCACATTCACCACAGTGATCCCCGGTTTCACGTGTCGGAGAACATTGCGGCTGAGCATATGTAGGGTCTGTTCGGTCGCGGGTAGACAGAGCACGACGGCATCCGCCTCCGACAGGACCTCCGCCAGCCGCTCTGGCGGTTCGACTGCGGCGACTCCGGGCGCCTGAACATTGTGCCGGTGCACCCCAACGACGTTGGCGCCCAGCGCGCCGAGCTTTTGCGCCACCACGCGACCTATCCCACCGAGTCCGACGACGGCGACACGCTGTGCCGAGACTAACGGCACCGCACGCCGTGCTCCCCAGATGCGCGTGCGCTGATCTGCCATAAGACGTGGCAGTTCCTTTGCACCGGCAAAAACGCCAAACACCGCAAACTCTGCCAGGGGCTCACCGTGAACGCCGCCGGAGGTGGTGAATACGATGCGCGACAGTTCGTCTTCTGTTAGTTGGGCAGCTTCGACCTGCCTTCCTCCGCCGGCGGGCGTGGTGTGTACCCAACGAAGTCTCGGGTTCGCCCGCACTGTTCTTCTCAGCTGTCGTCCGGACTGTCCGGGCACGCCGTACAGTGCGTCTGCACTGTCGATAAGCCGCTCGTACTCCGCCTGTTGTGCGGCCGTGCGCTGAAAATCAGGATCTCCCTGATGGTCACCGGGGTAGAGCTGCGGAGGCAACAGCGTCTGATCCCGGATCATGGTGACACGCGGTTCAAGTTTCTCGACCAGCTTGCACAGCGACTCGCGTAGGGGAGTAGGCACAAAGACGCGCAGTTCGCTCACTTGCCTCCCGCCGTCGTCGTAATCTTGTTTATCTGTCATCGGGTGGCGCTCCTTTCCTGTGCTGCTCGATCTAGCGACTGGCCGAGGATCCGGGCGCCGTCGGGAAATGCCCCGGGATTCGCCCCGGAGTAGTTGAGCCGGATGAACGGCCCGGTGGGCTCGGCGGGGAACCATTCATTGCCCGGGGCGACAACGGCTCCGCCCAGCTCACAATCGCGGATAAATCGTTCCAGATCGGTGCCGTCAGGCAACTGCGCCCAGAGGTTCAGGCCACCTTTTGGGACGAGCGGCACATGGATTTGTGGGGCATGTTGCACGAGGCTGGTGAGCAATAGGTCGCGGCGCGATCGAAGTTGTTGAGGCAAACTGCGAAGGTGGGTTTGCCAGGCGGGTTGGGTGAGGATGTCAAGTGCAGCGGCCTGCAAAATCCCGCTGACATACATCGATTCGCTTGCCCGGTCCGCCAGAATGCGTTCGCGTGCGGGCCCCCTGGCGATCACCGCGGCAACCCGGATCGAAGGAGAGACGCTTTTGGTCAGCGAACGAAGGTAGATCACGTGGCCGGAATCGTCCCTGGCCGCGACGGGCACGGCCGTAGTCTCAATTCCGAAGTCATGCGCCCAGTCATCCTCGATAAGGAACGCAGCGTTCTCCCGCACGATGTTGAGGACCTCCTGCGTGCGCGCGGGCGTCCATTGGGCACCGGTTGGATTGGCGAAGTTTGGTTGTGCATAGAACAACCGTGCCCCGGTTTCCTTGAATGCCCGACCAAGCTCTTCCGGATCCGGCCCATCAGGTCCGCTCGGTACCGGAACGACTTCGACGCCGGTGTGGAGCGCGGCAAGGATGGCTCCCCAGTAGGTGGGCGATTCCATGAGAATCGGTTGACCGCTGCCGACCAGCGAACGGAAGATTGAGCTCAATCCGCTTTGGCTGCCTGGCACAATTACGACGTCGTTTGGTGTGGGTGGAGCGATTCCGGAAAGGGTTGCGATTCGTAACTCCTGAGCAAACCAGGATTGAAGTTCCGGTAGCCCCGCGGCAGGAGGTCTGGAGAGGGCTGCAGCGCCTCTGGTTGCGCGGGTGAGTGCTGAGCGGATCAACCTTTCCGGCAATAGTTCCCGGTCCGGGTATCCGGAATGGAAGGCGACGACGTCATCTGCTGCACTCCGCATGGCGCTGGGCAGTGGGCGGGACGGAAATCGTGGGGACCGCAGCGCTGCGGTTTGCCAGCCGTAGTCGGATGGCCGGGACTGGCTGGTAGCGCGGACGAAAGTTCCGGCGCCTGGTCGACTTTCGATGAGTCCATCAGCGGCAAGGATTCGCAGGGCCTTCTGGACGGTGACGGGGCTGGCGCTGTAATCGGCTACCAGCGTCCGGGTTGAGGGTAGCCGGGCTCCTGGTGGGGCGCTTGCCATCCAATCTCTGAGCTGCAGCACAATTCGGCTACTGCTATCGTTGTTCATGAGAAACAACAGTAGCGCTACTCAGAATTTAGAGCAACCGCTATCATGGAATCCCTTATCAGGAATCGGCTGGGGGCTCATCGGGGTTGCTGCGTTCTCTTTTACCGTGCCCTTCACCCGGGTGGCAGTCGAAGGTATGTCCGCCTTGTTCGTCGGCTCCGGACGGGCTGTCGTCGCGGCCGTTCTCGCCACCGTCGTTCTGTGCATTTCCAGGCAGACGCTCCCGCGAGGTGCGCAGTGGAAGCGACTTGCCGTCGTCGCCGGCGGTATTGTTGTTGGCTTTCCGCTATTGACGTCATTCGCCCTGACTACGGTGGACGCGAGCCACAGTGCGGTGGTCATCGCGTTGCTTCCGGCAGCCACGGCTATGGTGGCGGTCCTCCGCATGCGGGAGCGTCCCGGGGCTGCGTTCTGGGTCGCAACCTGTGTGGGGGTAATCGCCGCGCTGGGCTTTGCGCTTGCCCAGTCCGGTGGCTTCGGCGAGCTTGCCTGGGCGGATCTGCTCCTCATAGGTGCGGTGATGGCCGCTGCAGTGGGTTACGCCGAGGGTGGTCTGTTGGCGCGTGAACTTGGGGCGTGGCAAACAGTCTCATGGGCATTGGTGCTGGCTTCACCGGTCATGTTGTTCCTGACTGTATTCGCGCTGGTTCAGGATCCGGTGTCGGCAACTCCGGTGCAGTGGGCGGCATTTTCCTATCTGGGAGTGGTGAGCATGTTCCTCGGATTCTTCGCGTGGTATCGCGGTCTTGCGATCGGACCGATGACGCGGGTCAGCCAGATTCAGCTCGTGCAGCCTGTGCTGACCATCGGTTGGGCGGCCCTCTTGCTGGGCGAGGACCTTACTTTAGCGACCGTGATTGGGGGAGTGGCGGTAGTACTTTGTGCCGGGTCCGCTGTTCGGACGCGGGTGAAGGGACGGAGTGGAGCGGGCCTCTGGCGGTGCTCGCGGATGATTAGCCGCAGTCGGCGGGGGAGTTTCGCCATTCGGCCGAGGTGATAGCGAACTGGCGGTGGAAGGTCTTTCTTCCGAGGTAGGTTTCATCTGTACCTCGCCCTGTTTCGCGCATGCCGAGGCGTTGGAGAATGCGGACGGACGGTTCGTTGGCTGCGAGTGCTTCTGCCCAGACTTCGTGGAGCTGCAGCTCGTCGAAGGCGTAGTGAAGGCCGGCAAGTGCAGCACTTATTCCTAGGCCTCGACCCCATAATGAGCGCTGGCCGATTAGGTAGCCGAGTTCACGCCGCCCAGATTCGGTCCCGTGCAGATCCACGTAGCCGAGCAGGACGTCCTTGTCTGTGCTCACGTCATCCTGTTCGTGGTTCGCTACGTTGCGGCCACTCGTGCCGTCGTCGCCGACCGCCCCCAGTCGGATCAGATCGGCGGGCGGGTTCTCTATGAGGTTCCGCCAGAACGCGTATCGCTCCGGCGCCGCAACATCAGTGGCCCAGTCCGCTTCTACGCAGAATTGTGAGTCATCGCCCCAATGAGCAATCACGGCCGCGTCCGCGAGGTGCAATGGCCGGAGTCGAATTCTCGGTAGGTCGCCCACACGAGCATCATAGGTGTCGTTGATCCGTTCGGTTCACCCGCGCAGTCCTTCTCGATCACTGTGCCTCCTGCTTCGTCTAGCGGAAAATCGGGGTTCGCAGGCCGCTCCTCCGGTTTTGTCAGTGGTGCGTGATGGACTGTTTGCATGACGTTGGAAGTGTCTTTCGAGGGCTCGCTGGGTATACCTGGCGGGTACCTTTGGGATGACTTCCTGACGGAACATGACTTCCGGGTGGAGGACCTTGAGGAATACCACCTCGGGGCGGAACTTCAGGATGATCCGGCGCCCGAATTGTTGGATTTGGTCTACCCAGCGTTCTTCGAAGAACGCCCGGACGGTGCAGGCGGGAGAGCTGCCTCGGATGCATCGTCCAGCCGTGAGCCGTCTGTGAGCCAGCTCGTTTGGGAGCTCAGTGGTCCTCCATCCACGGTTGCTGGCCCCGTTTCCGAGCACGACGCCGAGCGTCAGTCAGCTACGAATATGGAGCCTGGTACAGAACCGACGGCTAACGACGACGCCGGGGACGCGGCATCCGTCGGGCCGTCCGGCTGTGTCGCAGATCCAGCTTCACGAGGAGACCTATCCGGGCGGGTGGCGCTCCAGGGATTGGATGAGCTCGATCTTGGCGCACTTGCGGGGGTGTTGACTGACCTTGCAGGGTTACGGTCCTGGGTGGATGCTGTTGAAGCGCGGGTGGTGTCCCGGATCGCTGATCGCACCCGTGAGTGGGTGGAACCGAGGCAAAACCCTGGGAGCCGCCGATCTGACATGGTCAGGTCGGCCACTGCCTCAGAGATCGCGCTGGCCCATAACGTCCCGGAACGTTCCGCGTATGGCCTGGTCGAAGAATCAATCCAGCTTACTGAACGCCACCCAGCCACCCTGGACGCGCTCACCGAGGGACGGATTTCGCGGAGGCATGCGGTGTTGATCGCCCAGCAATCCCTCGGCGTCCCGGACGAAGCGGTCCGTGGCTTCGAGGAGGAACTTCTCGCGCTGGCGGAGAGCCTTACAGTCGCGAAGTTGGCTCGGCGGGCCCGCCGGTTGCGCGAGGAGCACCACCCCGAAACCCTGCCGGTGCGTAAGGCCCGAGCCGTCACCGAGCGCCATATTGAGTACAGGCCCGACGACGACGGCATGGCCTGGTTCCACGCCTACCTCCCCGCCGAGCAGGCATGCGGGATTTACAACAGACTCACCGCCGCCGCCTGCCGACTGAACACTCCAGATGAATCCCGCACACTGACCCAGCTCCGGGCCGACGTGTTCGCCGATCTCCTCACCCACATGTGCCCTCCCGAGAACGAGGGCAGCGAATCGAATGCTTCTGGAAGCGAGCCCGCTGGTCGAGGCGAGGGCCGGAGGCACAGTAGACAGGAAGCGCGGGGCGATCGTGCGGGGTGGATGGGTATAGCGGCGTCAGTGAACATCACCGTACCCGTACTCGCCCTCCTGGACGTCCTGAACGCGAACACAGCCGGACAGAATTCCGACGCCAAGACGGATGCCAGGACCGGCGCCGGCACAAACACCACGACGAACTACGCGGCAAACGCCGATACCGACGCGCAAACCGGCGCCGATACCCACGCGCGAACCGAGGATCCTGCGAATGCTGGCGCAGGTTCATGCGGTCCGGGAATGCACCAGTTCGCCGAACTCGAAGGATACGGGCCGATTGATATGGAAACGGCAGCCAGGCTCGCCGGGCACGCGACGTCGTTCACCCGGATCCTTACCCACCCGGTCAGCGGATCCGTGCTCGATGTCGGCAGGGAAACCTACCGGCCGCCCAAACACCTCCAGGACTGGATCCGGGCGCGGGACCGAACCTGCCGACATCCCGGCTGTAGCCGTGCGGCAATGACTTGCGAAATCGACCACACCGTTCCCTGGTCCCACGGTGGCACCACCTGCCACTGCAATCTGGCCTGCCTGTGTAAAAAGCACCACATGTACAAGAGCGAAGGGATCTGCCAATACGCCCAATCAACGCCCGGCGTCATCACAGTCCGAACCAAGGCAGGCACCACCCGCACCACCAGCCCCGACCCGCCCTTCTGACCTGGACATGCAGCTCGATACGCGCCAGACCATCGACAGCCCGCGATACCTCACGCCCCGAGCCAGAACGCCCACCCGAACGAGCCACGCCCAAACCAGCCACCGCCCAACAACCACCGTGGGAAGATCGTGCAATGACGGCATCGTTCGAACAACTCCTCGCGGAAGGTGAAAGTGCCGACGTCGAAGGCTGGGACTTCTCCTGGCTGGACGGCAGAGCAACCGAAGAGCGTCCGCCATGGGGCTACGCTCGCCTGATGGGTGAGCGGATGGCGCAGGTGCAGTCGTCGCTCGATATCCAGACCGGCGGCGGGGAGGTGCTCGCGATGGCACCACAGGTACCGAAGCTCGCCGTCGCAACCGAGTCCTACCCGCCGAACGTCGCGAAAGCCACCGAACTTCTGCACCCGCGTGGGATCGCAGTCGTCGCCGACCTCGACGAACCGCCACTGCCCTTCGCCAACGCAGCATTCGACCTCGTCACCAGCCGCCACCCCGCGACTATCTGGTGGGATGAGATTGCCCGCGTGCTGAAGCCCGGCGGAAGCTACCTCGCCCAGCACGTTGGACCGGCCAGTGTTTTCGAACTCATCGAATTTTTCATGGGCCCTCAGCCGCAGGCGCGCCGCGGACGGCACCCTGATGATGAGGCAGAAGCCGCTCGTGCGGCGGGACTCGATGTCGTCGATCTGCGTCAGACCCGCTTATGCATCGAGATTTTCGATGTAGCGGCCGTGATCTACCTTCTTCGCAAGGTCATTTGGTGGGTTCCAGGCTTCACCGTCGAGAAATACCAGCAGCAGCTACGCATGCTCCACGACCGCATCCAGAGGGAAGGACCATTCATTGCGCATTCCACCCGTCACCTGATCGATGCCCGACGGCCCGAGTAGGAGCATCATGAACAACCGCCTCGGCGCGAATGTGCTCTGATGCACGCTTTATTTGAGAGTCCTCACATCACTCGATTCAATTTCGCCCATCGCTGAAGAGAAAGTGCCCTCCGCGACCTCCTCGAACAGCCCGGCATCTCCACCGACAATCCCGGCGGGATGGCCGTCGACCTGATCGAGATACAACAGATACGACTTACCCAACTCCACATCGGCGGCGCCAAGCTCCACGTACTGCTCGCCGCTCATTTCCCCGCCCGTCCGGTGTATCTCAACCATCCCGCCCGGCGTCGCGGAGCCCTCATGAACCTTGGTTACCAACACGGAGTACACCGTGACGGGCACTCTCATATCGGCGATCTCTCGGTCGCTCGGCTCGTTCCCGGTCCCGGCGTATGGGTTCAGTTCCGGGTCGTCGCCGCTGAAAGGCATGGGATACATCACGTCATACCTGGAGTTCTGCACCTCACCTTCGATGATGAGATTCGAGGCGTCGACCAACTTCTCTGCGGTCTTGTAGACGGGGTAATCAGCAGCTATTTCATTCACGCCGCCAGCGATCTCACCGCCGGTTCCCCTTGCCGTTCCGCAGCCCGCAACCAGCAGCACGACCGACAAAAGGCCCACACCGACGACAGGGGTCCTGCTATTGACACTCATTGTCGGCTCCGTCCGTCATCGCGGGATGCGCCAGAAAAGCAGGCACGCGTGAACGCAATCTAATGGGTTTCCATGCCGGGTACATCGGACAAACAGAAAGTGCTCCCGAATCTTGATCTCCAGCCAACGGACGGGAAAAACAAAGTACGACGACGCCGACCCACCGTCGTCGTCGTCGTACCTCACCTCTCGCAACTGTCGAGTGGAGTACGCCGTTCAGGTGGGCGGCCGATTACGCTCGCGGATCACCGAGTAGAGGAGCATGTCGCGGCGCTGACCGGCAATCTCCTGATGGCTTCGCAGGAGACCCTCGCGCTCGTAGCCCGCACGCTCCGCCGTCCTGATCGAAGCGGCGTTCCAGGGCTCGATGAAGAGCTCAATCCTGTGAAGATGCGTGATGGTCCATCCGAATGTTGTCAGGGCTCGAAGGCCATCGGACGCCACACCTCGTCCGCGGGATGACGGAGCAACCGCATAGCCAGCTTGAGCGCGGCCACTCGGAAGCTCCCGAATGGTGAGTCCGATGAAGCCAAGGCATGCACCGGTGGTCCTGTTGGCCATCGCGAAGGAAAATGCTGTCCGGTCGGTATACCGCTGCTCCTGGCGTTCGAGCCATGCTTGCGCCTGAGCCCTCGTAGCCCGGGCCGGAAGAGTACCGATATGCGGAACGTAAGCGTCTTGGGAGAGATCGATGACTGCCGTCACATCCTCAGGGATGAACCGCCGAAGGAACACCTCGCCGAAGGACGGATCCTTGGCCGGCCACGGGGGGACAAGATCGCTCATGCTGGAAGTCTGTCACCCACTGCCGCGCCCCTCACCCACGAACCTGAGATGCCACCCAGTCGACTTCCTCCGCCAACAGGTTCAGCGCCGCACCCACCGGCTTATACCCGAGTCGATGTGACGCGCGTGTGTCCAGCACGATCGGATGTTTCTGCAGCCAGGGATGCAGCCCGCGGTCCGGGACAGCATCATCAAGAAGCTCCAGCGTTCCCGTCCAGCCCAACCTAGATCCGATCGCGCGGAGAATTTGCTCGGCACCCGGACTGTCAGGGTCGGCACTGTTCAGGATCCGCGCACCCGGCTTCAGCGCGACCGTTGAGATAAGCGCTGCTGTGTTGCCCGCAGCGGTCAGATGGTCGATCGAAGTTCCATGAGCCAACTCGATACGCTCTGTTCCCGCCATCATCGCCTCCACGAACATACGCGTCCGTGGATTCCGCGCCCAACGACCATGAACCTTGGACGGGCGGATCACTGTGACTTGAAGGCCACTGTCCAAAGCCACCCGCTCAGCCGCAACCTTCGACGGTGCGTAGCCCTCCCGGCTGAACGGATTGACGTCGTCGTTCGCTGGTGCCAGCGTCGGCGCATCCTCGGCAATCGGTACCTCGAAGTGCGGCGGCTCGTCACTGTTGACGTGCCGGCCAAGTCCGTCCACATACACAGCACGGCTGGAGACCAACACCGGGCTGGACACCGACGCCATCAGGGGAAGCACCGCTCGGACGTCCGAAGCCCGATACGCCAGCAAGTCGACCAACAGGTCCGCGCCATCGCCCAGCACGCGGCCGACCGACGCAACATCGGCACGCTCGACCGAGTGGAACTGTACGCCCAACGCTGTCAGTTCTGCGGGCATCAACGAAGAATCGCGCCCCGTAACGTCCACCGCCCAACCAGCTTTGGCCAGCGCCATAGCCGTTGCTCCACCGATTGCTCCGGTTCCACCAAGTACTACTGCACGCACGTCTAATCTCCCTTCAACCAGCCTCGCGCCGGATAGTTACAGCAAGCGGAATGGTCAGAAGGCCAGCAACGACCCCTACAGCGACGAACGTTCCCTGTAACCCGATCGCCGAAGCAACCACACCGCCCAACAGCGCACCCACCGGCCGCCCACCTCGAGTGATGGTCCGGTACACCGCCGTGACACGACCGAGCAGCTCCCGCGGAACCGTCGATTGCCGCAACGTTACTGTCAGCACGTTCCACGTGACCCCCGAAAAACCGCCAATGAACAGGGCCACACCAACGAGGTAGACGTTGGCAGTGATCCCGGGGGCCACGAACCAGACCGCCCACCCGAGAAGGGAAAGAACCAGCAACGTCCGCATGCTGATCCTCTTCCGCAACCATCCGGTCACCAGGGAACCGGTAACGCTGCCGGCCGCAAGCACAGCGAGGAAGACACCATAGGCGGCCGGTTCCAGCCCGAGCATTCCGGGATCGACGACGGCGAGAACAAAGATCGCAGTCCAGGCGTACCAACAAACTGTCGCAGCTCCACCGATCAGCGCGAGCCAGAGCAACGACCGGTCCCGCACCAGATACCGGAAACCTTCCCTGATCTGCGGAAGGAACCGGGGCCGGGCCGCAGGAACTGTTGGCGCCGTCGTCGTAATGGAAAGCAGGATGAATACCCCGGCGAGGTAGCCGACAGCAGACGCACTGACCGCCCACACCGCCGAAAGTCCAACGAGCAACCCGCCCACAGCCGGCCCGATGAATCCACCCATGCTTGTGGTGACACCGAACAGGTGACCGTTCTTGCGGGGAAGGTCTTCCTTGTCGACGTATCGGGGAACCACCACCTGCGCGCAGATCTCGTACAGGGTTTCAGCGCTTCCAAGGACAAACGCACCGACATAGAGCAGCGGCAATCCGGCGTCACCCATCAGAACCGCGCCCACCAGCAGTCCAATCCCCGCAAAACGTGTCAGGTTGATGATGCGCATCATCGTCACGGGGTCGAAGCGGTCCACCAGCGGCCCGAACGGGATGCTCACAATCAGCCACGGAATCGAAAAGAATAGTGTGGTCGCCGCGACGGCAGCGGGATCCAGCGTGACAGTCGCCGCCAGGAGCGGCAGCACTGCCCTCAGCATGCCGTCGCTCAGCCCCACAGCACCTGCCGCAGCAATGATGCGGTTGATGTGATTCACCGTCGTCCCCCAAACGGTCCGTTGACCTCGAATATCGACCCTACCCGTAGAGCCGGCCGGTAAAGTGTGCGCAAAGCGCACCCCGGACACAGGGACGCCGTCGGAATGGAGCCACACATGACTGAACAGGTCAGCACGCCAGTCGATCCCCAACAGTTGGGAACAACCGGGCTTACTGCCAGCCCGATCACGCTCGGCACCACCTCTCTCGGTGCGGGCACCAAACCGGACGACGACGGCGAGGCCACCGCCGTCGGGCTAGCCACCGCCATGCTGCACGGCCCTTACGCCCTGATCGACACCTCCAACAACTATGCAAAGGGCAGGAGCGAAGCGGTTCTCGGGCTCGCTCTCCGCGGGAACGGCGCAGCGCCGGGCCGGTCAGTGGTCACCAAGGTGGACCAGGATCCGGAAACCGGCGTATTCGATCGCGACCGGGTGCGCCGTTCCTTCGAGGAGAGCTGCGAACGGCTCGGTGTAGAGCGGATTCCACTGCTGCACCTGCACGATCCCTACTCGGTCACCTTCGACGAAGCTGCCGCACCCGGTGGAGCTATCGAAGGCATGCTCGAATTGAAGGACCAAGGCCTCGTGGACGCCATCGGTATTGCCGCCGGCACGGTCAGCCTCATGCGGCGCTACGTCGGCACCGGCGCGTTCGACGTGCTCCTCACCCACAACCGCTTTACGCTCGTCGACCGCAGCGCGCTTCCGCTGATCGAAGACGCCGTGGAACGCGGGATGGGGGTCTTCAACGCCGCGCCGTTCGGCGGCGGGCTGCTCGCCCGCGGGTCGGCCAGCGGTGCAACCTATGCCTACGCGGACAGCCCGCCCGAGCTCCTGGACTGGGTCGCCCGTGTTGAGAAGCTCTGCACCGAACACGGCATCAACCTCCCGACGGCGGCACTGCACTTCTCGCTTAAGTCACCACTAATTGACTCAACAGTGGTTGGAATCTCCTCCACCGGGCGCATAGCCGAACTGGAACGCATTCGCACAACTGAAGTGCCGCCGTCGTTCTGGGACGGACTCGACAACCTCGGCACACCGCCCTCCACCATTTCCGACTGACAACGGTGATTCTAGACAGCGGTGCTTCTAACCCTTCCGTAGACTGATGCGGTGGAGTTTGCCGTAGCTGGGGATGGTGCGCGTCTGGCGTGGAAAGCCGAAGGCGCCGGCCACCCGCTGCTGCTTATTTCCGGCCAGGCTACGGATCTGGACGGTTGGGACCCTGTGGTGCCGAAACTGGCAGCGAATTTCCGCATCATCCGCTTCGACCATCGTGGAACCGGAGGCAGCGAGGAAGGCTCCGCCGAAGGCTATAGCACCCGCGGGTTCGCGAAGGATGCGCTGGCGGTGCTGGATGCCGCCGGCGTCGAAAAGGCCCATGTGTACGGACACTCCATGGGCGGGCGAGTGGCCCAGTGGCTCGCCATCGACGCACCGGACCGCGTGGGAGTGCTCATCCTCGCCGCAACGTCCCCGGGAGGCGCCATGGGCAGCGAGCGGGACAGTGATGCTACCCGCGCGCTGACCAGCGGCGATCCGGATCAGCTCGAACCGTTGTTCTTCGCCCCGGACTGGGCGGCTCGACATCCGGACGCCGTGAAGACCTTCTTCATCTCGCGTGCCTCGAAAAGCGCCAAAGTGCGCCACTTTCGTGCGAGTAAGGAGCACGACGCGCGGGACTCGCTTTCCGCCGTGCGCGCACCGACACTCATCCTCCACGGCACCGACGACGTGCTGACGCCGCTGGAAAATGCGCTTGTCCTCCACGAACTCATCACGGGCTCCACTCTGGTGAAGATCCCGCGGGGAAAGCACGGTTTCCACCTCGATCACCCTGAGACAGTCGTCTGGATCAGGGACTTCATTCGGAGGAAGAAAAGATAGTCGTGGCGGGATCTTACTGTTCGTCGTAAAAACTGCCATACTGAGTCGATGATCTGCTCCGTCGCTGCCATCGTGCTTCCTCCCGTCGCAGCATTCGAGTTCGGCGTCGCCTGCGAAGTTTTCGGGATCGACCGCTCCGACCGCCAGGACGGTGTACCCAAATTCGACTTCCGGGTCTGCACACCAAAACCTGGACTTCTCCCAGGCAAAACAGGTTTCTCCCTGCAGGTCACAGAGGACCTGTCCGCCACTGAGACCGCAGACCTGGTGATCATGCTGCCCTACAGCGTCAACTCACCGTGCCAACCCGAGGTTCACCAGGCACTCCGCGCTGCCCACGAACGCGGCGCGTGGGTACTTTCCGTGTGCAGCGGGGCGTTCGCCCTCGCCGAGGCAGGACTGCTCAACGGGCGACGCGCGGCGACGCACTGGATGTACTCCCAACAACTCGCCAAGCAGTATCCGGAGGTTTCGGTCGATGAGAACGTGCTCTATGTCCAGGACGGCAACATCATCACCAGCGCCGGAACAGCGGCCGGCATCGACGCATGCCTGCACCTGATCCGGACCGAACTCGGAGCCGCGGCGGCAACCAGCATCGCGCGGTCCATGGTGGTACCGCCACACCGTGCCGGCGGGCAGGCACAGTACATCGACCGCCCCATTTCCGTTTCCGAGTGTGACACCCTCGAAGACGTCCTCGTCTGGATGGACACCCACCTCAGCGAGGAACATTCCGTCAGCGCACTCGCCGCACGCGCCCACATGTCCGAACGCACCTTCGCCCGGCGCTTCAAGGCTGAAACGGGTACGACGCCGGCCGCCTGGCTTGCAGCCCAGCGTGTCCTCCGGGCACAGGGCCTGTTGGAAGAAACCGACCTCAGCATTGAAGCGATTGCGAGGGAAACCGGGTTCGGGCAGGCTGTGTTGCTCCGTCATCACTTCCAGCGCACGCTTGGCACCAGTCCCGCGGCTTACCGGCGCACCTTCCGTGGCGTAACGCCGGCAACCGAACTAACTACCGTTTGAGATGAAAGGCACACATGCCGCACCACAATGACCCTGCCACCATCCAGAGGCTCCTTACAACGCCTGGCCGCTGGGCCGTCGTCGGTCTCTCCAATAATCCGCTGCGCCCGGCAGTGGGCGTAGCGAAGTTCCTCATCGACCGGCTGGGCATGGATGTTGTGCCCGTGAGCCTGAAGGGCGATGACGTTCACGGCCGGACCGGGTACACGAAGCTGCAGGATGTGCCGGGGGAGATCGACGTCGTCGACTGCTTCGTGAACAGCCAGCGCGTTGGCGCGGTGGTGGACGACGCTATCGCTGTCGGCGCGAAGGCCGTCTGGCTGCAGCTGGGCGTGATCGACGAGGACGCGGCGCAGCGCGCCGCCGACGCAGGGCTCGACGTCATCATGAACGCCTGCCCCGCCATCGAGGCGCCTCGGCTGGGCCTGTAACGGTTGGAGAAGATGTAGCAGGAGCTACATCTTCTCCAACGGCGCCCGCACAATGCTGTAGATCCCGTACGCGATCAAGCCAACCGCAATCACGCCGAGGACCAACGCACCGAACGGTTGCTCCTGCAGGGACTTCAGGGCGCCGTCGAGCCCGGTGGAATCCTCCGGGTCTGCCCGCACCGTCGCGACGATGAACAGAAGACCCAGCACCGCGAGCGCTACACCCTTTGCGCAGTAGCCGACGGCCCCGACCACCTTCACGGCCGTGCCCCAGGGCCGTCCGGGCACCCGCTGCAGGTCCTCGAGGAACTTCCGCTTGGCACCCTTGTAAACGTAGTAGCCGCCGATGCCGATGACGGCGGCACCCAGCACGATCAGCAGTACGGCACCGGCCGGGTTGGTCATCAGCGTCGAGGTGAATGTGCTGGTGGTCTGCCCACTGTCGGTCGAGCCGCCGAGCGCGTAGATGCCGAAGGTGACGCCGATCGCCGCGTAGGCAATTGCCTGCCCGATCGCCTTGAGCTTTCTGCCCCACTTCTCCTTGCTCTCGCGCCCGTTCCAGGCGAACGCCGCCTCACTGAGCTGGAACAGGGCGAGCGCAACGCATCCGAGGAAACCGAACCAGAGCAGGAAGATCCCTCCCGGCTGCGCGGCCAGCTGCCCCATTGCCCCGGACTGGTCAGCGCTGCCGCTGCCACCCATCGCGATCCCAACGGCAATAAACCCGATGACAAGGTGCATGAGTCCGTTGGCGGCGAATCCCAGCCGGGCGGCCGTCTCGAATGCCTTGGAATCCGCTGCTTCCTCCGCCCCGTCAGCAATCTTTCGTGCGTGCCCACCGAGGTCTGCCATTGTGTGTGCTCCTTGATCGTGATCCCTCTATATTGTCACTGCTTGATGTCACTGCTTGGCGGTACGCTCGTCGTTGTGGATGCAGCACAGCTTCGGGATACCTGCCTGTCGATGCCGGGCGCTTTCGAGGACTTCCCATTCGGGCCGGAGGCATCGGTCTTCAAGGTGCGGGCGCCGGGCGGTGCGGCGAAGATGTTCGCTCTCTCGGACCTCGATTCGTCATCCCTTTCCATCAGCCTCAAGTGCGAGCCGGCGCTCGCCGAGCAGCTGCGGGCCGCTCACCCGGAGATCACCGGTGCGTATCACATGAACAAGACCCACTGGAATGGCGTCGACTGCACCGGAAACCTCCCCGATGGCATGCTGCGGGACATGATCGAAGACTCCTATGACCTCGTGGTGGACTCCCTGCCGAAGAAGGACAGGGAGTCGCTCGGATGGACCCGCCTGGCGCGATCCGGTGAGGCAGGCAGCAATGCCTGAGATCACTCACACAGCAGTCGGCTTCACCCGGACCGCCGTGTGGCCGGCAGGGTTCCGTCCGTTCCGTCACCGCATTCAAGTCGGCTCAGGTGAGGAGGCGTTCCGTCGCCTCGCTGAGGGGATCCTGACCTTCGACCTGCACCGCCGCGCCGGGCTCGAGGTGGCAGGGACCGCCCGCGCCGCCGTCGGGGTTGTGGTGGTGCCGCGCTTCGGCGTGGGGCCATTGCGACTGAACGCGCCGTGTGAGGTGGTGTGGGCAACGGACCTGCACAAAAATAACGACGACGACGGCACCCGCAGTCAGGCGCGCACCGCCCGCCGGTCCGGCTTTGGCTACGCCACCCTGCCCGGCCACCCGGAATGCGGGGAGGAGGCGTTCATCGCGGAGCTCGCGGTGGACGGCACCGTCTACTTCGACCTGCGCGCCTACAGCCGCCACGGACACTGGTTCTACCAGCTGGGCGCACCCGTAGCCCGGTTCTGCCAGTGGTGGGTCACCCGGCGATACCTGGCAGCGGCCCGTTCCCTCGCACGCGCAGGATAGCTTGGAGCCATGACCTGGACGCCAGAGCAGTATGCCGAGTTCATCCGATCACATGCGGACGCCGAGGGCCGGCTGCCCAGCTATCAACAAGAGTGGATGACCTTCCCATTCGATGTCCCAAGCCTTCCCATCAAGCCGTGGTTGGATCCGGTGGTTCCGGAACCGGAGCGGTTCGGTGTACGGCCCGAAGATTGCCGGGCGTGCGCCCAACAGGATCAGGGCATATGGCTCAACGAGAACTGGCGTCTATTCGCTTGTGAACCCACAGGATTGCCGGTGCTGCTGATGCTGCAACCCCGCAAACATTATGATTTCGCTGACCTCCCAGATGAACTCGCTGCCGAAATGGGTGTGCTTCTGCGGCATATCGCGGCTGCCGTCGAAGGCATGGACAACATCGAAAGAGTGCACATGGACAGGTGGGGCGACGGCAGCGCACATCTGCACTGGTTCATCACCGGACGTCCAACCGGTCAGCTGCAGCTGAGGGGCACCTTCTGCGCGGTGTGGGAAGTCGTGATGCCTGCCCTGCCGCAGGACGTGATCGACGCCCACTCGGTTGAAGTCGCAAGACGGCTTCAGGCAAGCTTTGGCGGCTCCATCACGTCCGAATCACAGGCCGAAGGCGCCGCAAAAAGCTGAGCAGCAGCTTCCCGGCGAAAGACCGGGCTGCGCAGATCTTTTGCGCGCCGCATTTCAGAAGGACACGATTACCATGCCAACCAGCGCCACCAGCGGCGGAACCCCCTGAATCAGCGCACCGATCCACAGCGCGCGGATGGTGACAAAGAGTACGACGGCGGCCAGCACCATGGATCCCAGCGCCATCACGATCATCCCGTACCCCACAAGGGTTCCCGAGAGCGCCAGGCCGATGATCACCCCGGCGGCGAGGAACAGGTTGTAGAAGCCCTGGTTGAAGGCCATGGGCCGGAGGATGTTGGCGTGCTCCTGGGAACGGACGTCGAACTTCCGCCACACTGACGGGTGACGCCAACGGATGGTCTCCAGGACAAAGATGTAGACGTGCAACAGAGCCGCAATCAAAGCAAACAGCGCAATGGGAAGCGGGAATGTCGTCATGAAACAACCCTATCCGCTGGCCTGCTGCAACCTCTCCTCGGGCCGGTAACGATCTGGGCAGCGGCGGCCGGGTGGGCAGCAGTCGCAGCCGGCCGCAGCCCCACTCAGCCGAAGTACTTCGGCAGCGTCGCTTCGTGTGCTTCCTTCAGCTCGGCGAGCGGGAGGGTGAAGTGACCCTGCACATCCAGCGCCTGGTTCTCCGCGTCCACCACTCCGATACGAAGCCGCGGGAAGTTCCGTGCAGTGCACATGTCGTTGAACCGCACCTCTTCGGAACGGGGAACAGCGACGACGGCGCGGGCCTGGCTCTCGCTGAACAGTGCAGTGAACGGGTCGATTCCGTCGCGCTCGCACAGCTCATCGATCCCGATCCGGGCACCGACACCGAAACGCAGCGCTGCTTCGGCGAGTGCGGCTGCGAGCCCGCCCTCGGAGAGGTCGTGTGCGCCGTCGATCATGCCGTCACGCGACGAGTTCACGAGGATCGCAGCGAGCGTCTTCTCGGCGTCGAGATCCAGAACCGGCGGCTGTCCGCCGAGGTGTCCGCGCAGGTTCGCCCACTCCGATCCGTCCAGCTCGTCGCGGGTGGTACCCAGGAGGTAGATGGCCTGCCCGTCCTCGCGCCAGCCCGAAGGCGTGCGGCGGGCGACGTCGTCGAACACGCCCAGCACACCCACCACCGGGGTGGGATGGATGGCCACGCCGCCGGTCTGGTTGTACAGCGAAACGTTACCGCCGGTCACCGGAACTCCCAGCTCCTGGCATGCATCGGCCAGCCCGCGGACGGATTCGGCGAACTGCCACATGACCTCGGGATCCTCGGGCGAGCCAAAGTTGAGGCAGTCGGTCACGGCCATCGGCTTTGCACCCGACGTAGCCACATTCCGGTACGCCTCCGCCAGCGCCAGCCGGGCGCCGTCGTACGGGTTCAGGTAGGAGTAGCGGCCGTTGGCGTCCGTCGAAAGTGCAATGCCGAGGCCAGTCTCCTCATCGACCCGGACCACACCGGCGTCGTCGGGCATGGCCAGTGCGGTGTTGCCCTGCACGAAGCGGTCGTACTGGTTGGTTATCCAGTCCTTGGAACACATGTTCGGCGAGGCCATCAGCTCAAGCACGGCGCCACGAAGGTCTACCGGGCGCTCCCCGTCGAAGGAATCGGCCTGCACGCCGTCCAGCCACGCGGGACGGTTGTACGGACGCTCGTAGACCGGGCCGTCGTGAGCGACCGTGCGGGGGTCGACGTCGACAATCTTCTCGCCCGCCCACTCGATGATGAGGCGGCCGGTGTCGGTCACCTCGCCGAGCCACGAGTACTCGACGTTCCACTTCTCCATGATCGCCTCGAAGGCGGCGACGTTCTCCGGCGTCACGACCGCCATCATGCGTTCCTGGGACTCGGACATGAGGATCTCGCCCGGGGTCAGCGACGGATCACGAAGCAGGACGTTGGTGAGCTCTACGTGCATGCCGCCGTCGCCGTTGGATGCGAGCTCGGACGTGGCACAGGAGATCCCAGCGGCACCAAGGTCCTGGATTCCCTCCACCACGGAGGCCTTGAACAGCTCCAGACAGCACTCGATCAGCACCTTCTCGGCGAAGGGATCGCCCACCTGGACAGCGGGGCGCTTAGCCGGCCTGCCGGACGTCTCAGTGGAATCGAACGATTCCGAAGCCAGCACCGACGCGCCGCCAATGCCGTCACCGCCGGTCCGCGCACCGAACAGCACAACGCGATTGCCGACACCGGACGCATTAGCCAGGCGGATGTCCTCATGCCGCAGCACGCCGACCGCCAGCGCGTTCACCAGCGGGTTGCCCTGGTAGACGGAATCGAACACCACTTCGCCGCCCACGTTCGGCAGTCCGAGGGAGTTACCGTAGCCGCCGATGCCGGCCACAATCCCGTGCACCAGCCGTGCAGTGTCCGGGTGGTCGATCGCCCCGAAGCGCAGCGGGTCCATGACGGCCACGGGCCGTGCACCCATCGAGATGATGTCGCGGACAATGCCGCCGACGCCCGTCGCAGCACCCTGGTACGGCTCCACGAAGGAGGGGTGGTTGTGGGACTCGACCTTGAAGGTCACCGCCCAGCCGTCACCGATATCGACGACGCCGGCATTTTCGCCGATGCCGACCAGGAGGTGCTCCTTCATGGCTTCGGTAACCTTGTCGCCGAACTGGCGCAGGTGCACCTTGGAGGACTTGTAGGAGCAGTGCTCGCTCCACATCACCGAGTACATGGCGAGTTCAGCCGCGGTTGGACGGCGGCCGAGGATCTCGACCACGCGCTGGTACTCGTTCTCTTTCAGGCCCAGTTCGGCCCAGGGGAGCTCCTGGTCCGGGGTCTGAGAGGCATGCTCAACCGTGTCGATGTTGAACTTCTTGGACGTTGTTCCTGTGGTCACTTGTTAACCAGTTTCTGCAGTACCGAAGTGAAGATGCCGAGTCCGTCGACGCCTCCGCGGACGTCAACCTCGCCGAACGCTGAGGAGTCAGGGCCGAAGCCGGCTTCCACCGCATGCTCCGGGTGGGGCATGAGCCCGACAACGTTCCCGTGCTTGTTCGTGATTCCGGCGATGTCGCGGCGGGAACCGTTCGGGTTGCCGCCCACGTAGCGAAAGACCACGCGGCCTTCACCCTCGAGTTCGTCCAGGGTGTGCTCGTCGGCAACGAACTGCCCGTCCTGGTTCTTCATCGGGATGACAACTTCGCTGCCTTCGGAGTACGACGACGTCCACGCCGTCGTGCTGTTCTCCACGGCCAGGCGCTGGTCGCGGCAGAGGAAGTGCAAGTGGTTGTTCTTGATCATGGAACCGGGCAGCAGGTGCGCCTCGGTGAGGACCTGGAAACCGTTGCAGATGCCCAGCACGGGAAGCGATCCACCGGAAGCGGCTGCAGTGATCTGCTCCATCAGCGGGGCAAACCGCGAAATGGCACCGGCGCGCAGGTAGTCGCCGTAGGAGAAACCACCGGGAATGATGACGGCGTCCACGTCCTTGAGATCGTGGTCCGCATGCCAGAGCGCGACGCCGGTGCCTCCTGCGAGCCGGACGGCACGGAGCGCGTCGCGGTCATCGAGGGAACCGGGGAAGGTGACGACGCCGACGCGGATCCCGGAAAGGTTGGAATCAACAGCGTCAACGTCCGTCAGCGAGCCGATCAACGGAACTTCAACGCTCACTGGGCGTCCTCAATGACCTCGACCCGGGTCACGTCCTCGATCACCGGGTTGGACAGCAGTGTGGTCGCGGCGCTTCGCGCGTGTTCAAGGACTTCCTCGGTGACGTCACCCTCGATGGTCAGTTCGAACCGCTTGCCCTGACGGACCTCGGCGAAACCTGTGAACCCGAGCCGGGGGAGGGCACCGGCGATGGCCTTGCCCTGCGGATCGAGGATTTCAGGTTTGGGCATGACGTCAACAACGATCCGGGGCATCCGGCAACTCCTGTTAAGTAAGAACAGCGCTTTTAAATGCGGTTGCCCGACGGGTGCCGTCTCACGCTCAGAAACCAAGCGTCCACTCTCAATTGAGGACACGATCCGGCGCTCCGCGAGCTTGCTGTCCCATTCTACCGGCCCATCGAGGGCATCCGTGACCCGGTTTCATAGGCCCGAAAAGGAAGCGTCTAGCGTGCCCCGGACGTTCCGAGGATGGACTCAAGTGCGTTCCACCGAGAGATCTCACAGCCATCGGTGGCCGCGAACGACGCCGAGACCCGCTTACCGTCCACGGTGCCCTTGACCGATGCCGTCTGTGGGCCCCCGTACTGCTGCGTGCACATCCGGTTGGGGTCGGGCTTGGCGGTGAAGAACGCTGCACCCAATTCCTTCACGGCCGCGCACGCTGCCTCCGGATTGGGCAGGGTGGTGGCCTCTCCAACGCCATCCGCGGTGCACTCCAACACGTACTGCGTTGCCTCGGCCTCCGGACTCTGCTTGATGCTGATGTTCAGCATCGCGGTACCGACGGCGGCGGGGTCGCTGGGAAGCGTAGGGCTTGGTTTCGGCGAATCTGTTGGCATGGTGCTCTCTGAATCAGTGGGGGAGCCGGACGCAGATCCTGCAGGATCCGTTGGCTCCGTGGATGAGTCGGTCGAGTCAGTGGGTGCGGGCGTCAGGTCAGCACCGGGATTGCTGCCCGGCGCGCCGCACCCCGCCAACAGCACAGCGAGTACGGCGCCTGCCAGTAGACCTGTGCTTCTGACGGTGGCGCTGCTTGTGGCGTCGCCTATGGATCTCATGGGAAACCTCCTTGTTGCCCTCAACGTCTCGCGGCCCTTTGAGTTCCGGGCCGCATCAAAGCCCGAACTGTGGATCGGGCGTCAGTTGTTCCAAGTACTTCTTCAACTGTGCACGCAGTTGCTGGGATTCAGCCGAGAATGCGCGCTGTGCCCGCACATAGTCCACCTTCCCCGCCGCGGTTTCGATGGGAATCGGCGGATAACCCCACTCCTGGAGATCGTACGGAGATGCTCGCATGTCCATGGCCCGGATCCGCCAGGAGAGTTCGAAGCAATCCATGACGAGTTCGCTGGGCAACGCCGGCGTGAGCTTGTAGGCCCACTTGTAAAGATCCATGTTGGCGTGGAGGCAGCCGGGTTGCTCCAGATCGCGCTGGCTTTCGCGGGTGGGCTGAAGTTCATTGAGCGGCGCAGCCTGGGGTGCATAGAACCGGAAGGCGTCGAAGTGAGTGCATTTGATCCTGTTCTCCTCGACCACCTGGTCCGTTCCACGGGCACCAAGGCGCAGGTTCAGGTACTCGTGCCGCACCGGGTTCTGCTCCGAGCGGTAGGCCATGGCCCACTCGTGCAGCCCGAAGCAGCCGAACTGTGCCGGGCGGGCCGCGGTGCGGGAAATGATGATGTCCGCGAACTGCACGGCCTCTACCCGCGCTTCAAGGAAAGCGGCGTGATTGAGCATGACGGCGCCGTCGTCGTCGATCAACAGGCTTTCTTTTTCCCTGGCGGTGAGCGCGCGGTAGAACTTCCAGTCCGCGCGCTCAAGGGCAGCGGGCCCGGTCAGGACGGTGTGGGCGCCGGGATGCCACCGCAGAAGCTGCGCCGGTTTCTGGGTGTAGTAGGTGAACAGGAAATCCTCGACCGGGTGCCTGCGCTGCTCAGCGCGTCTGCGCAGGTAGGGCTCGGTGTAGGTGCGAACGCGCTCAGCGTAGGCCCGGGCGCGCGGCTCCCACTGGTCCTGAGTGAGTACGAGAGGGGAAGGCACGCTCCATTATCTCCTGCGCCTATCGAGCCTGCTTTTCATACCAGACTCGCACGAAGATGTTAATGAACGATCGTTATAAGAACTCTTTTTTGCGCGAGAACCCGGTTAAAGGGCAGGTGGCGCCAAGCTCGGTCGATTAGTGGTCGGCGACGCGGGGTAGCCTATTCGAGGCTCGGTTGTGATTCAGGGCACAACACCCAAGTGCACTGGGCTACTTTCAGATCGGTTCATCCGATCGCGTTTTCCGATGAAAGGTAATCAAAGCGTGAAAGCCCCCCATCATAAGACTCCGCGGGCAGGTGGTCTGCGCAGAGCTACAGCTCTTGCCGTCGGCCTTCCGTTGGTGCTCGGTTCCATGGCAGCGACACCGTCCGTCGCTGCTCCCACCGGTCCTGCCGCCCAGCAGATTCAGCCGGTCAAGAAGATCAACCCGAAGGACTACCCCGACGGCCGTTACATTGTTGTGCTCAACGAAGAGCCCGCAGCAACGTACGACGGCGGCGTAGCCGGCATTGAAGCCACCAAGCCTGAAGAGGGCGAGAAGCTCAGCGCCGAGGACCCGAACGTCCAGAAGTACCAGAAGCACCTTGAGAAGCAGCAGAAAGCTGTGGCCGCCGAGGAAGATGTGGACATCAACCGCACCTACACGGCAGCCATCAACGGCTTCAGCGCTGAGCTGAGCACGGAGCAGGCTGTTGAGCTGGCCAAGGACTCGGACGTCCTCATGGTGGCCAAGGATGTTGAGCATGCTCCCGATGACTACTCCAGCATGGACTTCCTGAACCTCACCGGTAAGAAGGGCGCCTGGAAGACCCAGTTCGGCGGAGTCAAGAACGCCGGAGCAGGCACCGTAGTCGGTGTCATCGACACCGGCTACACCCCCGACAATCCGTTCTTCGAGGGCAAGAAGGTCAAGCCGCTCAAGGGCAAGCAGAAGCCCAAGGTCGGTGAGCCGTACCTGAATGAAGACGGCAACATCGCCATGCTGAAGGCCGACGGCGAAACCTTCGTCGGCGAATGCCAGGCAGGCGAAGGCTTCACCGGCGAGGAGTGCAACTCGAAGGTGCTTGCCGCACAGTACTTCGCTGATGACTTCGTGCGCTTCATTCCTGAAGAGAATCGGGCTGAAGAGGAGCTCCTCTCACCGATCGACGTCGACAGCCACGGCACCCACACCGCCAGCACCGCCGCCGGCAATGACAAGGTGACCCAGGTTGTTGACGGCCGCGACTTCGGCAAGTCCTCCGGTGTTGCTCCGGCAGCCAAGCTCTCCATCTACAAGACCTGCTGGGCCGACGATGATCCCAACACCGGCGGTTGCTATTCCTCGGCTGCCATCGCCGCAATCAACCAGGCAATCCTGGACGGCGTGGACGTGCTGAACTACTCCATCTCGGGCAGCACCACAACCACCACCGATCCCGTCTCGCTCGCGTTCCTTTCCGCGGCGTCGGCAGGCATCTTCGTGGCTGCTTCGGCAGGTAACTCCGGGCCCACCGCAAGCACGGTCAACCACGGCGGTCCCTGGGTAACCACTGTTGCTGCCAGTACATTCAGCCACGCACTTCAGGGCACCGCTGAGTTCTCCGACGGAACCGAGTTCCGTGGCGCGAGCATCATGAACGCCGGAGTTCCGGCCAGCCCCGTGATCCTGGCTGCGGACGCTGCAGCAGCAGGTGCCGTTGACCCGGCCCTGTGTGCTCCGGATTCACTCGATTCCGCACTCGTGAGCGGCAAGGTTGTTGTCTGTGACCGCGGCGTCTACGATCGCGTTGCCAAATCGGCTGAGGTCGCCCGTGCGGGTGGCGTCGGCATGATCCTGGTCAACCTGGTGGATTCCTCCATGGATACCGACAAGCACTCCGTCCCCACCGTGCACGTGAACGCTCCGCAGAGCCTCGAGCTCAAGGAGAAGGTTGCTGCCAACCCGGACATCACCGTTGCACTGGTTCCTGAGGACACCACCGGCGACCCGCTGCCCCCGGTTCCGCAGATCGCAGGGTTCTCCTCGCGCGGTCCGTTGCTGGCTACCGGCTCGGATCTTCTCAAGCCGGACATCGCCGCTCCGGGCGTTGCAGTGCTTGCCGGTGTTTCCCCGATCGGGACCGGCGGAGACGAGTTCGGATTCCTTTCCGGAACCTCCATGGCTTCGCCGCACATCGCCGGTGTTGGTGCCCTGATCCTGGCCGAAAAGCCGGATTGGTCGCCCGCAGCGGTCAAGTCGGCGATGATGACCACCGCGGACCCGGTCAAGAACGCTGAGGGCGGCGTTGACGGCGACGTCTTCGCAACCGGTGCAGGCCAGGTTGATCCGACCAGCGTGTTGAACCCGGGTCTGATTTACGACGCCGATGCCCGCGACTACCTTGAGTTCGTTCAGGGAACCGGTCTCGACGTTGGAATCGACGGCCTTGAGGGCGTCGATGCGAAGAACTTCAACGTAGGTTCCTTCGCAATCGGAAGCCTTACGGGTAAGACGACTGTTACCCGTACGGTTACAGCGCTCACGCCTGGCCTGTATAGCGCCAGCGCCAACGTGCCGGGCATGAACGTCACCGTCACGCCGTCGATCCTGAACTTCAGCGCTCCCGGTGAGACCCGCACCTTCGAGGTGACCTTCGAGCACGCCGGCGCTCCGCTGGGCGAGTTCACCAAGGGTTCGCTGGTGTGGGAGGGACAGAACAAGGTTGTTGCTTCCCCGATCGCGGTTCGCCCGCAGTCGGTTGTTGCTCCGTCCGAGGTTGCGTTCTCTTCCAACGGTCCTGACGGCAGCGGCGCAATAGAGGTCACTTCCGGAACCAACTCTCCTGTGAACATGACCCTGGAGGGTCTGTCCAAGGCGAGCAGTGAGGACCTCTCGCTGGTTCCCGGTCCTGTGGCTGTAGCCAACAACGCGTCGAACTTCCTCACCGAGGTAGAGGTTCCCGAGGGAACGCCGTTCGCAAAGATGTCGGTGCTTTCAGCCGATGACACTGCGGACTTCGACCTGTTCGTGTTCGACCCCAACGGACGGCTCACCCAGGTGGCAACCGCCGCGGCAAGCGAGACCCTGACCCTGAATGACCCGATCCCGGGTAAGTACACGGTTGTGGTCAACCTCTACGCCAGCACTGACGGACGGGCAACCGCTGCAACGTTCGATGCAGCGATCCTCGGTGCCGATGAAGGTAACGCGACACTGACTCCGAACCCGCTGGAGCTTCCGAACGGTGAAACGGGCGAAGTAACGCTGAACTGGACCGGCCTCGAGCCCGGCTCCTACGTTGGCCGGATCACCTACGAGGGCTCCACCTCCGTCACCTTCGTCTCTGTTGTGGTGAGCGGTTCCGGTACGCCGGAGCTGACCCTGCCGCAGATCAACGGAGCGGACAAACTGCCGACCGGCCCGCGTGAGGAAACCACGCCGACCATCGGCAAGTAGTACCCGCGGGACGGCCGCCGACTGAATGGTCGCCGGACGTCCCGCACATCACTCGCACCAGGGAAATGCCCCCGCCACCCATACCGGGTTGTGGGGGCATTTCGCGTTGTGAACCTAACCCGCCATTGAGGTGGAGCTTTTTGCCGCCGGCGGACTTAAAATTGGGGTACTCGAGCGGCCAAGACCTAGCGAAGAAGGCGATACCCATGGCTGAGAGAACCCGGCGCCGCAGGTTCAGGAACCCCGCGAGCATCTTCCTTGGACCTGCAGACCGCAACGATCCTGACGAGCCTGTCCTTCACCGGCATGATGAATTCGAAACTGCATCAGAAACTGAACTCGCGGAACTGGACATCGAGACGGACTCCGACGGACACCACTATGCGGTCCGCAGGCATCCGGACCATCCGACAGAGAAGCGGACGGATCCGGTCCAGAAGTACACCGACTACCTCAAGCGGCCGGTGCTCCACACGGAGGACTAACGGCCGCTTAGGACTAGCGGCCGAGCCTCTAAACCCTAGCGCCCGGTGCCTGCGTAGACCGTTGCTACGGCGTCGCCGTCGAGTTCGAATGCCGCATGCACCGCACGCACAGCGGTGTCGAGCAGATCGGCGCTGGTGACCACTGAAATACGGATCTCGGAGGTGGAAATCATGTCGATGTTCACGCCGGCGTCGGACAGAGCCCGGAAGAACTTGTAGGACACACCGGGGTTCGAACGCATGCCGGCCCCAATGAGGGAAAGCTTGCCGATCTGCTCGTCGTACTCGATGCCCTCGTACCCGACGTTCCGCTGCGCAGCCTTGAGTGCGGCGAGTGCGTCTGCGCCCTCCACGATCGGGAGGGTGAACGAGATGTCCGTGTGGCCGGACCCGTGGGTGGACACGTTCTGGACGATCATGTCGATGTTCGAGTGCGCACCGGCCACGATGCCGAAGATCTCCGCAGCCTTGCCGGGGATGTCCGGCACGCCGACAACGGTGACCTTGGCTTCGGAGCGGTCATGGGCAACACCGGAGATGATGGGCTGTTCCAAGGGTTCTCCCTCTTGAATCTTGATGGTGTCATCGGGGCTGGGTAGAACCCAGGTGCCCTCGAGCTGGCTGAAGGATGAGCGGACGTGCAGCGACACACCGAAGCGGCGGGCGTACTCAACGCAGCGCAGATGCAGGATCTTCGCTCCGGAGGCAGCCATTTCCAGCATTTCCTCGCTGGAGATTGTCGAGATCTTCTTCGCCGTGGGCACAACCCGTGGGTCAGCCGTGTACACGCCGTCGACGTCGGTATAAATCTCACACACGTCCGCGTTGAGCGCCGCAGCGAGCGCCACCGCTGTGGTGTCGGAGCCGCCGCGACCCAGCGTGGTGATGTCGTTGCTGTCCTGGCTCATGCCCTGGAAACCGGCAACAATCGCGATGTCGCCGCGCTCAATGGACGTTTTGATCCGGTGCGGGGAGACCGCGATGATGCGGGCCTTGCCGTGGATGGCATCGGTGATCATACCGGCCTGGCTGCCGGTGAAGGACTGGGCGCTGGAACCTGCCTCATGGATGGCCATCGCCAGAAGAGCCATGGAGATGCGTTCACCGGCGCTGAGCAGCATGTCCATCTCACGGGGGGTGGAAGCGCTGCTGACCTGCGCCGCGAGATCAAGCAGTTCATCCGTGCTGTCACCCATGGCCGAGACGACGACGACAACCTCGTTGCCCGCAGCCTGCGTCTCTACTACGCGCTTCGCGACGCGTTTGATGCCCTCGGCATCGGCCACGGAGGAGCCACCGAACTTCTGAACAATTAAGGCCATGCGCACGCTCGCAGAAACTTGAAAAACAATCTCCGGCGGCATCCTTGGCGCCCGAAACAGGTTCATGGAATGGGACACTGTACGGCGGTAGCCGCACGGAACAGTTTAACCGTTCCGTATCAACCCGCCGAATTGTGCGTCGAATTGTGCAGTGTTCCAGCGGGAGTTTACTCGAGTCACTTGCTAGGGTCAGTCTATGACCAATGGGTATGGGGGAATCATTGCCAAAGGTATTCAAAGGAGTTTCGGCTCCGTTGCGGCTGTCCGCAACATCGATTTCGAGGCGCCGCCCGGTGAGGTGACGGCGCTCATCGGGCCAAACGGTTCGGGTAAAACAACGCTCCTTCTGATGCTCGCTTCACTGCTGGCGCCCGACGCCGGCACACTCACGGTGGGCGGCGTTGATCCGCTTGAGGACGCCGCGAGCGTCCGTCGCCGGGTGGGCTGGATGCCCGACACACTCGGCGTGTGGGAAACGCTGAAGGCGCGCGAGATCCTGACAACAGTCGGTGCCCTCTACGGCATGACGACGACGGCGGCGAGCCACCGGGCCGCTGAATTGCTCGCTGAGGTGCGGCTCACCGAATATGCGGATGCTCCCGCCAGGGTTCTTTCGCGTGGCCAGCAGCAACGGCTCAGTCTGGCCCGGGCGCTTATCCACGATCCTGAAGTCCTCCTCCTCGATGAGCCGGCATCCGGACTGGATCCCGGCTCACGGGTGGAGTTGCGCATCATGCTCAGACGCCTGGCGGGCGAAGGCAAGACGGTGGTTGTTTCCAGCCACGTCCTGTCCGAACTGGATGAGATTGCCGACCGCGCGGTGTTCGTGAACCGCGGGGAGTCGGTGAAGAACCAGACGCTGGATGAAGCCGGCACCCAAGTTCGCCGGTATTGCATACAGGCCGAGCCCATGGGACCACTGGCCGACGCCCTGACCAGCCACGGTGTGACTTTCGAGGCGCGGGGAGATTCACGGCGCGCTGAGTATCAGGTGCTCCTCAGCAGCACCGAGCAGGCGGCGTGGCTGCTTCGCACCCTGGTGATGGCCGACGTCGTCGTCACCGCCTTTGCGCCCGCTGGCGGCGCCCTCGAAGAGACTTACATGAGCCTGGAAACGGAACGGCAATGAGCACACAAACTGTAGAGGAGACGCGCGCCGGGTCACTCGGCTACGCAGCAGGGATTCGCACGGTCTTCGGTCTTGAGATGCGGCAGCGGCTGCGCGGCCGCGCCTGGTACATCATGCTGCTGGTGTGGTTTGTGGTCATCGGGCTGGTTTTCATGCTCGCAGCGTTGACCATCTCCGCGTCTACCCCGAATGGCAGCGGACCGGTCCTGTTCGAGATGATTGTCGGGTTTGTGCTGTTCTTCGGCCTGCTGCTTGCGCCCGGCCTGTCAGCGAACGCAATCAACGGCGACCGCGCTGCAGGAACACTGGCGATCCTGCAGGTAACCCTCCTGACACCGGGACAAATCCTGTGGGGTAAATGGCTTGCCTCGTGGGTGGCGTCCCTGGGCTTCCTTGTACTCAGTACGCCGTTCATCTTCTGGGCTCTCGCGCTGGGCGGGGTCAATCCCGTTGAAGCGTTTGTCTCCCTGATCATGCTGGCGATCGAGCTCGGCCTGGTCTGCGCGCTCGGCGTAGGGATCTCCGCACTGGCCGGGCGGCCGCTGTTCTCGATCGTCGCGACATACATGATGGTCGCGCTGCTGGGGCTGGGGACGCTGATTGCGTTCGGGTTGAGCTACTCCCTTGTGGAGGAGAAGAACGTTCAGGTCACGCAGTCCTTCCCCGACTACAGCAGTCAAACCTTCGATAGTAATGGCTTCCCGGTCCAGGAGGAGCTGAATTGCATAACCGAGGAAGTGACAACCAGCGTCTGGCACTCCCAACGAATCGCCTGGCTGCTTGCCGCCAACCCCTTTGTGCTTGTGGCAGACGCAGTCCCGTACGACAGGGAATCCGATGAGCCGGAAACCGGTGGGTTCGCCCCTACTTACCGTATGCCCGGTGTCATGGAAAGCATCAGTCAGCAGGTCCGTCTCGCGCAGGCAGGTCCGGACTACAACGTGACCTGTGAGGAGTCGCAGTTCTTCGGCGGCTCAGGCAGGGATATCGAGAGCGAGCCCTTCCCGATCTGGCCGCTCGGCCTCGCCCTGCAGGGCGCACTCGCAGGCGGGCTTCTCTACCTTGGCCGCCGGAAGCTCGTAACCCCGGTGCGACGGCTCGCGCAGGGTACCCGAATCGCGTAGGTCAGGATTCCGGCTGGACGATGACTTCCCACTGGCCGAACAGCGTGAGTCCTGACGCGATAGCCAACCGTGCTGACGCCTCGTTCTCGCGTTGGCAGCGGTACTGGGTTTCGTATCCCAATCGGCGTGCCTGTCGACTGATTGCGCGCACGACGTCGCGGCCGTAACCCCTGCCGCGAAAGGCCGGGAGGGTAAGTACGCCGAGGTCCGCCAGCCGCGATCCGTCCCACGGGTACATGCTCGTTGCGCTCACCAGATCGCCATTCGCGAAAGCCCCGAAGACCATCCAGTGGTCGAGTTCGACGAAGGCTTCATCCTTGTCCGGGCCAGGAGCGTTCGATTGGAACCGGGTGAACGTGGCTTCATCCGCAGAACTCAGTTGCCGTACTTGCGGTGGATCCGGCTCCTCCAGCAAGTCGTTCAGGGCGGAGATTGGGAAGTGGAAGTAGAGGTCAGGGCTGTGAAGCAGAATTCCTGCCGAGGCCAGTGCGTTCCTGAACATCTCTTCGGGGACTGATGGTCCTGAAAGGTGTAGGCCGGCCAGTACTTCGGGCGTAACTGCGGCAGTGGCGCTTCCATCCGGCATCCTGAGCACCATTACACGCAGCTTGTCGCTGAGGTCAGGATTGACGATAACGCTGAAGCCGCCGTCGTCGTACTGTATGTTCTCCCGCGGGAAACGCGACTGCCAGAAGTCGATGACGGGCTGCGGATAGTCGGGCGTCATCAGGAAACGGTGCGTCGGCCCTCGAAGGCGCGGCCGAGGGTGATCTCATCGGCGTATTCGAGGTCGCCGCCCACGGGCAGGCCCGATGCCAGGCGGGTGACCTTGATGCCGATCGTCTTCAGCATGCGGACCAGGTACGTTGCCGTTGCCTCACCTTCGAGGTTGGGGTCGGTGGCAATGATGATCTCCTGGACCTCATCATCGGAGAGCCGGCTCAACAGTTCGCGGATGCGCAGCTGGTCGGGCCCGATTCCGGCGATGGGATTGATGGAGCCTCCGAGCACGTGGTACTTCCCGCGAAAGGACCGGGTGCGCTCGACGGCGATGACGTCCTTCGACTCCTCGACCACACAGATGGCTGTCGGGTCCCGGCGGGGGTCACGGCAGATTCCACAGGTTTCCTGCTCGGCCACGTTCCCGCAGATGGTGCAGAACTTCACCCGCTCCTTGACCGTCACGATGGAGTTGACGAGCCGTTTCATATCTTCGCCGTCCGCCTCCAGGATGTGGAAGGCGATGCGTTGGGCGGATTTCGGCCCTACACCGGGCAAACGCCCCAGCTCGTCGATGAGCTCCTGAACTGCGCCTTCGTACACGGGTCTCTCTTAGCTGTTGGCGGTACTGGACTTCGACGGCGCCTACTGGTCGAGGCTCCGCTCTTCAATCAGACGACCGTTGAGGATCCGTTCGATGGCCCGGCGGCCAACGAGCCCGGACTCTTCAAGGGTTTCATCGTCCGCACTCGGTACGTCATCAACGTAGCTCAAGTCTACGGCCCCGCGATCTGGTCGCTGCGGCCGCGCCGCTTCCGCTCGCGCGGCTTCGTCCAGCAACTGCTGGTAGCGGCTCGGTCGGGACGGAGGTTCATCCTCGAACGAGGGTTCCTGCGGACCCGGATCATCCGGATCGCGGAGTGGTTCGGAAACGCTCCAGTCGCTCGCGGGCGGGGCTTGGTGCGCGGTCTTGTCTTGGGCCTGATGCCCGGGAGCAACAGCTGGGACGGGCTCACGCTCGGTTGTCCCTTCTGCTGCAGGCCCGGCACCGCTGACGACGGCGGACGGCTGGCTTGGTACCGGCGTTTCGTCGGGAGCCCATGTGGTCTCTGTTCGGGCTGATCCGGCGGGCGGAGCTTCCTCACCCTGCGTTGGGCGGGTGTCAGATGCGGATTCCGCAGGCGAGGGACTGCTTGAGGAAGCGGTGTGGGACGGAGATTCCGCAGGAGATGGGCGGCTTGAGGAAGCGGTGTCGGACGGAGATTCCGCAGGCGAGGGAGTGCCCGAGGAGGCGGCAGCGCTGGACGGCAGGCCCCAGGCCTCATCGACAGAGGAGGTAGTTTCCTTGGCCTGGTCCGCCGACTGCACCGGCGCAGCACCGGGACCGTCTGCCGGCTGGTCCCGGCTAGTAGGTACTTTTGGGTCGGGTTCACCCGCTGCCGCGGCACCGTCATGGATCGCTTCGATGTTGCAGTTGAGCCCGAGCACCTTATTGATGGCCTGCTTCAGGTTGTCCATGTGCTGACCGCGCTGGAACCCGAGCGCATTCCCTTGCGACGCGAACACAAGGGTGAGCTGGTTGCCGCTGAAGGCCCTCGGCTTGGCATCTGTGTTTACGTTGAGCCAGGTGCTGCGCTTGATGCTCGCCAGCTCGTCCATGATCTCCGGCCACGCGCGGCGAATCATCTCGATCTGGCCGTTGCCCTGTGGTGCGGGAGGCTGGGACGTGGAAGCCTGAGCTGAGTTCGCTGCGGCGGGCTGCGATGGCGCAGCTTGCTGTTGCGACGCGGATCGCTGGGATGCGGACTCCTCCTGGGAGTCCCCCTGCTGCGCGACGGTTGCCGCGGGAGAAGACTGCTGCGATCCCTGCTGCTGCACCGGTGACTGCTGCGTTGAGCGTGCCTGATCGCCGGACGGCGGCGTTGACTCCTGCGCCGACGCCCGCTGGCTGGCCCGCTGGGCATCTGGGGGCTGCTCTCCGGACGATTCCGGAGGAAGGCCCCATCCGCCGCCCCAGTCCGCAGCACCGGCTTCCTGCGCCGGACCTGTTGTGCGATCCAGTTTCTCTGCCGGAACGGGTGCTTCCTGCGAATCAGATGCCGAGGGGCCGGCGCTCTCACGCTGGGAATCCGACACCGAGGAGGGTGCTGCTCCGGCTCTTGAGGAAGGCGGAACCGAGGATGAAGCCGACGCCGCGGACGAATCGGGCGCGGCAGACGGCGCCGCGGACGCTTCCGGAGGAGTCGCGGACGCTTCCGATGGAGTCGCAGGCACAGGACCCGGCGCCGTCGTCGTACTGGTTTCGGGGAGGCCACTGGCGTAGCTGAGGCGGCGTTCGATGCGGTCCACCCTCGCGAGGGTGCCCTGCTCGGACTGGTCGGCCGCGGGTAACAGGATGCGGGCGCACAGCAGTTCCAGATGGAGGCGCGGTGATGTTGCACCCGTCATCTCGGTGAGCGCGGTGTTGGTGATGTCAGCGGCACGGGAGAGCTCGGAGCGGCCCAGCTGCTGTGCCTGCGTGCGCATACGGTTCAGCTGGTCTTCCGGCACGCCGCGCAGGATGGAGGCCGCGGCGTCGGGCACTGCGTTCACGATGATCAGGTCGCGGAAACGCTCGAGCAGGTCCTCAACGAAGCGGCGCGGATCGTGGCCCGTCTGGATCACGCGGTCCACGGCACCGAAGACCGTGGCGGAATCGTCAGCGGCGACGGCGTCCACCACGTCATCGAGCAACGAAGCATGGGTGTAGCCGAGCAGGGAAACAGCAAGCTCATAGTCCAGCCCGGACGAACCGGCCCCTGCCATCAGCTGGTCCAGTACCGAGAGGGAGTCGCGGACCGAACCTCCGCCGGCACGAACAACGAGCGACAGCACACCCGGAGCCACCGGAATGTTTTCCTGGTTGCACAGCAATTCCAGATAGGCCATCAGCGGTTCGGGCGGCACCAACCGGAACGGGTAATGATGGGTGCGGGAGCGGATGGTGCCGATCACCTTGTCCGGCTCCGTGGTGGCGAAGATGAACTTGATGTGTTCCGGCGGCTCTTCGACGATCTTCAGCAGCGCGTTGAAACCCGCACTGGTGACCATGTGGGCCTCATCGATGATGAAGATCTTGTAGCGATCCCGCACCGGCGCGAAAGTTGCGCGCTCGCGGAGATCGCGGGCGTCGTCAACACCGCCGTGGGAAGCGGCGTCGATCTCGATGACGTCAAGGCTGCCTGACCCATTGCGTGCCAGTGCGACACAGCTGTCACAGGTGCCGCACGGAACCGGCGTGGGACCCTGCGCGCAGTTCAGGCAGCGGGCAAGGATTCGGGCGGAGGTGGTTTTGCCGCAGCCGCGCGGGCCGGAAAAAAGATAGGCGTGGTTGACCCGATCCTTGGAAATCGCCGTCATCAATGGTTCGGTGACGTGCTCCTGGCCGATGACGTCGGAAAAGGTTTCCGGACGGTATCGGCGGTAAAGGGCTGTACTCACAGAAGAACTCTATCGGTTGGGTGTGGCGGCCGCGTCATCGGTGGAGGAGAGGTTGGAGGGGTCCACCACCCATGCTTCCCGGGGCAGTTGCTCGGGGTCAAACGCCTCAAGCGCAGTCTCAAGCGAGAAGTCCGGAAGGCCCAGCGAGCGGAGAATCAATGCGCGGATCTGCAGTACATCCCAGCCCTCCGCGGTGAGTGCTTCGAGGGTGACCGAACCATCCCGCTTGGCCAGCCGGCGCCCTTCCGGGTTCAGTGCCAGCGGGACGTGTGCATACTCCACCGGAGGCAGTTCGAGGAGGGATCCCAGGTACGCCTGCCGCGGCGCCGAACTCAACAGGTCCTCCCCGCGGACCACCTGGTCGATGCCCTGCTCCGCATCGTCGACGACGACGGCCAGGTTGTACGCAGGCACGCCGTCATTGCGCACAACAACAAAGTCATCGACTGCGCCTGCGTACGTACCGTGCAGGAGGTCGCGGACCTCGTAGGAGTCGACGCAGGCACGCAGCCTGAGAGCTGCAGGCCTGACCGAGCGGGCGGCTTCCCGCTCCGACTCCGAGAGATTCCGGCAGGTACCGGGGTAGTGGCCCGGCAGGACGTGCGGTGCGGACGCGGCCTCTGCAATATCCCGCCGCGTGCAGAAGCACTCGAAAAGGCGGCCGTCGTTCCGAAGGTGCGTGACGGCGTCGTCGTAATGGTGCAGCCGCTCGCTCTGGCGGCTGACCTCGCCGTCCCAGGAAAGCCCGAGGGCGGTCAGTTCGGTGAGCTGCGCGGCTTCGGCTCCGGCGCGCACCCGGTCGAGGTCCTCGACCCGCAACAGGAATCGTCGCTCGGTGGAGCGTGCGAACAGCCACGCGAGGAGAGCCGTACGGAGGTTGCCCAGGTGCAGTTCGCCGGAAGGGCTGGGCGCGAATCGGCCGGCGGCCACGGATAACCTCCCAGTCGCGGAAAATGAGAAGACCCCTCATGCACCTGCCAGAGCCCGCTTACCCTTGCTACCTTCCGGTCCTGGGGGAGTTCAACAGGATGACACCACATGAGGGGCCGGGAAATAGTCTACAGGCTCTCAATCGAAGTGCCGAAATGCGGGCCAGAGCTCGCTCCACGGCGCAAGCGGACCGGTGCAGACGGTGATCGGCTGGCCCTGTTCCTCGTTGTCCACGCCAACTCCGTTGTCGAGCGTCGCAGCAGTTTCGCACAGCTCGAACTGCTGCGCCACGGTGCGGATCTGCCCGCCGACGATGACCGCCGTCGTCGTTCCGTCCGGTGGCACGCCCTCGAAGTACAGCTGGTTGTGGCCGCTGTAGGGCATCGGCAGCCCGAGCTCCGGCCCATAGCGCGCCATGGCCCCGGCCTCGCCGTAGTTACTGGTGATGATCACGGCAGCCTCCGGCTGTTGCCCGTACACCTCCGCGATCCGCTCCACATACGTATGCCAGCCCACCTGGTCAGCGGCGAGCTGGTTGATGTCGGGGACAGGGCTGTTTCCGAGCACGGAAACCGGCAGCAGCGGAAGTGCGATCACCGCTGACACAACCGAATTCACGACGACGGCGGCAACCGCCCACGCGCGCCAGCCCGGACGCCCCCGGAAGAACTCCGCCACCGGCACACACCCGGCTGCGAAGAGGACCGCCAGCAGACCATAGGGATAGTAAATCTGCCCGCCTGCGGCGAAAGCGAAGACAAGGAGGAACGGGAACGCTGCCGCCAGGAACCGTGCTTTCCGCCATTGCGGGCGTCGGAACAGGGCAACCAAGCCGGCAACCCAAACGGGCACCAGCGGCGGCCCGAGCAGGAGGAAGAGGAAGGGCCACATCAGAACGCGTACCTCGCCGGCGTTGTTTTCCGTGAGTGCGGCGCCCATGGCGAGCTGCGGCCAGTCGTTCACCGCCTGGTAGATGAGGTTCGGGGAGCCGATCACCAGCGCGACGACGGCGGCCCCCAACGCTCCCTTTGACCAGAGCATTCGTCGTGGTCCGGCAACCAGGAGCCCCAGTGCGAGGGAAATGAGCAGTCCTGCGATGAGCAACTTGTTGTACATGCTGAGGCCTACCAGGATGCCCGCGGCGAACCACCAACGGTCTTCGCCGCGGAGAATCGCACGCAGGATCAACAGGCAGACGGCGGGCCACATGAACAGATCGAACGAGGCCGTCAGCATCACGTGCCCCATCAGTAGGGGCATCGACGCGAAGGCGAAGGCCCACGCGCACAGGGTTTGAGCGTTTTTACCGCCGCCCAGCTCGCGCGTGATCAGGGCGACAACCAGAACTGAGGCCGCCGCCGCGAGGGTTGCCGGTATGCGGATGAACCAGACCTCATCCACGATTCCGCTCAGGAACTGAACGACGAGGGGAGTAAACGGCGGCTGGTCCACATAGCCCCACGCGGGTTCGAGCATCCGGAAGTACAGCTCATCGCGGTGGTAGCCGTACTCCCAGCTGGTGACCGTGAGGACCAGGGCCAGGGTTCCCATCGCCAGGAATACCGGCACATCTGTCCTGCGCCGGTGTTCCTGTGCCGGTCTCAGAGGCGTATGGGTGCCGTCCATGCCTTGAGTATGCGACAGCACGGGGATCGATCCAAGGGGTGCAGTGCTTGAGCAGATGCACTCGGATTCGGCGGTTCACCGTTGTTTGGGTATTCTGGTATCTGCTCCAAATGAGGAGGATTCGCCTAGCGGCCTATGGCGCACGCCTGGAACGCGTGTTGGGTTAACGCCCTCGGGGGTTCAAATCCCCCATCCTCCGCTCTTCCATATAGGTTCACCCCGGTCCATGCGACCGGGGTGAACCTGTATGTGGTTTCCCCGCTACACGCCGGATCCGACGCAAGGCCGCCGCCTCACTTGGCCCCTGCCGTCCCAGGCCCAGCTTGAGGACGCCCAGCACCAGCATCACTGCCGGCTTCACGGGAAGCCGTACCGGCCCCAGATGTGGCAATGTCAGCCCAAGCAGTTCGCGCTGTCGAGGTGTCAACGTGGCTACGGCGCCGGCGAACAGGATCCGATAGCCGAGTCGCTGCGACCGCGGAAGGGGCGGGCGCTTGATGTAGACCAGCGCATCCTGGACCTGATCGCTTGAAGCGAGTTCGTCGTCGTACTTGGCCAGTTGGGCTCGCAGTTCAGCAACGCTCCGCGGCGGATCGGAAACTCCCATCAGCTCACCGGCTACCGCCCACTGTTCGACGTACTCGTCAGCGCCGCCCGGGAACCGAAGCCCATACCGCTGGTGCGCCGCGAGGAAGGCGTCCGTGAACGCCAAATGAACCCAGCGCAGCAGATGCGGATCGTTTGCGCTGTAGGGGTGCTCGACGCCGTCAGCCCCGACATACGAACCGGTCACCTTCTCGTGCAGCCGACGCACCCAGCCGGAGGCGTCGCGGGCGGCATCGGTGGATCCATAGGTCACTGTAAAGATCCAGCGGATGGTGTTGGCGAGCCGGCCCAGGGGATCGTCCCGAAAGTCGGAGTGTGCATAGACACCGGCCATCGCACCCGGGTGCAGCGCCTGCAACAGGAGCGCGCGGATGCCGCCGACAGTAGGCGTCATTGAACTGTGCACCGCCCAGACCGCGGAATCGGGGGCGAAGTAGCCGACGTCGTCGCCCTCGGCCAGTTCCTCCGTCCAGCGGGGCGGTTCAGCGCCGGCGCCGGTGAAGGTGTTCTTCAGCTCCACGCGAAGGCGGGTCAAAGGTGAGGCCATGGCTCCAGTATGCGGCGTATCGGCGCGCGGGGCAGCCCATCCGATCCGGCCCCGTCAACGAACCTGTTGGCGACTTGCACAACCATCGAAGAAGGAGCCCGCGTGCCCGCCCAGAACCTGCACGACATCCCATTGACCATGATCGACGGCTCCGAACGGAGCTTCGGCGAATTCAAGGGCAAGACCGTGCTGGTGGTGAATGTGGCCTCCCAGTGCGGTTTCACGCCGCAGTACAAGGCACTTGAGAAGCTTTACCGAAAGTACGCCGGGAAGGACTTCGTGGTGCTTGGCGTACCGAGCAACCAGTTCCTCAGTCAGGAACCTGGCACGGACGAAGATATTCAGGCCTTCTGCTCGAGCACCTTCGACGTGACCTTCCCGCTGACCAGGAAGACCGACGTCCGCGGCCGCAACCAGCATCCGCTCTACGCCGAGCTCACCAAGTTCAAGAACGGCATCCTGCCGGGTTTTGTGAAATGGAACTTCGAGAAATTCCTGGTGAACGACGACGGCGCCGTGGTCGCGCGGTTCGCCCCCACAGTCGAGCCGGACTCGGAGGAAGTGGTCACCGCGATCGAGAAGACGCTTACGCCCTGACCCTCCCGCATCGAGTCAGTAGCAATGACCAGAATCCGGCGGGAAGTTAGTTATTCCTGCTGACTCGATGAGGTGAGTAGCGTGTCGGCGCAGCGAAGCAGGAAGGCGGCGCCGGCGTCGTCGTGCGTGAGATCGCCCTCCGTGAGGACGGGGTAGGGCTTCTCCGGCACCCCGTCAGCGGGCCGCACGTCCACGTGCGCCACGCTGTAGCCGTGTTCGTGCAGGTAGTCGGCCATGGCGTAGTCGGTCCGGGAATCTCCGACCGTGCGCCAGTGAAGCGGGATATCCCCGTCCAGCAACCCCAGCGCGCGCTCCGCGCCGAGGTCCTTGCCTACCCGTACCGATTCGATGTCAGTGGAGATGATGGTGGGGTCCACGCGGTAGTCGATGCTGTCATCGCTGTCCGGGAGATGGTGCGAGAGCCGGCAGACGCCCATGTCGAAATGCTGCATGAGCCCAAGCACTGCTTCGTCGAACGGGCCTTGCCGGTCCAGGTAGTCCTCGTTGCCGACGTCCACCCGCTGCTCGATCGAGACCATGGCCCGCTTGGTCTCGTCGAAGAACATGTGGTCCGCGAACTGCTCTTCCACGAGCCGGCGCACCGCATCACCGAACTCGGCGGGCAGCGCGAGGCTCTCATCGACCTGCAGCTCGGTAGGCCCATCGGCGCTGAAGCTGAACCACGTAGAGCCCTTCTCGCAGATGGCATGGAACGTAATGCCGTCCGGGATGCCGGCAGCGAGCATCGGCGTCATGACCTCATCGCGGATGAACGCATCCGAGCGCCCGGTGTTGAAGATGACCGGCCATCCGGCGCCGGCCAGAACCAGCAGCGCGTTGATGATTTCCGGGCGGACCGTCCGTGAGACGGGGCTGGCAACCGGCCCGTCGACGTCGAGCAGCAGGCCCATCGGAGCAGAAACAGGTACGGAGGAAGTCACCGCCCCAGTATCCGGCGAACAGCGCGCCCGCACGAAATCCGTGACGGGGACGCGGTGCTGCAGGGTTTCCCCAAGGTTACAAACCGACAATGACAGCCTGCAGCATCCACGCGAGACAGCAAAGGCAAGCGATGACATTCGAGGACATCGCGGCGGCCGGGCGGGATGCGGCTGACCTATTGCCTGGGGAGGCAGCCGATAATCCCAACGGGCTGACGCGGAGAATATTTGGCATCCTGATCGGTGCCGGCACGGTAGGCGCCGTAGCGGGGTGGACCATAGTGTCCGCAACCGGCGGAACCGAGGAGGTTCCGACGTCGTTCGGTGCCGTTCGCATAGTGGCCGCCGAGCGGCAGGCTCGCCTGGCGGGAACGAACCCGGGCGCCGACGCCTCCCACACACCACACAGCGGAGGCCCGCCCGGATCGAGTCTCCAGCCCTTCAACCACACCTGGGGGGAGCATCTGGCCGTGAAGCTGGAGGTACGCAACACCTCAGGGCGGAACGTGCTCTTCGCTGCCGGGCAGCTCCGGCTGATGGTCGGGGAATCCATCACCGTGACCAATCGCGCCGCGGACGTGCTGAAGGACGTCCTGGCCGCAGGTTCCAGCCGCAGCTACTGGATCAGCTACCTGGTTCCGATCGGGGCAAACCGGCTGGCGGGACAGTTCATCGACCCCCGGGGTGACGGGCCGCTGACCCTCGCCCTACCGAATATTTCCCTGCGACCCGGCTCCCTGGAGGGTGACCATGCCTGAGCAAGTACCTCCCGAAATCCTCGCCCGGGGGGACCTCCTCAAACTGGGGGCCGCCGCCGGACTCGGGTTCGCTGCGTTGCCGCTGGTCCCGACGGCACCGGCCCAGCGGACGGCACGGACACCGCTGCCGCTCGCCCTCGCCCCGATCCCCGGCGTGCTGGACCTCTACATCAACGAGGGTTACCTGAAAATGGTGGACGACACCCTCGTCTACCATCGTGGCTTCGGCAGCCGGCCCACCGACGTCGACGACCCCAACCCGAGCCTCCGCATGCCATCCACGGTCATCACTGCGGCCGGTGAGGTGGTTCCGAGCCGCAGCTACCCCCTCGGCGCGCCCCTGCCGCCGCGCGGGACGCCGGCTCCGTTCAGCCCGGACCCGGCTAACCCCGGCCAGTTCTTCATCTTCCGCGAGTACTGGGCGAGCTACTTCCCGGAGCGCACCATCATTGCCGAGTGGGGAAGTACCCTCCGATTCCGGATCCAGAACCGGTTGGGCAAGTCCCACACCTTCACGCTGCACGGTGCAGGGCCCGACGGCGGCGACCTCACCACCGGGCCCATCGCCCCGGACGCCGTGGCCACCCTGGAATTCCCGTGTCCCGAGCCCGGAACGTACATCTTCGCGGACCCAACGAACGCCCCGGTGGAGCGGGTGCTCGGCCTGTTCGGGGTGCTGGTGGTGATGGATCCGGATTGCCGGTGGGATATCGCGACGGACAGGGCCTCGTTTGAACGGCAGTGGGTGTGGATCTGCCATGCGATCGAGCCGCGCTGGGCCGCCCTGGAAGCCGCCGGCCAGACCGTGAATCCCGCTCAGCAACGGGCCGTCCCGAGGTACTTCACTCTCAACGGCCGCAGCGGCTTCGAATCACTCGGAATCACGTTCGATGACGCCCTCAACCTTGCCAGCGAGGAAGAGACCCTGATCTCCGGTTACCCGCGGCAGCTCGATGTGCGGCAGTTCGGGGAGGGAACGGAGCTCGGCACCCTCCGCGGCGGGCAGCTGGTGCGGCTGATCAATCCCGGAATCGTGTTCCACCAGATGCACTTCCACGGGAATCACATCTGGACGGTGCGGCGGAACAACGTCGACTGGCCGCGCCACGAAGGCTTTGTCGACGCCGACGGCCACGTGGTGTTGCAGCAGTGGGAAGACGTCGTTGAACTCGAGCCGATGGACCGCAAGGACTGCATCATCCCCATCAAACGGCCGCCGGACGCGATTGATCCCGTGTGGTTCGCCCGCACCGGCGACTGGGTGTACCCGATGCACTGCCACGCCGAGCCGACCCAGACCGCAGCCGGCGGCCTCTACCCCGGCGGCCTGGTTGCCCACTGGACCCTCAAAGGTCCCAATCCGGGAGGTGTGGAATGAGTATCTTCAGCCGCGGACGCTCCGAGCGGCGTTCGGACCGCGACTCCCGCCGTTCCGTCCGAGCAGTCGAACGGCAGCAGGAACTCGCTGCGCGGCGCCGACGGGAGGAAGAACGGCGACGTGAAAAAGAACGCCGTCGGGAAGCCGAGCGGCGGCGTGAGGCGGAGCGCCGGGAGGCGGCCGAGCGGAAGCGTGAGGAAGAACGACGGCGTGAGGCCGAGCGTCGCCGGCAACGGCCCACGCCGTCACCCAAACCCACGCGAAAGCCGAGCCCGACGGCGAAGCCCACAACGCGCAAGCCTTCGCCGAGCCCGCGGCCCACGACGGTGAAGCCGAGCGCGACCGCCAAGCCGACGCCGTCGTCGTCGGCCACCGCAAGCGATAAAGCGAGCGCGACCGCCAAGCCGACGCCGTCGTCGGCCACCGCCACAGCCACAGCGACGCCGTCCGAGAGCGCCGAACCTACAGAGCCGCCAGCCCAGGCGCCGGAAGGAACGCTGAGCCACCGCTTCCGCAGCCAGGTGGACTTCAGTTCGGACCAGCTCGAAGTCAACGACCCCGTCACGGAGTTTCCGCAGACGCCGGCGCTCGCCGTCGAACTCGACTTCCACAGCCGCGACCTGCGCATGGACGACGGCGCCGAGTTCGAGATGTGGAGCTTCGAGGACGAACGGTATGAACGCGGTTTTCCGGCACCGTTGCTCCGTCTGGAAGAGGGCAAGGTTTTCCACGCCACGGTTCGCCCGAGCAAGGGCCCGCACACCATCCACTGGCACGGCATGGAACCAGATCCCCGTAACGACGGCGTGGGGCACACTTCGTTCGAGGTGGACGGCCGCTACACGTATCAGTTCCAACCGGAGGCCGGGCGGCCAGGCGATGCCAACTACGGGGCCGCCGGCACGTATTTCTACCACTGTCACGTGAATACGCCGCTGCATGTGCAGATGGGCATGTTCGGCCCGCTGGTGATAGACCCCGTGGTGCATCCCGCCTACCCGGTAAGTCCCGGCTCGAGGCGGGCATTCGTGGACGGCCCGGAATACGACATCGATACGGAAGCGCTACTGTCCCCGTACTCGCTGGACCCGCGGTGGCACGAAATGAACCACGCCGAGGGCCTCTCGGGGGAGGACGCCGGACTCAACCGGTTCGAGCCCACACACTTCTACGTACTCGGCGGCGAACTCGCAAGGCGTCCGGCGGGCAGGGAGAGGGTCTGGAGCCTCTCGCACCTTCGCGCGAACGTTGACGGCGGCCCACGCAAACCGACGCTGCTGCGCACGGTCAACGGCAACTACCTACCGAACACGATCTACTTCACGGATGCGACCGGAGCTGAGGTAAAGATCGCGGAACTGATCTCGCACGATGGCAGGCCCTTCCGCGACACGTCCATGCCCGGGCAGCCCTCGCCAACCTGCGCACAGTCCGGCTACCCGCTGCACACCAGCAGGCTCGCCTATGGCGCGGCCGAGCGTTACGACATGCTGTTGCACCCCAAGACGCCCGGGCAGTACTTCCTGCGGATCGAATGGGAGGACTGGATCACCGGCCGGATCATGGCTACGCGTACCATTCCGATCACGGCCTCCTGAGGCTTTCGGCGTAACCTTTTGGCCACGACAGGCGGGCGCGCGGACACGTACGTTCCCTTGCGGCAATATCTTGCCTAGGCTGTATTGGTGATCTTCAAAGCAGTCAGTGACGGACGCCCCTATCCCGACCACGGACACGTGACCCCAAAGGACTGGGCCAACGTCGCCCCACGTCAGGTTCGGCTGGATGAACTTGTCACCACCAAAACCACCCTCGACCTCGAGGCTCTGCTTGCAGAAGATTCGACGTTCTTCGGTGACCTCTTCCCCCACGTGGTGCAGTGGAATGACACTCTGTACCTGGAGGACGGCCTCCACCGCGCAGTCCGCACCGCGCTTCACCAGCGCACAATCCTGCACGCACGCGTGCTCGTGATCGATGGCTAAGAAACCGAAGCAGAAGCCTGTCCGGTCCAAGAAGAACCCGATCGAATGGCATGGCCACCGGATAGTCACCGAGAATGACCTCGACACAGTATTTGCCGACGACGGCAACGTGGAACGCCCGCACATCTACATGCGCAGGCTCAGGCACGGTGTGGTGTTGGTCCTGCTGGTCGGGCTCTTGACCGCAGCCGTCCTGTTTGCGTTGGCATTGGCGCGCGGCGACATTCAGCTCACCGCCAACGAGCCCAGTTCTGAACCCACCGCCGCTTGCCCGGGCGGCCCCTTTGACCCGGTTGACCCTGCAACTGTCACTGTGAACGTGCTGAACAGTACGAGCATTGAGGGTCTGGCCGGCAACGGCGCCGCCGCCCTTGAAGAACGCGGTTTCACCGTTGGGGCCATCGGGAACCGTTCGGTGGTCCGCAGCAACATGACAGCGATCGTAATCTCCGGTCCCACCGGTTACGCGCAGGCGTTCACCCTGCAGAGGATCATTCCCGGGTCGGTATACGTGGAGGACGATCGCACGGAAGCAACCGTCGACGTCGTACTCGGATCGGAATATGAGGCACTTGTGCCCGCCGAGGAAGTCAACCCCGAGCCGGGTGGTTTGGTCTGTGAATTGCCCTCCACCGCCAGCGCAACGCCGGAGGCCGGTGCAACGCCGACAACGCCGGCGCCGCCCCCGCCGAGTCCGTAACGCTCAACTCGGCGGAGGCGCCTTCGTACTGTTACCGCTGCAGCGCTGGTGCGGGGAGCTTGCCGGCGCAGAGATGCCGACCGTACGCGGGAAGCGTGAGGAACTCCGGGAAATCGTCGCCGAGGGCCACCTCCTCGAAGAGCCGGCGGGCGTCGTCGAACCGGTCCTCGTCGAAGCGGGGCAACCGCCCGAACTCCTCCTCCAACAGCTCCGACACCCATTCGCGCGTGACGATCTCGCCTGTGTCTGTCACGGCATGAACATGGATCCACTGCCAGATCTGCGAGCGGGAGATCTCCGCGGTGGCGGCGTCTTCCATCAGGTTCTTCAGCGTCACCGCCCCGTTTCCGCGCAGCCACGTCTCGAGGTAGCGCACACCGACTTCCAGATTGGTGCGGATTCCTGCCTCCGTGATCAGCCCCTGCGTACCGGTGAGATCCAGGAGGGCACGGTCATCAGGAACGACGTCGGCGCGTTGCTTCTCCAACTGGTTCGGCCGGTCACCAAGAACGACGTCGAACACGGACTTCGCCGCCGGCACCAGGTCCGGGTGGGCCACCCAGGAACCGTCGAAACCGTCTGAGGCCTCGCGCATCTTGTCCGTGTGCACCTTTTCGAGTGCGACGGCGTTGGCCGCTTCGTCGCGCCGGTTCGGCACAAATGCAGACATGCCTCCGATGGCATGTGCACCGCGGCGGTGGCACGCCCGGACCAGTTGCTCGGTGTAGGCGCGCATGAAGGGTGCGGTCATGGTCACCATGGTGCGGTCCGGGAGGACGAAACGGGGGCCGCGGAGGCGGAAGTTCTTGATGATGGAGAAGATGTAATCCCAGCGGCCAGCGTTCAGACCGGAGGAGTGCTCACGCAGTTCGTAGAGGATCTCCTCCATCTCGAACGCCGCGGTGATGGTCTCAATCAGCACGGTGGCGCGGATGCTCCCCCGGGGGATGCCGAGTATTTCCTGCGCCCGGATGAAGACGTCGTTCCACAGCCGGGCCTCGAGATGGTTCTCCAGTTTGGGCAGGTAGAAGTACGGTCCGCGTCCCTGCTCGATGAGGGTGCGGGCGTTGTGGAAGAAGTGGAGCCCGAAATCGACGATGCCGCCGGAGACCGGTTCGCCGTCGATCAGCAGGTGCTGCTCCGGCAGGTGCCAGCCGCGGGGGCGCACGACTACGGTGGGCAACTTCTCGCCCAGCCGGTACTCCTTGCCCTCCTCGGTGGTGAAATCGATGCGGCGGTTGAGGGCGTCCTGCAGGTTCAGTTGTGCGTTGATGACGTTGGACCAGGTGGGCGTCAGCGAGTCCTCGAGGTCCGCGAGCCACACGTTCGCACCCGAGTTCAGGGCGTTGACGGTCATCCTCCGGTCAACGGGGCCGGTGATCTCCACCCGGCGGTCCTCCAGGCCGGGAGCCGGCGGCGCAACCTGCCAGCCGTCGTCGTTCCTTATGTGCGCGGTATGGGGCAGGAAGCCTGGATCCTCGCCGCGGGCGATGCGGCTGCGGGTTTCCCGGCGACGCTGCAGCAGCTCCCGGCGGCGGGGCTCGGCTGCGGTGTGGAGGTGCCGGAGGAACTCGAGCGCTTCGGGGGTGAGGACCTCGTGCTGGCGGGGGATCGGCGGTGCGGTCAGTGTGATGCCGTTGATGTTCATGAGGTGCTCCTGGATTCTTGCATCGAGTTGGCAGGACACGCCGTGAATGGGTGCCCATAAAGGGTGTGTCCTGCCAATTCGATGGGGAAGGGTCTAGTGGAACTGCTGCGACTCGGTGGAGCCGGCGAGGGCGAGGGTGCTGCCGGTGGGATTGAGGGCGCTTGCTACCTGGTCGAAGTAGCCGGTGCCGACCTCCCGCTGGTGCCTGGTGGCGGTGTAACCGCGTGCTTCGGCGTCGAACTCGCGCTGCTGGAGGTCCACGTAGGCGCTCATGCCGTCGGTGGCGTAGCCGTGTGCGAGGTCGAACATCGAATAGTTCAGGGCGTGGAAGCCGGCGAGGGTGATGAACTGGAACGTGAAGCCCATAGCGCCAAGCTCGCGCTGGAACTTGGCGATCGTCGCGTCGTCCAGGTGCTTGCGCCAATTGAACGACGGCGAGCAGTTGTAGGCCAGCATCTGGTCCGGGAACTCGCCCTTCACGGCTTCGGCAAAGCGGCGGGCCAGCTCCAAGTCCGGGGTTCCGGTCTCCATCCAGATCAGGTCCGAGTACGGTGCGTAGGCATGGGCGCGGGATATGCACGGCTCAATCCCGTTGCGAACCTCGTAGAACCCTTCGGGAGTGCGGCCGCCGGTGAGGAAGGGCCGGTCCCGCTCATCGACATCGGAGGTGATGAGCGTGGCGGCTTCCGCGTCCGTGCGGGCCACAATCACCGAAGGTACACCGGCGACGTCGGCGGCCAGACGAGCCGCGTTGAGGGTGCGGACATGCTGCTGGGTGGGAATCAGGACCTTCCCGCCAAGGTGGCCGCACTTCTTCTCGGAGGCGAGCTGATCCTCCCAGTGCACGCCCGCGGCACCGGCGGTGATCATGGATTTCATCAGCTCGTAGGCATTCAGCGGCCCGCCGAAACCTGCCTCGGCGTCGGCGACGATCGGAACCAGCCAGTCCTCCACAGACTGCATGCCTTCGGCCCATTCGATCTGGTCCGCACGCAGCAGTGCGTTGTTGATGCGCCTCACCACCTGGGGAACCGAGTTCGCGGGGTAGAGCGACTGGTCCGGGTAGGTCTGCCCGGCAAGGTTCGCGTCGGCGGCGACCTGCCAGCCGGACAGGTAGATGGCCTTCAGCCCGGCCTTGACCTGCTGAACTGCCTGGTTGCCCGTCAACGCACCAAGGGCGTGGGTATATTCGCCGGTTCGCGACTGGGTGGTGAGTTGCTCCCACAGCTTTTCGGCACCGCGGCGGGCCAGCGTGTGTTCCTCCTGGACACGTCCGCGAAGGCGTACGACGTCGGCGGCCTGGTAGTCCCGCCGGACACCTTCCCAGCGTGGATCAGCGGCCCACTCGAGTTCGAGCTCGCGGGCTGTAGTGACTGGGTTGTTGGCTTCCTGCGTCATTGCATTTCTCCTTCCGGGAGGCTTGTAGCCTGTGTCATGTGTGCTGGTGGAATCAACAATTCTGCATTTTGGGAATCTTCAATAGGGCTTGGGTCTGGAAAGAAACGCGATTCTTCGCGTATCGTCAAGAAATGACGACTTCCAGCTGGACCCGTACCCACCAGCCTGAAACCGAATCAGAACCTCAAGGCCAGGACGCCATCAGCCTCGGCCGTCGCATCCGGCATCTGCGCAAAAGCCGCCGCATGACCCTTGAGGAGCTTGGCGCCGTCGTCGGAACCGCTCCTTCCCAGCTCTCGCTCATGGAGAACGGGAAGCGTGAGCCGCGACTAGGAATGCTGCAGTCCCTCGCCAAGGCGCTGGAGGTCAGCATTGACCAGTTGCTCGGCGCGGAACCGCCCAGCCGGCGCGCGGCGCTGGAGATTGCGCTGGAACGCGCCCAGCGGGGTCCGCTCTATGAATCGCTGGGGCTGCCGAAGGTACGGACGTCGGCGCGGTTGCCGATGGAGGCGCTCGAAGCGCTTGTCGGGCTCCAGGCGGAGCTGGAACGCCGCATGAACGAGCAGGTTGCAACGCCCGAGGAAGCGCGCCGGGCCAACGCCGAACTGCGCGGAATTATGCGGCGTCAAAACAACTACTTCCCTGACATAGAGGCCGAGGCGCAGAAGGTCCTGGCCTCGGTTGGGCACACCAGCGGGCCTCTGTCACAGCACCTCATCGCGGATATTGCTGATCATCTTGGATTTACGCTGCACCACGTGAGTGACCTGCCGCACTCCACCCGCTCGGTGACGGACCTGAAGAATCGGCGCATCTACCTGACCCAGTCACAGCGGACGGATCATGACCCGCGCTCGGTACTCCTGCAGGCGCTGGGCCACTATGTGCTGCAGCACGGGACGCCCGAGAACTACCGGGAGTTCCTCCGTCAGCGCGTTGCAACCAACTACTTCGCGGCCGCGTTGCTGCTCCCCGAGAAGGCGACGGTCGAATACCTGCAGGCCGCGAAGGCACGGAAGGAAATTGCCGTCGAGGATGTGCGGGACGCCTTCGCAGTCTCCTATGAAACAGCAGCTCACCGCTTCACGAACCTGGCCACTGAGCACCTTGGGATCCCGACGCACTTCCAGAAGACTCATCAGAGCGGCATCATCTACAAGGCTTATGAGAACGACGGCGTGACGTTCCCGCAGGATCACACCGGTGCTATTGAGGGCCAGCCGTCGTGCAGGAAGTGGACGTCGCGGGTGGTCTTCGACGTACCTGACCGGTTCTCCGCCTACAGCCAGTACACCGATACACCCAGCGGCACCTATTGGTGCACGGCCCGTACCGAGCGGGCCGCCGCCGGCGAGTTCTCGCTCAGCGTCGGCGTGCCGTACGCGCACGTGAAGTGGTTCCGCGGACGCGAAACCACCATCCGTGGCGAGTCCCGTTGTCCGGACGAATCGTGTTGCAAGCTGCCGCCGTCGTCGTTGGCGGAAAAGTGGTCCGGCTTCGCCTGGCCCAGCGCCCGAGCGCACTCACACCTGCTGGCGGCCATGCCGCCCGGTGCCTTCCCCGGCGTTGACGAAACCGAGGTTTACTCCTTTCTCCAGGCACACTCGGGTTAGGGTGGGACGCGCGATGCTATTTGCCAATGACACCGAAGAGGGCCTGCGCGGCGCAGCGGCGCTGGTCAACACCGACGACGACGACGGCGAGCTCCTCCCCGACGTCGGCGCGCTTCAGGATTTCGCGCGGGAGTGGAACTGGACCGGCAATCTTGCACTGGATGAGGCTGAGCTACACGCCGTCCGGGCGTTGCGGCCGCGGCTGCGTGCGTTGTGGCAGGGCGATGAGGATTTCGTGGTGGAGTCGGTGAACGGGTTGCTGCGCGAGTTCAACGCATTGCCGCAGCTGGTCCGCCACGATCACTGGGATTACCACATCCATGCCACGCCGTTGGAGGCGCCGCTGTCCGCGCGGATGGCCGTCGAGGCGGCGATGGCGTTCGTGGACCTGGTGCGGAGCAATGAGCTCGGGCGGCTACGGATCTGTGCTGCGGAGGATTGCAGCGCCGTGGTGATTGACCTGTCGAAGAACCGTTCCCGGCGCTTCTGCGAGTCCGGGTGCGGTAACCGGGCCGCGGTGGCGGCGTACCGGGCGCGGCAGCGGGCTTCCGTCTAGACCGTTAACTGTTTCTGCCCACCGAGCCTTTCGACTCGGTGGGCAGAAACGTTATTCAGTTACTACGGGTGGACCGGATCAGTCGATCGAACCGGGGGCGCAACCGCCGTTGTCATCTACGTAGTCGAGCAGGCGGATCATGAACGCAGCCATCTGCTCACGGGTGACCTGGACGTACGGACGGAATTCCGTCCGGTTGTTGCCCTCGTCCCAACCGAATGAGATACCGGCTTCGGACATCCACGAAACTTCCTTCTCGAAGACGAAACCCGCAGGGATGTCGTCGAACGGGCTGTCAGTGCCGTCGTAGGCACGGGCAGCCGGGATGTCGCAGTACTCGCTTGCGTACCGGTACATGAACGCGGCCATGACATCGCGGTTGACGGCTGTCAGCGGCCGGTAGGTCGGCAGGCCATTTGGCTCAGCGTAACCGTTGGACAGGTCCGCCGATTCCATCCACGTCATTTCCTTGTAGAAGAATGCCGTGTCAGCACCCGGATCGGCCGGACCGTTGAGGTCAGCGAACGGGGAGTTGCCCGGAGCTGCGAAGATACCGACGTCAGCGAAGCGGAACATGAACGCTGCCATCACGTCGCGGTTCACTGGTTCGAACGGGCGGAAGGTGAAGGTTCCGTTCGCCTCAGAATAACCGTCGGTGATTGCGAGCTGCTCGAGCTTCACGATCGATTCCTCGTGATCGGCCGTCGCGATGTCCGTGAACTTCTTCTGGCCTACGCGGATCGGAACGATCTCTTCCTTGGCACCCGTTGCGTTGTGGTGGTGCAGCAGCAGGATGTTTCCATTAGCCACGCCCCGGTCACGGGTCACGCCAATCGATGCTCCATCGGCGTCAACAAACGCAGTCTCTGCGCCGGTAGCTCCGGCGAACCAGAGGCTCGGATCAGTGATGTTGAAGTCGATCCACTCTGTTGCATCTACCTCGCCAATGCTGTCACCCTCGGTGTTGACGGTGAAGCTGCTGATGGTGCGCACCTTGTACTGGATGCTATTGGTGCTGCCCAGTTCCAACCCGAGGGTCGCCACCGGGATCGGGATAGTGATTACGTTGGTGTCGAACGTGTTGGTGTCCGTTGCACCGTCTACACCGTTGGCCGGGACGAGCGTGAGACCGGTGGCGTTTCCTTCGGCGTCAAGAGCGGAAACCAGGAACAGGTCCAAATCCACGGGCGGTTCACGGAAAGACTGCACCAGGAAGTCCGGCACCTCGTCATTGTTCGTGTCGAGCTCCACCGTGAAGTTAAGAGTTCCTGTAGGTACGGACCAGTTGTCCCAGGTGCTGATTCCGATGTTGAGAATGCCATCAGCGGGGTCCCCACCTGCTGCCAGAATTCCCGGAACGGTGGATGCAGCGCCAACTGCCTTCAGGTCCAGCGCGTTCAGCGAATCCAGCGGCAGGCCGGTGAGGCGTCCACTTTCCTCACCCAGAACGAACGGTGAAACGAGCGACGTGTAGGACGTCATCTCGCCCGGAGCGCCACCCTGTGACAGGCCACGGCCTGAAAGAGTCAGCAGTTCCTCAAGGTCAGAGCCATTCAGGTACTGGACCCGGGGCTCGGCCGACATATCGGAAGCAGGCTTGGGCGCAGCGTGAACCGGAACGCGCAAGGTGTTGGTGGTTGCACTGGTGAGCTCCACGCGACCGGAAGCCTGTGCAATGTATTGCCGGGTCACATCCAGGTCCGGTTCAAGGGACGTGATGGTGTGCGTGACTTCGGCTGCAGGATCGATTGCCTTCACCATCGCGGCTGGGTCAGCGATCGTCATGGTGATGTCGAACTCGACGGTTTCACCACCGTTGACGGTGATCGGCTGGTCTGGAACATCAATGACCACCCCCGGGATCTCCGTTGCGGCCAGGTACTCCGCGGTGTAGGTATGCGGCTGATCCGAGTAGTTCCGGACGCTGATCTTGCGGGTAGCACTGTAAGCATCTGCGCCGACCTCAACAACACCGAAGTTGACCGTCACCAGGGAGGGGTCCTCGGAATCGTAGGCGATAGCATCAGTGCCGACGGCGTTCAGCGCGTTAACCCGTCCCGAACCTGTGCGGTTCGGTGCGTACTCCACGTCGCCCCCAGCCTCCACCGTGAGGTCTGCGGTCGCCGTGTTCATGATGGCGTTCTTGACCTCATAGGCATTGAACTCGGTGGCTGCGTAAACGAGGGCAGCAATGCCGGCCACGTTCGGGGCTGACATTGACGTTCCGGTCTTCACCGATCCGCCGTTACCGGTGCCAACCGCGACTGAGCCAATCTGTGTGCCGGGTGCAGCGACGTCGGGCTTAACCACACCGTATGAACCGTGGACTCCACGTGACGAGCTGGGGTTCAGCGTATCGAGAGCGTTGGATGGCCCAGAGGAAGCGGCGATGTATTCCGGGTTGAGCTGAACCTGCAGCTCACCCGTGGCAGCTTCAGCGCGGAGGCGCTCAGAAGACTCGCGGTTGAACTGGGCGCCCGGGATGCTGTCGTTGCCTGCGATACCGGCGTCGAACACGTCGCGGGGCGAATCGAGGATTACGCCCGCGCCGCCACCTGCCTCAACGTTGTCGAAGCGGACACCGGAGCCACACGGGAACGCGCCGTCCTCTTCCCACTGCAGCCAAACCCATTCACCGTCGAAGGTGCCGGGAGCGAACGCCTCGCAACCAAACCTGTTGGCTTCCGGAGCCAGCACAACGGTCCCGTTGAGCTGATCTTCGGTAGCTGCCTGGTAGTCGAAGTTGACGCTGTACTGGCCGGATGCGGGACCTTCTGTGGCCTCTGCGGGCGGGGCCAGGATGTCAATGCGATCCAGCGTGATCTGTGAGCCGATGCTGTTGGCAACGGTCAGCGCAGACTTGGCGCTACCAGGGGTGCCGCCGATGTCGTAGATGTCGCCGTCGTTGCCGGAGGAGACCACGGAGAGCACGCCCTGCGCGGTCAGGTTGTTGAGGATGTCAACTTCGGGATCATCGGGGATAGGGAAGTTCGAGCCCAGCGACATGTTTACAACATTCGAACGGTCCTCGAAGTTTCCGTCACCGTTGGGATCGAGCACCAGGTCGAGTGCTTCACCGACAACAAGGCTGGAGCCGGCGCAACCGAAGACGCGCAGGCTGACAATCTGGGCCTCAGGGGCCGTGCCTGGGCCGATGCGCATATCGTTGACGGCGTCTTCCGTCAGGGTCGAGTAATCGCCCTCGAAGGTGTTGCCTTCGGAGTCGACGCCATAGCCGGCGGCGGTGCCGGCAACGTGGGAGCCATGGCTCTGGCAGTCGATCGGGTTGGCATCGGGCATCGGGGTGGGCTGGTAAGGGAACGGCTCGGCGCCGCCGGGGTCTGCGTTGTAGGTGTCGCCAACAAGATCCCAACCGCCTACGTACTTGGCTTCGTCGTACCAATCGGTATTAGGCGGCGTCTCGGGCGTGTTCGCGACAGCAGCGCTCGCGGCGTCAAACGTCGCGATGTCGCCAGGGCCGCCAAAGCCGGCGTGGGTGTAGTCGACGCCGGTGTCGATGATCGCGATGGTTACGCCGTCGCCGGTTTCGCCCAGGTCGCCTGCCCAGGTGTTGAGGGCCTCGGTGTCGATGACGCCACCCTTGTTGGTGGGCACCTTCGGCGTGAGGCGGCTGATCTTGAGGACGTCGGGCCGTGCGGCAAGCGCGCGGATTGCCTCAACATCGCCCTGCACTGCAACACCGGGAATGGTGTTGGAGGTCACGTACAGTTCCTTGCCGGAAACCGCAGCAACAACCTCCTTGGCTTTGGCTTGCGTGGCTTCGCGGATCTTCTTCACGTCGGCGCTGCGGTCTTCCGGAGCTTTCCGGCCACTCTGGACCGCGTCCGACTGCGTGCGTGCAAAGGCACCTTCGCCTTCGAACTGCACGAAGACCGCAACATCACCGGCAGCCTTGTTCAAATTTTCACTGATTTTGAGACCAGGCGGGAGCGTCTTCAGCTCAATGCCCTCAGCAGTCGGTGCGCCGTCCGGCGCTTCAACCGCTGAAGCCGGCGCCCACATGCTGGAAGCCAGGACAAGACCGGTCAGCGAAGCCAACACAGCCTTTCCTGAATTCCGGCGGTATGACTTGCTCATGCTTCTCCTTAGTAAGGATGAGTCAAGGCCGCCCCGCCGAGTTCTATGTTTAGCCCCCCGCAGCGCTGCTGACACGGCCGAGACGCGTGTGAGTGAGGTTCCCTGGTTTAGATTGGGTGCCAGCAGCTGTGCAGGACCCTTCGCGAGTTCTGCACGATTACCAGCTTTCTGTGTTACGTGTCACAAGTCAACGAATTGGACATAGTTTCCTCAGCGAAGCATGAGATTTCACTGCGAGAAGTGTGTGTCCGTGGGCCGGAGGGTTGAGCTGAAGCTAGACGCCGGCTCGTGCGCCACCCTGCCAAACGGCGTCGAACGGGGCATGCGAACTGACCCGGTTACGGATACCCTCGGTCACGAATTCCTTTGCCGTACGGGCTGCCTCAAGGGGAGTTGTACCCTTTGCCAGTTCAGCGGCAATGGCTGCCGCCAGCGTGCAACCGGCGCCGCTGACCGCAACGTCGCCCACCTTCGGTGCGCTGAGAATGTCCATGGTCTCGCCGTCGTAATAGACGTCGAGCGCGTCCTCCCCTTCCAGCCGCACGCCGCCCTTGGCGAGTACGACGGCGCCACTCGCCTCGTGAATGCGCCGCGCCGCTTCCTTCAGATCCTCAAGTGAACGGATCTCCATGCCGGAGAGGGACTCGGCTTCGAAATGGTTCGGCGTGACGAAGGTGGCAAGCGGGAGGATGGTTGCCTTCAGGGCCTGATCCGTGTCGAGGGCCGCTCCCGGCTCCTGACCCTTGCAGATCAGCACCGGGTCCAGCACCACGTTTTCCCACTCCTGCGACTTCAGGGCACCGGCGACAGTGTCGATGGTCTGGGGTGTGCCGAGCATGCCGATCTTAACGGTGCGGATGTCGTGGCAGGACTGGATGGCCTCGAGCTGGTCAGCGATGACTTGCGCGTCGACGGGCACAAAACGATGGTTCCAACTGTCCTTCGGATCGAAGGAGACGATGCACGTCAGCGCCGCGATGCCATAGGTGCCCAGTTCCTGGAACGTCTTCAGGTCCACCTGCGCGCCGGCACCTCCGGTAGCCTCGGAGCCCGCGATGGTCAGGGTGATAGCTGGTGAGTCAGTAGCCATGGCACCAGTCTGCCCGACGCTTCGCGGGTGGCGCCAACGGGTTTTATCTTGCCCGGCCCTCGCGCAGCATTGCGACGGACTTCCCTATCCGGGCAGCGCGGGTGTCCGGCTTCTTCGCGCCCGCAACCTGTAGCGTGTGCCAGCTTCTGTTGCTGTACGAGAGGGTCTCCCAGAACGCTTTCGCTGCCGGGTCGTTGTCCAGTGCTTCAGCGAAGTCTTCCGGAACGTCTACTTCGCGGGGTGCGGTGTCGAGTGCGATTTCGACGTCGTACACCTGCCCGACGACGACTCCCGACTCCTTACGCCGGTCTGCGCTCATCCCAAACAGGTATCGACCGCCCATCGACGCTATCGATGTACGGAACACGTACCCGTTGACCTTGGCCTCGATCTTGGAATGCTTTCCGCCGCCAAGTTCCTCGACGATGCTTTCCGGGACCTCGAAGCCGGCGGTGTTCTTGCCCGATGATTCCAGTTCGGCGCTAAATCTCATGGGTGCCCTCTGCGTCCGGTTTGTTGCTCTTCGTGGAATGCAGGCTACTCCGCCGGATGCTCGGTTGTCGTGGGTTTCGCCGGGTGAACGGTGACGAGCTTCCACACGCTCGCCCGTCCGATGGCGGCTGCCGTCCCAATGATCAGACCGGCCGCAATAGCCGCAAACCCGAGGCCCGCCAATAGCAGGATCACTGCAGGAACCAACGTGAGAGCGGCAAAGAAAGCGAGCACATGAACTCCCTGATTCGCGATTGGGCGAAGGGCAAGTCCTAGTGCTAGGGCAATGAAGCACCCAAGGGCAGCAATTGGAAGGCCGAAGAGGCCGCTCAGCAGGAACATCATGAAGGCTGCGTAGGGGTGTCCGTCTCCGAGCAAGGCTCCCATTAGTACCGCCAGTTGAAGGTGAGTTAGCGCTGTTCCGACGATGAGCGCCTTCGGTCCGAACGTCACCCGGTGCGCACCTCCGGCGCCGCTATACCGCGCGGCCAGCCGCGCGTCGTCGTCGTACTGGTTCTGGGAAGCGTTCATGCCTTCGCGTTCTTGATGAGTTGGACGACGTCGTCCACGATCTTCCGCACCACCGGCAGACGCGACAGGATGACCAGCTTGGCGATGAGTGGCGCCGCGTTGTCGATGAGGCGGCGGGTGCGTTGCTGATTGGGGGAGCGGTCGTAGACCCAGAAAAGCGTGACGCCCATGTAGACGAGCCAGAGGAGTTCGGGAAGGTCCGCGCGGATGGCCATGGGTGGTTGCGGACGGGCGGTGGTGACGGCCTGGTTGAAGAGGGCGATCGACTTGGCGCGGGCGACTGCAGAGTCGCTGCTGAATGGGCTGAGGTTCGACGACGGCTGGATGGCGACGCTGATGAAGTTCGAACCGAAGTCGTGGTACGGACCCATGACGTCGACTCCGGTCTGCAGAATGGCGCGCAGGTGTTCGCCGAGATTTTGCCCGTCGCGAAGAAGGGGCAGGGATCTGGTGCGTTGCTCGTCCTGGAGGGATTGGTAGAGCTCCTGGACGAGGTCATCCTTCGAGGTGAAGTAGTAGTAGGCGTTCCCGGTGGAAACGCCGGCTTCCTTCGCGATGGTGCGCATGGTGGTTTTGTCATAACCCCGTTCGCGGAACAGCCTGAGGGCGGTGACTACGAGCCTGCTGCGGGTCGCTTCGCTCTTCTTCTGGGGCATGGTCGGCTCCTTTTTGAACGTGTTCAGTTTAGTGTAGCGCCCGTTTCTGAACGTGTTCAAAATCTACTCTTCAATAGGTGACCGTTTCGGGGCTCAAAGAGTCACCTGTTGGAGAATCGATGCGGGATGGCCCTGCGTGGGACAATTGGAGGTGCCCGGGGGCAGCCGGGCGCCAGTGCTAATACAGCGGGCCTTTCGATGAGGCTGCGCGAACCACTTCAATGAATGAGAACCCCATGACTCAACTGCAGGAACATGCCCGCGCCCGTTACGCGACCGTAGGCAGCGCAAACTTTTCGATCATGCTGGCGGTGCTTGCCGTCGTCGTCATCCTGTCCAATATCGGTGCGTCCAAGGGGGTGGTGATCGGCCCGATCATCGGAGAATTCAGCATCATCACCGACGGCGGCTTCTTCCTGTTCCCGCTGGCGTACGTTCTTGGCGACGTGATCAGTGAGGTGTACGGGTTCAAGGCGGCGCGGCTCGGGATCATCGTGACGTTCGTGCTCTCGGTGTTTGCCTCGCTGGTGTTCGGGATCATCATTGCGTTGCCCGGATTCGATGACGATTTCGGCCTGGCCAAACAGGAAGCGCTCGAATTGGCGCTGGGGCCGGTGCCGTTGATCGTGCTGGCGTCACTGCTCGGGTTCCTGGTTGGGCAGACGCTGAACTCCCTGGTGCTCGTGCGGATGAAGGCCAGGTTCGGCGAGCGGAGCCTGTGGGCACGGCTGATGGCCTCGACGGGTGTGGGCGAATTCGCGGATACCCTCATTTTCTGCGCAATCGCGGCGTCCGTCATCGGCATCACCGACTTCCCAACGTTCCTGAACTACCTTTTCTTCGGATTCGTGTACAAGACGCTGGTCGAGGTGCTCCTACTGCCGGTAACGACGACGGCGATCCGCTGGGTGAAGCGGAACGAGCCGTCCTACGCGGGGTAGCGCCGCACCGTCCCAACAGATCCGTTGTCTCCCCGCAGGTTCAGGTGTTTCGATGAGCCTCCGTTTGCGGTTAGGCAGCGGATTCGTTGGTTCTGTGCTGTGCCCGATGGAGTGCTCGGACGATGCGAGGCTTCAACTCCCGTTCGTTTGCCAGATCCGCCCACTCGATCCGCAGAATGGTCCAGCCCTCCTCCATCAGTGCCTTCTCCCGGCGTCGTTCCTGGAAGATCGCCTCGTCTGTAGGACGGTAATCGAAGTATTTGATCTTCCCGTCGAACTCGAGGGCGAGTTTCCACTCCTTCCACGCAAAATCGAGTCGGTGCTCACCGTTGCGGGTGAGCACTTTCTCCTGCTGCGTAGGGAGGGGAAGGCGCATGCGGCGAATGAAGTGGAGTGTGCGCGTCTCGCCGGGGGATTCCGAGAGGGGCGAAGCGTTCTCGAATACGTGCCGCGCGTTCGCGACGTTCTTATGACCGGCGAGAGTCTTCACTGTGGAGAGCATGGCAGCGTGGCTCGCGCCCTTGCTAAGGGCATGTTCTGCAACGATCAATGCTGACTCGTAAGGCAGTATGCGAGAACAGTCGACTGCCGTCTGCTCAAGAGTTGTGACCGGCAGGCCGTAGCGCTCAGTGGTCGATCCTTCCGGAAGCAGGGCGGTGTGAGGCACGACGTCGACGGCGTTGCCTCTGCGGGAGGCCTTGAACCGTTGCGTGAGATGGATTAGCGAATCTGCCCTCCACAGACTGAGTTCGTGCAGCCGAGCCGCTGTCGTGTGGCTGTAAGTGAGCATCCCGGAAGCACTGGGAAGCGAAGTATGGTGATGGACGAATATCCGCAGCAACTCCTGGCGCGACGGAGAGAGAACGTTCCAGAATTCAGCAGGAACGTAACCACCGCGTCTTACGCGAACAAATTTGCCGTCAGCGACCAGACGGGCGATCTTGCGTGAATCCATTCCGTCGCGTTGCAGATCGGCGGCACGCCACAGCGGAATGGTGGGCAAGCTCAGCGGAGATTCTTCGTTCATGAGAAACAGGATGACCTGCACACCCGGTTGAGGAAGTGCTTTCACGGCGTATGTGGAGAACTCGCCGGAAACAGCTACTTGGTGGAGGAGAGGTGACCTGCAGCTAACCCGCGGATCCGTTGAATGTACGCGGGCGGGGTTGCATCGATGGCACTCCGTACGCGCAGAGGGAACGGATCCGCGGGTTAGGCGCGCCGGACGACCGCCGGACTGTACCGGGGAGGCCCGGGAGGTAGCGGCTCTACCGGGAACCCGCGTAGTAGCGCCCCAACACCTCCGCCTTCAGGTCGAAGTACGTGCCGTCCTCGATCGCGGCGCGGGCGTCGTCGACCATCCGGATGACGAACCGCTCGTTGTGGATCGAGATCAGCGTCGCCGAGATCATCTCCTTCGCCTTGAACAGGTGATGGATGTACGCACGGGTGTAATGGGTGCAGGTGTAGCAGTCGCAGCCCTCCATGAGCGGCGTGAAATCGCGCTTGAACCGGGCGTTGGACAGGTTCCACCGTCCGTCCGGTACGTAGAACGCGGAGTTACGGGCCACACGCGTGGGGGAGACGCAATCGAACGTGTCCGCACCGTTTTCGATCCCGGTGAACAGATCATCCGGCTCCGATATACCGAGCAGATGCCGAGGCTTGGCCTCAGGCAACTCATCAGCGCACCATCCGAGAATAGTTCCCAGATTCTCTTTCTCCAGCGCCCCGCCAACCCCGAAGCCGTCGAAGTTCATCGCCCCAAGATCCCGCGACGCTTTCCGTCGCAGATCCTCATACTGCGCGCCTTGGATCACGCCGAACAGCGCCTGGTACGGCTTGCCGGCGCGGGAAACCGTCAATCGCTCGTGTTCAAGAATGCAGCGCTCAGCCCACAGGCGCGTCCGCTCAAGGGATTCCTCCTGGTATCCGCGCGAGTTCATCAGGGTGGTGAGCTCATCGAATGCGAACATGACGTCCGCCCCGAGCTGATGCTGTACCTGCATGGAAATCTCGGGTGTGAACCTGTGCCGGTCGCCGTTGAGGTGCGAGACGAACCACACGCCGTCGTCGTCGATGTGTGCCAGCCGCTCCTTCCCGGCAGCAACGCGGTCGTCGGCGCCAGCGTGCTCGGACGCCGCAGCCGAATCCATGGTGATGACCTTCTTGAACCCCGACCCCAGGCTCATCACCTGAAACCCGCCCGAGTCCGTGAACGTGGGCCCATCCCAGTTCATGAATTTGCCCAGGCCGCCGGCCTCGTCCAGCACGTCCGCGCCGGGCTGCAGGTAGAGGTGATAGGCGTTGGCGAGCAGCGCCTGCGCACCTGCCTCCTTCATCGACTCCGGCAGCACCGCTTTGACGGTGGCCTTGGTCCCGACGGCGATGAATGCCGGTGTCCGAATCTCGCCATGCGGCGTACAAATGGTCCCGGTACGCCCGTGAAGCCCGGCGGCAGCGGGCACCGTTTCGCCCAGCCGCTTACCGATGGAGAAGGAAAAATCTGATTGTGGCACCCGCTCATTCTGCCAGCCCTCCATGCGGGCACTCACCAAATGAACGACGACGACGGCGCGCGCAGGCTAAGCGCTTGGGGCGCTCGGCGCCCAGCCGTGCAGGCTAAGCCGCCCGGGCAGGGCCTACAGCTCGGATGTCAGCAACGGCTCCGATGACGGGTAGGAAGCTTGCCGGAAATCTTCCCAGCCGTCCCAGATATCGCGAAGAGCCCGAGCACCGAGGCCGTACGTCGTGACGGTCACCATGCTGGAACCGCCCTGGTCCGCGACGATCACTAGGCCCTCGCCGTGATCGGCGTACTCGGACACGGTCAGGCCCAGTTGGTTCTCTGTGCGGAACCACACGGTTCCGTTCAGCTCATGACCGTTGGGCAGTGTCAGCGAGTAGGAGTCCCCGGGCTGCTGTAATTGCTCGGCGTTCAGCTTCCCGATGATCGATTCGTCGGAGGCAGGCTCGCCCGAGAAGAACGCCGTACGCCGGGTCGCCGAGGGATGGCGTTCCAGGGCGAATCGGAGTTGCTGCAGGAACGTGACCCAACCTTCGGTGATCGCCTCTTCCGAATCGGCGCGCTCAAGAGTTACCAGCGTGCCGTCCTGGACGGGCTCAATGCGGAAGGTGTCACCGCCGTCAACAGTCAGGAATTTATGATCCGGACCCTCGACCACGGACGGCGCGAAATAGATGGAACGGATCTCCTCATCGAGACCCTCCGCCTCCCAGCCGAACCACTGCCGGACCAGGCGGGGTTCCCGAAGCATCAGCCATACCTGGCGGGCGTCTGCGTTGAGGTGCACACTCAGCGGGTCGGGCCCCTGAACGGGTACGTCGCGGGCGGGATGCCGCTCGGTGCTGGACTGTCGGAGGGAATCTGCCGAGTCACTCATGCGCGCCACTCTACTCTTGGGCCCGGTTCCTAACCAGAGGCGGAAAGTCGATGGTTCAGCGCCCTGATCGCAACGAGTTCATGGCCGATCCGCCGGTCCAGCGCATCCGCACCCAGCGCCTCGGACCCGCCGTGCGCCCGAAGGTAGAGCAGCACCGACAACCTCAGTCCGCGCCAATCCTTCTCGACGGCGGGATCACCAGCGGACCGCGCGATCTCCCGGTCGTACAAATTCGGTTCGTTCAGCTGCCGCTGCCTGACCGCCCCGGCAAGCTTGGCCTTCAGCGGGTCCGTCTCGGCGTCGCCCGCCGTTCGCAGGGAGGTGGCGTAGGCCGCGGCGCGGGGGCCGTCGTCGTCGTAAGTCAGGTGCGCGGCGAGGGCCAGGCAGCCCTCAATAGGATTCCAGCGGCCGAAGTTGCCGTCAAAGGGCTGGTCCATCAGGAGATCGCAGACCTTCAGCGCGCTCGGCGCATCCGCGAGGTCAACGTAGAGGGTCATGGCTAGGTCGCGGATGTCCTGGAGGTTGCTGCCTGACTTGAAGTTCACGCCCCGGCCCAGGCGCTCGGCCAGCTCGTGCACCCGCGGGCTCTCCGGATGCACGGCAGCGACATGCGCGATCAGTGCCTCCGGCGAACCCTCATCGGCTGTCATCACTTCCTCGCGAGCTTCCGCCTGAACCGTGGACCCGGAGGCTATCCGAAGGGTTTCGCCGCCCTCCAGGGTGGCCAGCACAACGGCCGGCACTCCGAAGTCGTCCGGCTCGACGGCGACATCCACCACTTCGCGCGTGCCCTCGCCGTCCGGGAGGAGAAGCCTGCGGCCCGCGCTCACTGCCTCTGCGGCAAGCGGTTGAACCCGTACGGCCACGTGGCTGTCGATCATCGAAGAATCCCTACCTCACTGCAGCTAAGACCCCCCGAGTATATAAAGAAACGGTAACGGGTCAGCGGGTCCAACCGGCGTAGGCCAGCGCCTGCCGGAGCAGGCTGTCCCGGCCACCGGAGAATTCGGCACTTACTTCCGGGCTCAGGGCCTCTTCGGGTGTGAGCCAGGTCAGCTCGAGGGCATCCTGGCGGGGGTTGCACTCGCCGGTGACCGGGATCAGGTAGGCGAGCGCGACGGCGTGCTGCCGGTCATCGGTGAGTCCGGTTTCCGACGGCGACGGGAAGTACTCGGCGATCGTGAACGGGACCGGACACGGCGGCAGCTGGGGGAGTGCGAAGGGTCCGAGGTCCTTCTCCAGATGGCGCAACAGTGCGGCGCGGATGGTTTCGCGGTACATGACACGCCCCGTGACGAACGTGCGCACCATCTCGCCCTGATCATTAGCCTGCAGCAGCAGCCCTACCTCGGTGACGTAGCCCAGGGAATCGCACCGGACAGGGATCGCCTCCACGTACACCATGGGAAGCCGACGGCGTGCCTCGTACAGGTCATCCTCATTGAGCCACCCGGGGTTGGGGTCTGGAGTGCGCAGGTTCATACCTTCAGTTTTATAGCAGACGAGAACCCACGCCGTCCTGACGCGCTGCACTTCGGCCATCGGCTGAATCTGCAGCGCGTGCTCAAGAGGCGGCGTGATCCTTGTAACCGTAGAGATCCTCCTGCCACTCGTTGACCCAGATCTCGCCGCCGTCGGGATTGGGCAGGCGGAGTGAACGCCCGTAGTTTTCATCGATCAGGGTCGCCGTGACGCCTTCGCTGCGCAACCGCTGCTGAAGTACCTCCACGTTGCCGGTGAATTCGAAAGCCAGCTCCGCGCCGTCGTCGTCGGCTGCGTGCAGGGCCAGCATGCCGCCGTTCTTCGCGGTGAAGTCGAGCCACGCGCCGGCGTCCGAACTGCGGCGCTTCTTCGCACCGATGTCCGTGAACACCTTCTCCGCAGCGGCGGTGTCCTGGGTGTACCAGATGGGCATTACCGCGAGGCCCTTTGCGGCAGGTTGCTCCCCGGTGAGGGTTTCGTAGGCAAGGAACACCCGCCCGTTCGGCGCTGTCACCTGGGCGGCCGGGCCGTCGTTGGTGTAAACGACGACGGCGTCAGTGCCGGCTTCCGCTGTGCGCCTGGCGAACTCGCTCACGGAGCCGACTTCGAAGTTGAGCTGGGTCGACGGTTGGTCTGCGGTGTGCACTGCGACCCTCCCGCTGCTCGCCTCGAAGACCTGCCATCCGTCCGCGTCCTCGACCAGCGTCAGGCCGAGTGCGGTGAAGAGTTTGCCGAAGCCGCTGTAGTTCGGTGTGAATATGATCGGCCGTACCCTGAGCATTACTTCTCCTCCACATAGTTGCGAAGCACTTTCTCGACGAGGGCGGACAGGCTCTGCCCCTCGTCGATGCTCCTGTGTTTGACCGCACGGACGAGGTCCGCCGGTAGGTAGACATTGAACTGAACCTTTGCTTCCGCTGTCATGGCTAAAATGCTAGCAATCTAGAATCATCCCGTCCAGTATTCTCGACCCATGGCCGTCGAACTCCCCGAACTCCTGTTGCCCGACGCCCCTGCGTGGCGGGCGTGGCTCGAAGCCAGCCACGCGACGTCGTCGGGTGTGTGGCTTGTCCTCCACAAGAAGGGTGGCGACACCACGTCCTTGACCTATGCGCAGGCGTTGGACGAGGCGCTGTGTTTCGGCTGGATTGATGGACAGGCGAAACGGCGCGACGACGGCAGCACCTTCCAGCGCTTCACCCTGCGCGGACCGCGCAGCATGTGGTCGCTGCGGAATGTCGGCTACATTGATCGGCTTGAGGCTGAGGGCAGGATGCGCGACGCCGGTCGTGTCGCCGTTGAGCAGGCGAAGGCCGATGGGCGGTGGGAGCGGGCCTATGCCGGGCCGGCCGGCGCGGTTGTGCCGGATGATCTGGCGGCCGCAATAGCGGCGAACGCGGATGCGCAGGCCATGTTTGGCGTGCTGACTTCCCAGAACCGGTTTGCGCTGATCTTCCGGCTGAACCAACTCAAGACCGAGGTTGCACGCCGGCGGAAGATCGCCGGGTTCGTGGAGATGCTGGCACGGCATGAGTTGCCGTATCCGCAGAGACGGATGCCATGAGTTCAGGTCGCCCGGTTCGGGTTGATCACTGTTAGGCCGCGTTGAAGTGCGGCCTCGAGCAGAGGTCCGTCTCCGCTGACCATAGCTGTATTCTCGCTGGCCAGGGCGAGCGCGGATGCAAGGTGAACGGCGTCGTAACCCCTTAGTCCGTGATCGATCGAGAGGCGTCCCGCCGCTGTGAGAATGGCGGGTGATACTGAAAGCAAGGTGAGATCCCCTGTGAGGGTCTCCAGGCGGGATACATGATTATTAAGGGCAGCCTGGTCGATTCTGCCCATCCGGCACGCCATAGCCAGAGCGGCAGTGCCCTCGACCCGGATGAGATCGGAAGACGCAACAACCTCTGACCGCGCCCATACCTCCATGGCGAGAGTGCTCGACGGTTCCTGAATGAGGAGGGGAATGAGCGCCGACGTGTCGAAGTAAGCGATCAACGGCGCTGGTCGGCTACCAGGTCCGACACCGTACCCTGTGTAGGTGTTGGATCCGGTACGGTTCTGGCGCGGCGAACCGGTGCGGTGGCAAGTTGGGCGGCCAGTAACTCTTCGAGCAAGGAACTTTCAGCAATAGGAACAATGCGCGCTACTGCACGCCCATGATCTGTGATGGTCACTGGCGTGCCGGCGCTCGCCGCCATGACATGGTCGCTCAAGTGGTTTCTGAGTTCGCGCATTCCGACTCTGGTCATGAAGCCAATTCCTACCTATGGGTACACATTTCTGAGTCGATTGTATACACAGAATCACAAAGTGGCGGGGTCGATCTTCACCATTCCAACCGAGGCGTAGATACGGCTGGCCGAAGGCGAAGTCCCTTCGCCGACGCGCAGGGCAAGTTGGGCGTGTCCCTCGTTGAGGCAGGCCCCGGCACTGCGCTCCAGAAGGACGCGGCCGGCTCCGTTGCCTTGCCACCGCGGATCGACGAATAGATCGATGACGAAAGGACATCTCAGCTTGGGGTCCCACGGAGATCGTTCCACCACGAGAATCGCCCCAACCAGATCGTCGCGGTGATACGCGCAAAGCGAAGCTCCAGCCAACAGTGTGCCGAACTCGCCTGCGAAACTTTCGAGCATCTCCGTCCGTGCTTCGTCGAGGTTCGACGCCGCAATGCCGGGTGGGTATGCGCGGAGATAGGCCTGTGCAAGGCCATCTACGTCCTGCGCGGTGACCGGTCGGTAGTCGAATTGGCTGGCGCCGGCATGGCGTGAGGCTGCGATCGTTGCGCAATCGCCAATGAGAGTTGCAGAAGGCATAGTGATCCCCTTTGTAGCGGAGTAGTGAACTCATGATTGACGAGATGAGGCACAGCTACGAACGGGTCATGCAACCACCGTATACGTCTCCCGCGACGCGGGTCGGTGTTCCTGGCGTTCTACTTCGCGCCTGAGCCACCCAGCCGGAAGAGCGTGAACCCGCCGGTGCCAGCAATAAGTGCAACTGGCAGTGAGCCGTCCGACCATGCCGGACCTGCCCCGCTCACGGTAAGCCCGTTCCAACCGATACCAAGAAAAAGAGCAAGTCCGACGACGGCGGGGGCCAGCACCTGCCGGACTGTCGCGTTCCCGCCGCGAACCCTGAGCGAACGGACCGATCCCGCCGCCAGGAGGGCGAGCAGGGCGCCGAGAACGACCGGAAACGCAGGAATACCAAGCAGCTTCGTCGCGATCAGGAGCATCACCGCGCAGACCGGCAGTCCAATCACCAGTAGCGCTGGCGCGCCGAAGAAACGGTCCGTTTTGATGCGTGATGAGTGAGGTTCCACAATGCCTTCCGGTTTGAATCCACCCAGTATTCCGCACAGTGGGCCCTGCACTGCGCTCAGGCCCGCAACGAAACCTTCCGGATACGAATCGCAACCGTTGCCAACACCACCGCAGCGGCCGCAACCGCGGCGGCGACCGCCGTCGTCGTCGACTCCGGCGCCATTGTCCTGCCGACCGCAATCCAGACCAGACCCCAACCAATCGCCGCGGCGACGGCCAGTCGACCATGGCCCAACACCGCGAGCAACACTCCCACCAGAACGACGACGGCGAGCACCGCCCCCGCCCAAATGCCAGGGCTGATGCTCCAGCCCGTGAAACCGGCCGCAGACAGTACGGCGGCGATATTCGCACACACAGCAACGCAGACCCAGCCCAGATACAGGCCGAGCGTACCGTCCACAATCACAGCTTCGAGGAGTGATTGGGGTTTGCGGGAGGTGTAGATGCGGAATGTGATGGCAAGAACGGCTAGAAGCACAACGATGATCGGGACGCTGAGGAAGAGCAGGCCCGCCTGGATGGACAGGATCCAGGCCGCGTTCAACAGCATTGACCCGGCAACCCACCAACCAAGCAGGCGCTGGCGTTCGGACGTTCTCTGGGACGGCGCCCACTGGAGGGCCGTGTACGCACCGAGGCCGGCGTAGATGACAGTCCAGATGGTGAAGGCGGCGCCGGCAGGCGCCAGGAGAGTGGCGTCAGCGCTGAGCGCGCCGCCGGCAGCCTGCGCAATCGGGGTCCCGCCGAAAGCCCCCGAACCTATGGCTGAACCAACAATGCAGAGGATGAACGCGGCGGTTACGCCGATCTGTCGCACGCGGTCGGAATTCACGAAGACGCTCCTAGGTAGACTATCTCCACCATAGAACAATCAGTAGGACTAGTTTAACGGCGGAGCGCTCGGAGATACCGCCGTCGGACTATGCGTTGGGCAACCAAAAGCGCCGGGAAGAGCGTCCGCCAAGGTTGCTGAGCCGCCGCACGCGTGAGGGAGCGAACCGTCAGCAGTACTTCATCGCCCCGCCGGTGCACAATGAACGCTTCCTCACCGCACACAGGATGGCCGGGCAGTGTGCGGTAGGAGAAACCGCTCCGATCGCTTTCCCGGACGACGGACACTACTTCGATCGGTTCACGGATGCTGAACCCCAGCACCCGTGCGGTGACGATGAGCCGCTGGCCGGGATGAATGGAGACGTCCGAGCCCACGGTGAAGCCGCTCCGGGTTTTCACTCGCCACAGCAGCACGTCTTCAGCGGCGCGCTGCCACGCCTGGTCGCCGTGTCCGACGACGGCGGTAGCCTCCGACCGGCGGTAGGCGCTGTCGGACGGAGGCCAGGCGGGAAGCTCAGGAGCGGTCGACGCGATCAACAGACGGCCGGGATGTCATCGATGGATTGACTCGGGTTCCCCCTGCCGCCCGGCTGATACTCACACCACTCCTCAAGGAATGCCTGCGAGAAGGCGTACACAATGGGCGCGGATGCAGCGACCACCAGAATGATGGTCAAGCAAGCCAGTATCCAGGTTTTCCGCGGTGACTCACTCCGTCTCATCGCCACGAAGGACAGCAGCCCGGCCACGTACACGATGACAATCAGGACCTCCTGTGCAGCCTGAACCGAGGTTCCGGACCCGCTCACTGCTGAACCGATCATCGAAACAGCGAGGAGGGCCGTCGCGAGGGCGGGAAGGATCGCCAGCACCCACACAACAGTGGCCAGCAATTCGGCGATGCGTGGGCTGCGGGTCCCCCTCGTCCTGCGAATGCGCAACATGTTCCCCCTGTTTCACTGCGCGACCAGGAACCACGGCGGTTCCTCTCTGACTGGTTGACGGCAGGGCTACGAGTGTACCTAGCGCGCCAACCGGCTCCGGAACAGCAGCCACACGAAGTACGGTGCACCGAGCAGCGCCGTCAGCAGGCCGGCCGGCAACTGCTGCGGGGCGATGGCAGTCCGCCCGATCATGTCGCCCACGCACACCAGCAACGCTCCCAGCAGAACCGCCGTCGGAATGGCGAGCTTGTGCCGCGCGCCGACCAGCGCCCGGGCCGCATGCGGCGCAACCAGGCCTACGAACCCGATGACGCCGATTCCCGCCACAGCCGACCCTGTCAGCACCACCGCGGACACCAACAGGATCATCCGGGAGCGCGGCACTGAAATGCCGAGCAGCTTCGGTGTGTCCTCGTCGAGGGAAAGCAGATCCTGCGTGCGGTGCAGCGACGCGATGACGGGTACGGTGATGAGCAAAGCAATGCTCATCGGGATCAGGTTCTCCATGGAGCGCCCGTACGTCGATCCGGAGAGCCAGGTCAGCGCCTTCGCTTCGTTGAACGGATCGGTCATCACGATCAGCAGCGTGATGCCTGCCATCGCCGCGGCCGAAACACCGATACCGACCAGAACAAACCGGTCCGTCTGCAGCCCACCCCGGAACGCGAGACCGAAAACGACCGCTGCCGTCACCGCTGCACCGATCCCCGCACCGGCGCTCACCGTCCAGAAGCCGGCGAGGGGGACAAGCGTGATCACGAGGATCGCGCCAAGACCAGCCCCGCCGGAGACACCGATGATGGAAGGCTCCGCCAGCGGGTTGCGGGTCACCGCCTGGATCACCGTGCCGGCCAAAGCCAGCGACGCCCCGGCCAGCAGCGAGGCAGCAACCCGCGGGAAGCGGGCGTCCATAACGCTCGACACCACCGGCCCCGCCTGCCCGGTCACCCAGTTCGCAAGGTCGCCAAGGAGCAGCTTCGCGTCCCCGAGCAGCAGCCCGGCTGCGATGCCGGCCAGCACCAGAAGAACCAAAAGCACGACGACGGCGGCGCCCGCACCCGGACGCGTGGGGCGCAGCGACACTGAACGTGCCTCGCGCGTGGGCCCGGACGTGCGCATCCTATGCGCCAGGATGACGAGGAAGATCGCGCCGAAGATGGTGGTGACCACTCCGGTGGGCACCTCGACGGCGGTTTGCGCACCGATGATCGCACGAAGCAGAACGTCGGCTCCGAGTACCAGGAAGATGCCCATTAGTGCTGAGGCAAGAATCAGCGCCACGTGCCGGTGAAGGCCGGGAATTTTCGCTGCAGCCAACCGGACTACGGCCGGGGCGGCAAGCCCCACGAACCCGATCGGCCCGGAGATGGTGACGGCGGCCGCTGCGAGAAGTACTGCGAGCACAATGGCCAGTACCTGGGTGCTGCGGACGTTGATGCCCAGCACTCTCGCCTGGTCATCACCGAGGGTGAGCAGGTCCAGGGAGCGGGACTTGATGAGGAGAACTGCCACGACCACGCCGATCAGCGGCGCGAGCAGTACGAACTTCTCCATGCCGCTCTGGGCCAGGGAGCCGGATCCCCAGGCAAAGAGGTTGCGCGTTTCCTGCGCAAAGAGAAGCAGGAGGGCGTGGGTTAATGCGCTGAAGGCCAGGGCGATGGCCGAGCCGGCGAGGACCAGCCGCACGCTGCCGGACTGACCGGCACCGGAAAGTGCCAGCACCAGGCTCGCCGCAGCGATGCCGCCAAGGAACGCGACACCCACTGCGCCGAGCAGCGGAACCTGAATCCCGAATGCGGCAACGGCAACGATCGCAAGGTGCGCGCCGGCATTGACCGCGAGCGTATCCGGGGAGGCAAGCGCATTGCGGGAGACGGACTGCATGATGACGCCCGCAACACCGAGCGCCACCCCCACCAGGACGCCCGCCACCAGGCGTGGCACCCGGCTGGCGGCGACGACGGCGGCGGTGTCGGCGTCGTCGTTCCCCAGAATGAGCCCAATGATGTCCGCCGCGTTCACAGTGGAAGTGCCCTGCGTGATGTGGACCAGGGCGAGCACAGCAGTTGCGGCGACGAGCAGCAGCCCGAACACCGCGAGCCGGAACCCTGGCCGCGCGCCAGCTCCCTGAATTGCTGAGGGCTGTGCGCGGGTCAGGGTTTCCGGGGCCATGGTGTGGTATTACTTCTCGGTTGCTGCTGCGACTGCAGCGTCGATGATTTGCTCCATCGACGTAGGTCCACCGAAGACCCAGATGGAGTCCGGGAAGCGGTGCACGTTGCCTTCCTCGACGAAGGGGAGTCCCTTCCAGACGGCGTTGTCCTTCAGCTCGTCCTGGTAGGGGTCGCCGAAGGTGTCGTTGGCCATGTACCAGAAGTGAGTGTCTTCGGGGAGGGCGGTGAGACCCTCGACGTCGGTCTGCGCGAGCCCGTAAGCGGGATCGCCTTCGAGCTCCCACGCATTCTCGAGGCCGAGCTCAGCAAACACGTCCGATACCAGGGATCCCGGTGCGAACGGACGGATGGAGACGCTCCCGGCGTCGACGTAGGCATCCGAGAACGCCACCTTGGTGCCCGCGGCGCCTGCCTCTTCGATGGCAGCGCGTCCCTCTTCAACCTTGGCGTCGAAGTTGGCCTTCAGCTCGGCGGCCTGCTCTTCGGTGCCGGTTGCCTTGGCAATCATGTCGAGGTTCTCGAACATCTGGCCGATGTTGTCGGACGAATCGCCGCCCGGAACCACAATGACGGGAACGGTTTCCTCGATCTGCTCGATTGCGCCCTCGACAAGCTGATCCGTCACGAGCACCAGGTCCGGCTCCAGTGAGACCAGGGTGTCGATGCTGGGCTCACCGCGCAGGCCGATGTCAGTCACGGTGTCATCCAGCGGCGCGGAGCTCACCCAGGTGTTGTAGCCCTCGATGTCCGAAACGCCCACCGGCATAACCCCGAGCGAAACCAGGTTCTCGATGACGTTCCATTCGGTTCCGGCAACACGCACGGCGGGCCCGTCGAGGACCACTTCCTTGCCCCGTGCGTCAGTGATGGTGATGGTTTCACCCGATGCGGCTGCTGTGGTTTCGGTATCGCCGGCAGCTTCCTCAGTGGTGCCGCAGGCCGAGAGCGCGAGCATGGCGACCGCCGCGAGGGCAGCAAGGATCTTCGTTTGTTTCATGGGGTTCTTTTCTATCTGGGCGCGGACGGCGCGAGTGGTTGGAAAGGTTCAGGAAGCTCGAAGGACGGTGGCGGAGTGGTTGCCGACGGCGTTGTGCCGGCCCACGGCGCGAGTGTGCACCGTCCCGCCGTCGACCGTGACGTCAACGCGGACGCCGTACGCGCTGGTCAGGTTTTCCGCGGTCAGCACGTCGACAGGCGTTCCCTGCGCGAGCACCGAGCCACTCTCCAGCAGCACCACGTGATCGGCGATGGCAGCGGCCTGGTCCAGGTCATGAAGCACAACACCGACCGTCACTCCGTGGTCGGTTGCAAGATCGCGTACGACGTCGAGAATCTCCACCTGGTAGCGCAGGTCCAGGTAGGTCGTGGGCTCGTCGAGGAGGAGAACACCGGTGTCCTGGGCCAGGCAGCTGGCGAGCCACACACGCTGCAGTTGGCCGCCCGAGAGAGCAGCGACAGGGCGATCGGACAGTTCCGCAGTGCGGGTCAGCTCCATGGCGTGCTCGACGACGGCGATGCCCCGGGGGTCATTTCCCGTCCAGCGGGTGCGGTGCGGGTGGCGTCCGAACTCGACGACTTCCCTCACTGTGATCCCGGCCGGAACCGGGCGGCTCTGTGCGAGGAGGGTGATCTTCCGTGCAAAATCCTTGGGGGAGAGCGCAAAGACGTTGTCGCCGTCGGTGGTCGTCACGGTGCCGGAATCGGCATTGTGCAGCCGGGCAATGGTCCGTAGGAGTGTTGACTTACCGCTGCCGTTGGGGCCGATGAGTGCTGTCACGGTCCCGGGTTGAAGTCCGAAGGACACGTCACTGACTGCGGGCTGGCGGCCGTAGGAAATGCTCATGTCGGCAACATCGAGGCCCTGGAGTGCCGTACGGAAGGCGGAGTCAGTGAGAGTCACCCCACTAAGGTAAGGCGATCCTTAGTGAATTGACAAACATTACGGCATGTATCAGTTGCGTAATTGCTGCCCCTCGGATCATTGCAACACAGCAAATGGGTTTATTCGGTCATTGACAAAAGCCCTCACTAGTCCGTACGCTTGTTGCATGGGTCACACCGATAACGCCGCCACACCGGCTCCGCACAACATTTCCGACAATCCTCGGCCACGTACTCTGCTGAGCATTCCGGAACATGAAGCGGACGCGTTCTTCACCGCCGAGAGCTGGGCTGAGCTCAACGAGCTGTGCGACGTGGTTGAAGCCCGTCCGGACGCCCTCCAGGACCTTGAGTGCTTTCGTGACGTCGCTCAGGGGACCAGTATTTTCATCACAGCGTGGGGCTTCCCTCGCCTCGAGTCAGAGCGGCTGGAACTGGCCCCAGAGTTGCGGTTCGTAATGCACGCCGCCTCCTCCATCCAAACCCTCGTCAGCGATGAGTTCTGGGCGGCAGGCATCCCGATTGCCCAGGCCGGTGATGCCATGGCTCCTTCGGTGGCCGAGCTGTCGCTGACTTTCACGCTTGCGCTCCTTCGGCGAACACCCCGATTTGATCACGCGCTCCGCTCGGGGGCTGACTGGTCCGATGCCCGGACTGCAGCGTCCAGGCCGCGCGAGATCAGTGGAGCGCGCATCGGTGTGATCGGAGCATCCCGTACCGGACGCCGCTACATCGACATGTGTCGCGCCCTCGGCGCCGAGAGCACCGTTTATGACCCTTACATCCACGAAGGGGATGAGCTCCGGGCCTACGCAGCCGATCTCCCCGAAGTGCTCTCGTCCTGCGACGTGATTGCGATCCACGCGCCCGAAACTCCTGAAACGCGCGGCCTGCTCGGAGCTGCCGAGTTGGCTGCCATCAAGGACGGCGGCCTGCTGGTGAACACTGCCCGCCCCGCACTGGTGGACGAGGACGCCCTGTACCGGGAGGTTTCCTCGGGCCGGCTGGACGCTGCACTCGATGTCTTCGGGAACGAGCCGCTCCCGGCAGGGGACCGTTGGCGGAACCTCCCGAATGTCCTTCTCACCCCACATCTGGGCGGTGCAACCGTCGATTCCCGCCATCGTGCGGGGTGGATCGTCGTCAGCGAAGTCCGCCGCTTTCTCCGGGGCGAGCCGCTGCAGCACGCCCTGACTTCGGACCGCTTGAAGGTGATGGGCTGACCATGGCGCAGAACATTCTGATCATCCACTGCCACGACCTCGGGCGCTTCCTTGGCACCTACGGGGTGGAGACCGTCTCAACACCCTATCTGGATGCGTTTGCATCGGAATCGACCGTCTTCGAGGCGGCGTTCGCCACCTCTCCGCACTGCAGCCCGGCACGGGCGTCACTGTTCACGGGTACGTATCCGCAGACCAATGGCGTTCTTGGACTAACGCATGAACCCTTCGGTTGGGACTTGAACGATCCGAGCTCGCACCTGGCACACCGGCTGCGCTCGGTCGGCTACCGAACGGAGCTTGTTGGGGTGCATCACGAATCCCGCGTGCTGCCCGACGATCAGGTTGCAATCCGCCTGGGCTTTGACCGGGTACGCACCGGCGGGGACCGTGACGTCGTCGTCGAACGTACGCTGGAAGCCCTCGATGACGCCTCAGCGGCCAGCTCACCGTTCTATCTCCAGGTCGGGTTCCATGAGCCGCACCGCTCGCCGTCGGACCGTGACCGCACCGGCGTCATGGGCTTCCTGGGCGCTGCCATCGAGCCGGATACTTCACGCGGGCACACGGTTCCGCCCTACCTGCACGACGACGACGACGCCCGCGAGGAGATCGCCGAACTCCAGGGCGCGGTGCGCCACATGGATTCAGGTGTCGGTGAGATCCTTGCCCGTCTTGAGCAACTGGGTCTGGATGAGGAAACGGTTGTTGTCTTCACGACGGACCACGGTCTCGCTCTTCCCCGCGCAAAATGCACGCTGTACGACGCCGGCGTTGAAGTAGCCCTCATCATGCGCGTTCCAGGGCGGGCAAGCTGGAGCGGCCGGCGGGTCTCCGACATCGTTAGCCATGTAGACGTTGTACCCACGCTGTTTGATGTGCTGGGGCTGTCCGGCACAATAGATGTAGCCGGAGAAAGCCTCGTGGAGTTGGTCGAGGATGATCAGCCAGCCCGCACGTACGCCTACGGTCAACTGACGTATCACACGTACTTCGACCCCAAGCGGTCAGTGCGATCAAAAACCCACAAACTCATCGCGAACTTCTCCAACGCCCCCCGGGCCATGGACTCCACCCAGTCGTGGATCCACCGCAGCATTCCCGTTGACTTGTTCGGGGCGACAATCGGTACCAGCGCCGCGATTGAGCTGTACGACCTGGCGGAGGACCCCAATGAGACAGTCAATCTCGCGGATGATCCAGCTGCCCAGCCGGCCCTCAGCGACCTTTCCGCGGCACTGCTTGCGTGGATGCACTCAACCAATGACCCGTTGCTCACACTGCGTCAGGAACACCGCCGCCAGCGCATCACCCTTGATCTCCTCAGGCACGCAGCGGACTCATCCGCGCCTGAGGTGCCCTTCGGCAACCTGAAGCAAACCACCCTTGCCCAGGAACCCGTCTAGCCCACCAACCGAAATGACAATCCGTCCAAGCACTGCCGCAAGCCGAAGTTATTCGGCGACATCTAGAGAAAGAGAACCAGCAATGACGCACCGACTCTTGGGTATCACTGCCCTCGCTGCGGCCACCGCGCTCACCATGACCGCGTGCGGCAACTCCAGCTCAGCTCCCGTCGCACAGACCGACGGCGAGGTGAGTGGTGAAGTAACCATGTGGATGTACCCGGTCATCAAGGACGAAGCCAAGAACCGCGAGTTCTGGGAGAAGACTGAGAAGGCCTTCGAATCGGAGAACCCCGACGTCGACTTCAACGTTGAGCTGCAGACCTTCGACAAGCGTGACACGCAGATCTCCGCAGCACTGGCTGCGAACTCCGGTCCGGACATTGTCATGATCACACCGGACCAGGCGTCCACTTACCACGAGGTTGGCGGCCTGTTGCCGGTCGATGAGGCAATCGATGATGAGAAGGACTCGTTCTACACATCCGGCATCGAAGCTGCCACGATCGAAGACCAGGTCTACGGCGTGCCGATGTTTCAGAACGTGAACACCACCGCCTACAACAAGGAGATCTTCGAGGAGGCCGGGCTTGAGCTTCCGAAGACCTGGGAAGACATCAAGGAAGCCGCTCCCATCCTCGCCGAAAAGGACATTTCAGTCCTTGAATACGTCGGCTCCCCGGAGCAGACCCTCAACCTGACGTTCTACCCGTTCCTGTGGCAGGCAGGCGGCAGCATCTTCACCGAGGACGGTAGCGACATCGCCTTCGATTCGCCCGAGGGCATCGAGGCGCTGCAGTTCATCCTGGACCTTCAGGAAATGGGCGGCGTAGTTCAGAGTGCAGGAACGGACAGCCCCGCAATCGAGGGTTCACCGATGGCCCGCGGCCAGGTAGCCCTCCGGGCAACCACCAGCCTCCCTGAACTCGCGCAACTGCGCGGTGCGCTCGGCGAAGAGACCGTTGTGCTTGGGGAACCGCTGGAGGGTGAAGTCCAGGCCACGTTCGGCAACCCCGGACTGATGGCCCTGACCTCAATCAATGAGGAAGATAACCGGCAGGCTGCCTACGCGGTGCTCGACTTCCTCTCGACCGCTGAGTTCCAGTCCGAGTTCACCAAGCTGGCGAGCAATTTCCCAACCCGCACGGACGTGGAACTGCCCGGTACCGGACCGGACTACGAGGCACTTGAAGCGGCTCTTGAATACGCGATTCCCGGGGAACCGCACGCCGCTGCACGTCAGGTGATGGCCGCTCTCGCTCCCTACCTCCAGTCCGCACTCCGCGGCGACCTGAGCGCAGAGGAAGCGCTCACCCAGGCGGCAGAAGAAGCCCGGGGAATCCTCAGCCGCACCTGATCCCTCCTGTCCCGGGGGCGCTAAACGCCCCCGGGACACAGTTTCTACCGATTGGCCAAGCTCATGTCCACGCATTTAGCATCGAAGCGGTCCCAGCCCGGACAAGCCCGCCTCCGCCGTGAAGCGGTCACAGGCATCCTGTTTGTCCTGCCAACCCTCATCATCTTCGCTGTGTTCAAGTTCCTCCCGATCGGCGGCGCCGGTGCAATGAGCCTGACGCAGTACAGGCTGAACGGGGACGTCGAATTTCTCGGCGCCGAGAACTATGAGCGCCTGTTCGCAGATCCCAACTTCTGGCAGAGCCTGGGCGTCACCCTCGGTTACGTGGTGATATTCGTTCCCCTCATCATCGTCATTTCACTGGCGGGCGCAGTTCTCCTGAACAACCTCAAGCGCCATGACGGCCTGTTCCGGTCGCTTCTGTTCATCCCGTACCTGAGCTCGTTCGTCCTCGCAGGCATCATCTTCAAATGGATCTTCTCCAACGACGGCCCGATCAACGTAGCGCTTGCCGGTGCCGGACTCGGTGCTATCCCCTTCCTGTCCGGGGACCAGTGGATTGTTCTTCTCTCCCTGGCAATGGTTGCGGTGTGGAAGGGTTTCGGATACTCCATGCTCATTTTCCTGGCCGGGCTGAAGGCGCAGCCGGGGGAGATCCACGAGGCCGCGAAGATCGATGGAGCCACAAGCTGGCAGACGTTCCGTCACATCACCCTGCCGTTGCTGAAGCCGGTGACATTCTTCGTGCTCGTCATCGAGACAATTGTCGGCTTCCAGGTGTTCGACACGGTCTACGTTATGACCGGAGGCGGGCCGGCCAATGCGAGCCACAGCCTTATCTACTTCCTGTACGACCAGGGCTTCGAGTTCTTCGATTTCGGCTACGCCGCAGCAATCGGAATTGTGCTCTTCTTCATCGTCCTAGTGCTCTCGCTGGTTCAGCGGCGGTTCTTCAATGAAAAGGCGTAAATGATGACTACCGTATCTTCCACTCCACACTCGGCGGGAACATCCGAAGGGCCGTCCCGTCCTCAAACGGGGAATCCCGGGCCAGGCGGCAGGCAGCGCAAGCGCAAGTCGTTGAACACCCCGCGATGGTCCATCGCTTCGCTCATTGTTATCTCATTCTTCACCGTCGCGCCGCTGCTGGCCGTCGTCGTCCTGGCTTTCTCACCAGCCGATGAACCGACCATTCCGTACGCTTTGCCGACGTCGCTGACCTTCGAGAACATCACCCGGATCTTCTCTGTCGGCGCGTTCCCCACCTGGCTCTTGAATTCAGTCCTGTACTCCGTGATTTCGGTAGTCGTGGTCCTGCTGACTGCCTCGATGGCGGCATACGCCCTTGCCCGCAAGCGTTTCCCAGGGCGGAATATCCTCCTGTGGTCAATCATTGCGACGCTGATGGTTCCCGTGCAGGCGACGCTGATCCCGACCTTCATCCTGATTGCGAACCTCGATGGCGTGAACACCATCTGGGGGCTCATTCTTCCTACCCTCGCCAATGGTCAGGCTGTCTTTTTGATCCGTCAGTTCATCCTGGACCTGCCGGAGGAACTCTTCGACGCCGCCCGCATTGATGGCTCCGGAGAATGGCGAACGTTCGTGTCAATCGTTCTGCCGCTGATTCGGCCGGTTCTTGCCACGCTCGCGATCTTCGTTTTCCTCTGGCACTGGAATGACCTGCTGTGGCCGCTCGTCGTCGGTCAGACGGACGAGGCACGGACGCTCACGGTTGGCCTCGCCACGCTGAATACGGAGCTTGTCTCGACGTCGAACATCATGGCGGCAGCTCTCATCAGCTTCATCCCCTGCCTGCTGATCTTCCTGTTCCTGCAGCGGCAGATCGTCTCAAGCATCACCTCCTCCGGCGTGAAGGGATGAGCCTACCCTCGTCCGGGGGAGTGCGGTTTGGGCTGGTCGGGGTGGACTCGGCCCATTCCACGCAGTTCACGCAACTCTTCAAGGAAGGCCGGGTTACGGGCGGTGACATCGTCGCCGCCTGGAAGGCACCGACGTCGTTGGACTTTCCACCGAGCCGCGACCGGAACGACGTATTGGCCGCGCAGGTCGCGGAGTTCGGCGTCGAATTCGTGGACACGCCTGTTGCCCTTGCGGACCTGTGCGATGCCTTCCTGGTCATCGCGAGCGATGCGCGTACGCACCCCGCGCTGTTCGGGCGTCTGGCACCATTTGGCAAACCCGTCTACGTGGACACGCGCTTCGCCCTCAAACGAAGCGACGCCGAGACGATGCTGACAACGGCGCGAACTCACGGGTGCCTGGCACTCGCCGGTTCCCCGAAGCGGTTCACGCCCGAATTCCGGTCCGTGCTGGATCATGGGCGGGTGGAGCGGATTGAGCTTGAGGGTGCCCTGCCCACGCAGCCCGGCCACCCGGGGCTTGCCTGGTACGGCGTGCATCTGGTGGATCTCGCGGTTGCGGCACTGGGGCCGGGATACTCCGAAGTTGAGGTGCTGGCGCCGGGCCGGGTGCGGCTTCTCTGGCCTGATGGGCGCGAAGCGCTGCTCAGCGGGGAACCCGAATGGAATCCGTACACCAGGGGCGTGGTCCACGTCGACGGTGCTCAGCATTCATTCGAGATCGAGGCTGCCGGGAGTATGCACGTCGGCCTGCTCACGTCGATCATCGAATCCTGCCGAACCGGCGAGCCCAATGTGCCCGAGCAGGAGATTCTCGACATCGTTTCGATAGTCGAATCTACCGGCTGACGTCCGACCGTCGCCGGATATCCCACTGAACCCGGGTGTTCAGTGGGCAGAAGCAGTTCCTGCCCACTGAAAGCCGTTGTTCGGTGGGATATCCCGTTCCGCATCTAAGGCAAGGAGAAGGCGGTGGCGCCCCGGGCACCACCGCCTTCTTGTGTCTTCCAAGACAGGAATCAGAAGCGGCGCGGAACCTCCACGCGGATCAGGTTCCGGTCCTTCAGTGTGTAGAGACGCCCGCGTTCGTCAGCTGAAATGTGCGGCTGCCCGCCGTACCAGGCGCCTTCCAGCTCGCCGACAAGTACGTCGAGCTCGAAGGTGCGCCGGTCGATGCGGAAGAGCGCCTTGCTCGACACCCCGTAGACACGGCCCTGCGCGACGACGAGGTTGGTCCGGCGCCCGCCATGTTCGGAGATGTCCGCCCGGTGGACGATGCTTCGTTTAGCCAGATCCACCACACGGAACCCGCCGTCGTTCAGGACAACGTAGAGGTGCTTGCCCAGCACAGCCATGCCGGTCACCGGCGCATTGTGCTCCGGATCAAGGCTCCACAGGACCTTGCCGGTCAGTGGGTCGACGGCGGCAATCTCACCTGCCGGTCCAGCACCCGTGTCGCCTCCGCCAAGGTAGGCAACACCTTCATGCGCAACAATTGCCGGGATTGACTTGCCCGCACCGAGCGGACGGTCGTAAACCGTCATGTCATCGGTTGCCGGGTTGTAGACGCCGAGGCAGCTGCCGCCTGCGGCGTCGGACAGGGAGACCACCAGGACGCGCTTGTTGGTCTCGTCCCAGGTGACGCATTCGGGCCGGTTGAAGTCGGAGGGCAGCGGCGCCGCCTGGGCGGGCTCCTGGCCCTGGCCCGGTGTGTACGCCCACAGCCCGAGGCCGCTGTACTGGCCCATCCAGAGGCGTTGATCGGCCCAAATGGCGTCCTTGGTTTCCCCCGGAGCAATCAGGTTGACCACCTCGCCGGTCCTGAGTGAGTGCCGGGCGATCGCTCCGTTGGCGGCGACGTAGGCAAATCCGCCGCCCGCCGTGACACTCATGGCCAGCTGTGGTTCCGCCGGGGCGCCGGCGGCGATCAGCTCGGTGCGTGTGGCGGTGAGTGCCTGGAGGTCGATGTGAGCCACGAAACCGTAGGCGGACACCGCGTGGAGCTTGTCTTGCGCCCAGGCCATGCCCCATACCTCGCCGAGCTCGAGACCATCCACCTGGAGCGGGCTGACGGTCATGGTGGAGAGGTCGCAGATACGGGCGTTGTTTGCCCGTGCAAGGAAGAAGACGTTGTCGCCGTGGACCTTCATGGCCTTCGTGGTGATGCCATCGTGCCGCACCACCTTGTAGGACGAAGGGTCGTTGATATCGATGACCGCAACGTGGGAGCCGGTGTTGTTCGCCGTGCCTACGACAAGTCGATCGCCCTCGAGACGCAACTCGCGTATGGTGTCGTCGTCCGCCAGTTCTGCGGGGAGAATCGATGTGAATTCCCCGGTTGCCCGGTCATAGGCGGCAAGTACAGCCTTGCTGGCTTCCCCACCGCCCAGCGTGTTCCCAGCACCGAAGTAGACGGTGCTTTCCGTAGCGGCGATTGCCCGCGCGCCGGTGGCGGTGGGCTCGGCGATGCCAAGCGCGGTGATCTCGCGCGTGGCGGGATCAAACTGCCAAAGATTCCCGCCGGGTTCGCGTCCACCGAAGAACACCATCCCGTCCGGTGCTACCGCCAGTGCCCACACGCGCACTTCACCGGCGCGACCCAGGGGCTCTGCCGGTGACGTCGGATTATGGAGATCCCACCGGTACAGGGTCGGGATGCCGCCGGCCGCGTTCTCCGTACCGATATAGAGATACCGGCCGGTTGGGTCGGCGCCCAGCGACTGGGTGGAGCGCCCCTCCGGGATCGAGGTCTGCCCTACCACCCGCCCAGAGGGGATGTGGTAGGCGATCACGAACATCGGTTCGACATTGCGTGATCCGATATAGATGGTGTCTTCAAACTGATAGGCGCTCTTCGAGCCGAACTGCACGACGCCGGGTCCCAGGTCCGTCACGAGGACTTCCCGTGGGGTAGCAGCAGAAGCAGGGTCCGCGAGGGCGCCTGCAGTTACCGCAGCAAGGGCTCCCGCTGCGCCGAACTGCAGCAGACCGCGTCGGGATAGCTCTGTCAGCGGGCTGTTGTCGGAACTGTACCGAGTCATCATCGACCTTTCGTTCATTTAATTTGTCACTGACAAATCTAATGCTTGTCGCGGTATCGTGGAAGGGGTAGCGACGTTTTCCAACCGAAAGGTATTTCCGTGAACGAGCACGTGGGGCATTCCCTTCCGTCATGGGCAACTGAGGCGAGCCTGGGCATCTTCATTCATTGGGGCCCGTATTCGGTGCCGGCCTGGGCGGTTCCTTCGGGCGTCTCGGGCTCGGTCCCGGAAGAGGAATGGTTCGCCCATAACGCCTACGCCGAGTGGTATGCCAACACCATCCGCATCAACGGCTCACCGGCAGCGCAGCATCATTTTTCGACCTACGGCGATATGCCATATGACGGGTTCCTCGACCTGTGGCGAGCTGAGCAATACCAGCCGGCCGAGTGGGCGGGGCTCTTCAAGGCTGCAGGCGCGGACTACGTGGTGCCTGTGACGAAGCACCACGACGGCGTTACCCTCTGGGATGCGCCCGGTTCCGGGCAGCTCAACACCGTGCGGCGAGGACCTAAACGTGACCTCCTTCAACCGCTTGCCGACGCCGTCCGCGCTGAGGACATGCGATTCGGCGTGTACTACTCGGGCGGCCTCGACTGGTCTGTGACCGAACTTCCGCCGCAGGAGACTTTCGATTCGGTCACGGCCCTGCGCCCGAACGATGAGGCGTACGCAGCCTACGCCACGGCACACGTCCGGGACCTGATCGATCGTTACCAGCCCTCCGTGCTCTGGAATGACATTGAATGGCCCGACGCCGGGAAATCCAACGGTACGATCGCTGAACTCTTCGCGTACTACCGCGAAGCAGTTCCCGACGGCATTGTGAATGACCGGTGGGGCACGGATGACTGGGATTTCCGCACCAGTGAGTACGCCCTCGACGCCCACCATGAGACCGGGACCGGCTGGGAACATAACCGCGGACTCGGGTTCTCCTTCGGATACAACCAACTGGAGGATGAGTCCACCACCCTCCAACCCCGTGAACTGGCACGCCAGTACGCAGACATCGTTTCCCGCGGAGGCAGGCTGCTGCTGAACGTGGGGCCGGATGCCGCCGGTCGCATCCCGGCTGTCCAACGGCGCACGCTGGAGGGCATCGCACCCTGGATGGCCAGGGTGAAGCCGACGACGGCGGGACGGGAGCTGCTCAAGGAAGCCGACATCGCAGTCACCTTCCCGAATGGAACGAACGGGTGGTGGAGGGGCTGGTCAACCAGGGGCGCCGTCGTCGTTGTAACGGATGAGCCCGACGTCGAAGTAGTTTCCCGACAGGGGCGCAAGGTGCAGGTCATCGAGCTGCCAGTCTGACTGGCCGTCACAGCAAAGCTGCCGCAGGTCCTCAGCGGACGCTGCGGCAGCTTTTTGTCTAGCTAGCTACGGGTCACTGGCCTGAACGGCGGCCCTTGCGGTCGGCACGTAGCGTGGCCACGGAATCAGTGATGCGGATGAGGTTGCGCTCGCGCAGAGTGTAGAGCCGCCCCTCTTCGTCAGTGCCCACCCGCGGCCAGCCGTACCAGCCGCCGTCGAGCCCTGGAACAAGGGTGGACGGCGCGAAGTTGGTGGGGTGGATCCGGAACACGCCCTTGCTTGAGACGCCGTACACCACGCCCTGGTTGGTCACCAGGGTTGCCTGGTCGGGGGAGTGGAAGGAAATATCAGCCGAATGCACAACCGACGTGCTTTCGAGGTCGATGATGAACAGGCCGCCCCCGTGGGAGATTCCGTAGAGGTGCCGTCCACGAACAGTGAGCTCACCGATTCCACGTGACTGGCCGGTCTCGAGGCGCCAGAGCTCGCGTCCGGCGACAGGATCGAATGCAACCACAGTGGCCTGCGAACCCTGCGACGTCAGGTTCTCGCCGCCAAGGTAGGCGATGCCTTCATGGCTGGTGATCGCGCGGGTGAGCTGCTCCTTCGCGATGGGGTTCTCGTAGACGTCCACGGAGCCGGTATCCGGATGGTAGACGCAGAGGGATCCGCCGCCGAGTCTGTCCGACTGCACGCCGACCAGAATCAGGTTGTTGACGGGATCCGCTGCTACCCGCAGGAGCCGGTTCTGCAGGTCTGGAAACGGTGCAACAAGGCTCGGAGGCGTGCTTGTCCGCGGGTCATGCGCCCACAGGCCTCCGCCGTTGTACTGGGCAAACCAGACGACGCCGTTATGGAAAGTGGCGCTTTTGGCCTCGCCCTGCATGGGGAAATCGATCTTCTCACCGGTGGCGAGATTGTGCTGGGTGACCTGCGCGTTGGCGCATGCGTAGGCGTACCCCCCGCCGGCCGCGATTCCCAGGATCATCTGCGGGCCCGGCCGCACTCCCGCCTCGAGGAAGTTGATTTCCCGGGCCTCCAAGGTCACAGGATCGATAACGACGGCGTGCAGCAGCGTCGAAACGACGACTATCTTTCCGTCCCACTCCTGCACACTGACCATTCCGGCCAAATTCGCGCCCGGAACCCGCAACGTCGCGGCCTTGCGCGTCTGCGGGTCATACGCCATCAACCCGGCGCCCCGGAAGTAGATCTTGTCCCCAACCTTGCAGAATTCGCGTACTTCCTTCGCGGCAACGGATACCACCGTGTAGCTGGTGGGGTTTGACGCATCCATCACGACCAGCGGAGTGGGTGCGGTGAATGCGGTGACACCGACAAACAAGCTGCCGTCAATGACGGCTATGTCGCGCACGCCGGAGCCGGCTTCGAGTACCTCTGCGGGGGTGATATCGGTGGTTCCACCGGTGGCCCGGTCGATCGCGAAGAGCCGCGCCTGGGTTCCGCCGCCGGTCAGTGTCATCACACCGCCGGCGAAAACGGTGGTGTCCGTGGCTGCGACGGCGGCGATGCGGTCCAGGTTCGACGGCATCGACCCGAGCAGGGTGGTTTCACCGGTTGCTGGATCCCACTGGTAGGCAGTCGTCGGATTCCACCGGCCTGCGAAGAACACCATGCCATCCGGTGCGACGGTCACGGATTGCAGGTTCTCCTCCGGCCTGCGTGCAATGTCCTGAGCTTTCTTCTCCGGGTCTGTCACATCGATCCGGTAGAGGTTTCCGGTGGTTTCAACCTTGTTGTGATCACCGCCCGCGTAGACGTACCGCCCTGTGGGATCGGTGGCCATGGCCATGACGGCATTCATGTAACCCAGCGGGCTTTCCGAGACGGCCTGGCCCGTTCGCAGATTCACGCCGAACACAACGGGTGGGTCCATATTCCGAGACCCGCAGTAGAGGACGTCACCTGCGACCACTCCGCGGTAGAGGCCGAGCTTGGTGGAGGCGGCGCCGAGGTCCTCGATAACGGGGCCGGTGCGAAACGGGTTAGCGCTTGCCGGGGAGAGGGACAAGGCTCCTGTCGCTAGGGCTGCCCCTGTTACACCCGTGAGCTGCAGGATCCGGCGTCGGTCGATCATAGGTTGCGGTGTCATGGTTCTCTCTTCGTTGAGGTGGAAATCGTGGGTGGGACAGTGAGTGCGGCCTCATCGAGCGGGCGGAAACAACCGAAAAACGAGGAAAAGGACGTTATTTCCGGCCGGTCGATGAGCTAAGCGGCTGCGACGGTACGGAAGCCGCAGTTGCTGCTGGAGGACTCCGGCGAGTTCGAGGTCCTCGCCGCCACGCGGTACCGGTTGCAGTAGGAGTCGTGGCACAGGTAGGAGCCGCCGCGCATCACGCGCCCGGACCCGATGGTCGGCCCAGGCGGGTTCTCCGACGGTGACTTCCGGTAATACCTGGGCAGGAACCAGTCAGCGCACCACTCCCACACGTTTCCGCTGACTTCGTACAGGCCATAGCCGTTCGCCGGAAAGGACCGTACCGGCGCGGTGCCGAGGAATCCGTCGTCGACCGTGTTTGAGCCTGGGAAGGCTCCCTGCCAGATGTTGCAAAGGTGGCGGCCGTCGTCGTCGTACAGGTTGTTACCCCAGGGGTAGCGGGCGCCCTCGAGCCCGCCGCGGGCCGCGTATTCCCACTCGGCTTCCGTGGGAAGACGGCGTCCGGCCCAGCGGCAGTACGCAAGCGCGTCATTGTGTGAAACGTGAACAACCGGATGGTCGCGCAGATCCGTCCAGGACGAGCGCCCGCCCAGCGGGTGGGCCCAGTAGGCACCGCGGACGTTGAGCCACCACGGCGCGCCGGCGGCGGCCCCGACTATGTCGGCCGGATCGGCTCTCACCACAAGATGGAAGACAGCCGATGTGCCGTACTGCTCAGCCTCCGTCCGGTACCCCGTGGCGTCGACGAATCGGGCGAACTGCTCGTTGGTCACAGCCGTGGTGTCCATCCGGAACCCGTCCAGCCGCACCTGGTGCACGGGAGCTTCGCCATCCGCAGGGTAACCCTCACCGAAGGCGTCACCCATCCGAAAGGAGCCGGCCGGAATGGTCACCTCTGCATGATCCACAGAGCCGACGACGACGACGGCCACGTCACCTGAAGATGGCACCTTCCCTGGACGGGACGGACTACAGCAGCTCACGATTCACTCCTCCCTTCCTGATCAGACTCCCATAATTCGCCTCAGGTTTCAGCGCCGGGGATGGTCGTTGATCTGCACCAGGTTGCGGCCGCGAAGGGTGTACAGGAAGCCCTGCTCATCGTTGGTGATGTGGGCGCCGCTGTACCAACCGCCGTTTACGTCCGCCACCACGACGGTGACCGCGAACGTCTTCGGATCGAAGCGGAATACGTTGTGATCGGACACGCCGTAGACCACGCCGCGGTTGGTCACCATCGCAGCGAATCCGCGCGCGACGCCGCTGATGTCTTCCTGGTGGATCAGGCGGCGCTTCGGAAGATCGATCACGAAGGCGACTCCAGTGCGTGTCACGCCGTAGAGGTGCTTCCCACGCACGGCCAGTGCCGAAACACCACCTCCCAGGCCGGGCTCGAGGCGCCACAGTTCCTTGCCTCTTCGCGGATCGAACGCGACTATCGTTCCGGGCCCGGCAGTGTTCTGGAGGCTCCCGCCGAGGTAGGCAACGCCGTCGTGCGTTGCGACCGCGCGGACGTACTGCTGGTCATCTATCGGATTCAGGAAGTACGCCGAGGTGCCCTTGTAGGGGTTGTAGGTCCACAGTGCGCCGCCGCCTTCGGTGTCGGACTGCACTCCGGCCAGCACCAGTCGGTTCTCCTCGTCCCAGTGCACGTCCTGCGGCCTGTTCTGGGATGTCGGGAACCCGGCCACCTGATGCATGGGGTCGCCGCTTCGGGGGTTGTAGGTCCAGATGCCCTGGGAGCTGTACTGTGCGGTGTACAGGCGGCCGCGGACCATGATGGCGTCCTTCGCCTCTCCCGGCACGCTCATGTTGACCACCTCATTCGAACCGAGCCTGTGCTTCGCGATGACGCCGTTGCCGCCGATGAAGACGTAGCCGGCTCCTGCAGCAAGTCCCATAGTGGTCTGCGGGTCACCCGTTGCACCGGCGTCGGCAAGGTCAGTCACGGTCGTGGTCTGGGCAGCCGGGTCCACTTCAGCCACAAAGCCGAAGTCCGAGACCACGAGCACCTTGCCGCCGTGGACTTCCACGCCCCAGATCCCGCCGAGCCCGGGCAGCCCGTCGAATTCCACAGCGGAGACCGCATTCTCGCTCAGCGAGTACGCAACCAGGCCGGTGGTGCTTCCGAAATAGACCTTGTCGCCGTCGATGGCGAAGTTCTTGGCGGTGGTGCCGATGGAGGTTGCAACCGAGTAGGAGGAAAGATCATTCAGATCGATCGCAGCAACCTTGGACTCCTCGGTCGATGCCGCCGAACCGACGATCAGCTTGTCCCCGAAAACCGCGAGGTCGCGGATGCTCGGGTCGACTTCCATCTCAGCGGGAGTAATGAGTGTGAAGGCTTTGGTCGCCCGGTCGTAAGCGTAGAGGCACGCACGGCTGGCACCGCTTCCGCCGCCCAACGTGCTGCCCGCGCCGAAGAACACGGTCGTCTCGGTTGCGGCGACGGTACGGGCGAGGGTCGCTCCTGAATCCGGTACACCGAGGTTGCTGACGTCCCCGGTTGCCGGATCCCATTCCCACAACGCGGGTGGAGCGCCCTGCGGGGTATCGCCGACGATAAAGAGGTGGCCATCGGGGGAGACGCTGAGCGCGCGGACGTTGCGCTCTTCAGTGCGGCCGATGGCCACGGCGGGAGTCGAGGGCGTTGTCACGTCCCAACGGAAGAGGTTGGGCTCTGAGTTCAGGCTCTTCTTCAATACGCCGGCGTAGAGGTAGCGGCCATCTGGGTCTGCCGCAAGGGCCTGGATGGTGTGCCCCTCGGCGAGCGTGGTCTCCGCGACGACCTTCTGCGTGGGGAGGTGGAAGGCGATGACGCGGGCCGGCTCAAGATTGCGGGACCCGATGTAGAGGGTGTCGCCAATGAGTTTGGCGCTCATCAGTGAGTACTGCACGACGGCGGGGCCAAGGTCGACGATCTCGGTGCCTTTTGGTCCGGCGGGTGCGAGGGCCGGCAACGCTGATGCAGAGTTTGCGCCAGCCAGGCCCAGGGCAGTGGCTACGCCGGCAGCGCTGCCAGCTCGGAGTACAGTGCGGCGGCTGATATCGATATTGCGCATAACGTTTCCTTCGGTTGAACGGGACGTCTGGGGAGACGAGTGCAGTCGAATGCGAGGGGCTTTGACGCTGCGCCCTGGGTGTGACCCAGCTTACGTTCAGCTTGGGGTGTTTTGTCAATGACTAAATTATATAGAATGTGACTTAGGTCAACTCTTGGGAGTGGCAGGCGCTGTTGAAAGGGAAGACATATGTTGAAGGCCAGGGCTGGAAGTAAGGCCCTCATTCGCGAAATCAATGAAGCCCTGATTCTCGACATTGTCCGAAGTCGGGGCCCAGTGGCCCGTGCGCAGATCGCTGTCGCAACAGGTTTGAGCGCCGCAACAGTGACCGGCATAACGGGCAAGCTGCTTCGAAACGGATTCCTCGTGGAAACTGATATCCGGAACGGCACCGGGGGCCGACCTGCCCGGCTCCTGGAACTCGGAACGGACACCGTGTTCGCGGCGGGAGTGCGACTTTCCAGCACCGAAGCCTATGCGGCCCTGGTGGATCTGCGTGGAACCGTCGTCGGCACGCACCGGGAGAAGCTCAAGTCGTCGGACCCCGCGGACGTTCGCAGCTCAATTGTGCGCGCTGTGCAGAAAGTAGCCGGACCGCGCAGCATTTCTTCGCTTCTGGGCCTGGGGATCGCACTTTCCGGAGTGGTCGATCAGAAGAGCGGCCACGTGCGCCACAGCGGTTCCCTGGGCTGGGAAGATGTACCGCTTCAGGCGGAACTGCAGGGCACGGTAGCGATCCCCGTGGTGGTGGACAGTTACGCGAACTCCTTCGGGATGGGTCTTCTGCTTTTCGAGGACAAGCTGGAGGGTCGTGACCTGCTGGTTTTCAGCGTGGGAACCAGCCTCGGCGCGTCAGTCATTGTGCAGGGTCGCATTCATCGCGGCTTCAACGGGTCCGCGGGCGGATTCGCCCACTCGCGGACCTCCGATGCAACCGACCGCGCACTGCCCTGCCACTGTGGGGCCACGAACTGCCTGGAGACGCGGGCGAGCTGGTGGGGGATTCAGCAGGAACTTTCGGAGGGGATCTTCCCGGACAAGTCCGCCGCGCTTGCCGATGCGGCTCTCCACCTGGGCACGGCGATGGCCAATGTCGCCAAGATTTTCGGCCCGGAACGGGTGGTGCTCGCGACGGCACCCGAGGTCGACGGACCGGAGCTCGCCCAGCAGACCGCGGAAATCTACCGTGAGCAGTACAGGCACGAAAAAACGCCGGCACCGGAACTTGAAGCGACCACGGCAGACAACAATTCGGTGGCGAAGGGAGCCGCCTACATGGTCCTCGCGCAAATCTTCACCGCGAACACGTCCGAGGCCTATGCGAGCGCGGACCTGCTGGAACTCGCGGTGGCGCAGCAGGGCTGACTTGTACGCCGCTTTCTTATCGGCCTGAGGCTGCTTCAGCGTCCGCTGACTCTGAAACCCGGTAGGCGGCCTCGAAAACCATCCATGCCTGTAGTTGCGTCGAAAGCTCCGCAGCACCGGTTCCGGCGTGAGGGTACGGCGCCTCGGGAAAGACAAGAACAGTACGACGACGGCGCCTATCGAGTCCGAGTTCGCCCCGCCCCTCCCAGAGGGCGTCCGCCGTCGCCGTGATCAGGGTTCGCGCCGTGCTTCGCGACGTCTCCGACAGCAGGGGCGAAGCCGCTGCGAGTGCAAGGTAACGCACGAGGATTCCGGTGAACAGGCCGCCGTCGCCGCCGCCGCCGTGGGTGCGCAGTGCGCCGCCGGACTGTACGAGACTCTGCGAAACGGCTCCTATCAGCGCTTCCGCGCGGTCAACGTTGCGTTCCCCGCCAAGAGACAGCAGCGCGCCAAGCACAGGGCCCTGGTTGTAGGTGTAGATGTCGGTGACGAGTTCTTGGCTGCGCATCCGCAGACCATCGAAGAGAAGGCCCGTACGCGGGTCAAGCAGTCTGTCGAAGAGCCAGTCGACCATTCGTTGGGCTTCCTCCTGCCGTCCGATCAGCGCGAAATAGAGCGCTGTCGGGCCGGTCGCGGGGGTGTTCTTGAAGTCGCGGGACGTGTTCCAGAACAGCCCGCCGCCGAGATCCGGGGAGTGCGCGGAGGCCAGTACCCGCGTCAGCTTGGTCAACGGCCGGTTGCGGGCGAGATCGGCCGATCGGAGCGCCGCGAGGGATAGCCACGCCATGTCGTCGTAGTAGGCGTTCGTCCAACGTCCGCCGTTACGCAGTCGGATGGTGCGCAGGAGGCGGCGTGCGCGCGTGCGGTGCGCCGCGCCGTCGTCGTTGTTCCCCTCACGCTCCGCTGCGTCGAGGAGACAGTCGAGGTAGTGGGCCTGCCACCAGTAGTGCCATGGACCGCCGATGGGCTTTGGCACCCGCACGGCACCCAGATGCGTACCCGGCAGACCGAGCAGACGATGGCCGAACGCGCTGGTTACTGAACCTGCGGCAGCGGACGCGCGGGCTCCAGCGTCCTTGGCGGTTGACATACAGCCAAGCCTAATCGCGGGCCTCCCCACCGGACTTGAGCAAAGTGCACAGTGCAAACGCTGTCGGATGCCCGGTGGGCTGAATCACAGTAGGCTCAAGTGAGCGAATCCGCTGATGCTGATCCTCTCGGCACAACGATCGAATGACGCAAAGGAGATGTCATGGAGTCTGCTGGAAGTGTAGCCCTGGTGACCGGCGGGGCGTCCGGGCTTGGTCGCGCTACGGCGCAGCGGCTGTACGACGACGGCGCGTCCGTGGTTATTCTCGACCTCCCGCATTCGGACGGGGAGGCGTTCGCCCAAGCACTCGGCGACCGCGCGCGCTTCGTTCCTGTCGACGTCACCAACGAAGCCGAGGTACGGGCGGCCGTGGACGCCGCCGTCGAACTTGGGCCCTTGCGGATTGTCGTCAACTGCGCAGGCGTGGCCACTCCGGGGAAGGTGCTCGGACGCGATGGCGTGTTGCCGCTCGAGCAGTTCAGCAAGGTAGTCAACATCAACCTCATCGGCACCTTCAACGTGCTTCGCCTCGCGGCCGAGGCCATTGCCGCTACTGATCCGGTACAGACGGAAACCGGTACCTCGGAGCGTGGCGTGATCGTCAATACCGCTTCCGTTGCGGCCTTTGACGGGCAGATCGGCCAGCCGGCTTACGCGGCGTCGAAGGGGGCAGTCGCGGCAATGACCCTTCCGGTGGCGCGCGAACTGGCGCGGTCCTTCATCCGGGTCATGACAATCGCCCCTGGCATTTTCGAGACACCCATGATGGCGGGCCTTCCGCAGGAGGCGCAGGATTCGCTCGGGAAGCAGGTTCCGCACCCCTCGCGTCTCGGCAAGGCCACCGAGTACGCCGCACTGGTCGCACACATCGTCGAGAACCAGATGCTGAACGGCGAAACCATTCGCCTGGACGGCGCCATCCGCATGGCACCGAAGTAGACACTTTGAATCATCGAAAGGACAGCTCAATGGAGAGCGGCCTCCCATCCGCAGACTTCTACGGATTCGAGTCCCTGCTCAGCGACGCCGAACAGGCCAAGCTTCAGGACGTTCGCGATTTCCTGGCGAAGGAAGTAATCCCCTACGCCACCGACTGGTGGAACCGTGCAGAGTTTCCGCTGGAGGTGCTGCCCAAACTCGCAGCCCTCAACCTCAGCACTCCTGTGCAGCAGGGCTACAGCCATCTCTTCAGCGGCATGGTGATTGCCGAACTCACCCGCGCGGACACGTCGCTGGCCACGTTCTTCATGGTTCATCACGATCTGTTTGTCGAAGCCCTGCATCAGTTCGGCACCGAGGACCAGAAGAGCCGCCTGCTGCAGGACGCCATGGACCTCACGATCACGGGTGCGTTTGCGCTGACCGAACCGCAGCACGGCTCGGACGTGGCAGGCGGGATGGCAACAACCGCAACCCGCGACGGCGACACCTGGGTCCTCAACGGCGCCAAACGCTGGATCGGTAACGGCACTTTCTGCAACTACATGCTGATGTGGGCGCGGGACACGGACGACGGCGCGGTGCGCGGGTTCATCCTCGACGCGAACCTCCCCGGGGTCACTCGCACGGTCATTGAGAACAAGATCGCGCTGCGTACGGTGCAGAACGCCGACATTGTGCTGGAGAACGTCCGGGTTTCCGAAGCGGACCGCTTCGCCGGGATCGGCAGCTTCAACGACACGAAACAACTGTTGCGCGGCTCCCGCATCCTCGTGGGGTGGCAGGCGGTAGGGCAACAACTGGCCGCGTTCGACGCCGCCCGCGCCTACGCCGTCGAACGTCACCAGTTCGGCCGGCCCATCGCGAGCTTCCAGCTGGTACAGGAACAGCTGGTCCGGATGCTCGGCAATACGACGGCGAGCCTGGGCATGATGACCCGTGTGGCGCAGCTTCAGGAGGCCGAACACCTCGCGCGGCACGAAGGCACGAACAGCGATGGCGGTGCCGATATGGCGCAGGCGGCGCTCGCGAAGTCCTACACGTCGTCGCTCATGCGCGAGACGGTGGCACTCGGCCGGTCAATCTTCGGCGGCAACGGGATAGTGACCGAGTTCGGGATGGCCAAGATCTTCGCCGACGCCGAAGCCATCTACACCTACGAAGGCTCCTACGAAATCAACTCGCTCATCGCCGGACGCGCCATTACGGGAGTCTCCGCGATCCTCTGACGCATCGCCTCTCCATCGACCGGGCGCTGGAAACGTTCTTTTTGCTCGTGACCGGTTCTCAGCGCCCGCTCAACGGCGGGAGAACCCCTTGCCGAGTGCGGCGCACGTCCAGCACAGTGAAGTATGAGCGCCACGGAGCCCCTGCCTCGAGCCACTGTCCTGGAAACCCTCGCTGTGCTTGGCAACGTCCTTGTGCCCACCCTTGCCAAGGGCCTATAGTCAGGCGCCCGGGGATGGTCGCACTGGCCGAGAAGTTCCGCCTCGACGAGCGGGCAATAAGCACGCTCCGAAAATTGGCTGCCCGGCACCCTGCCGGTCCGGTACTCCTGAGGCTGCCGATCCGTAATCAGGCGGTGCTCCTGAATCCACGGGACGTGCACCGGGTCCTCGCAGAGACCCCGGAACCGTTCTCGGCCGCCAGCAGCTAGAAGCGGGCAGTGCTGTCCCACTTCCAGCCCCGCAACTCGCTCATCTCCACGGGCAGCGACCGGACTACCCGCCGTGCGTTGCAGGATCAGGTGCTGGAGAGCGAGAGCCCCGTTCATCATCTGGCGAATCCTTTCTTCCGATCGTGGAAGAAGAGGCGAAACAGCTCGTGACGTCGGTAGGCGATCAACTCACCTGGGACGATTTCACTCGGTCCTGGTACAGGCTGGTGCGCAGGGTCGTTTTCGGTGATACCGCCGCGGACAACCACGAGCTGACGGATATGCTCACTGAGCTGCGGGCGGATGCGAACTGGGCTTTTCTCAAGCCCCGCAAGCGCAAGCTGCGCGCGAAGTTCTTTGCCGCCGTCGAACGCGGAATGCGCCAGGCACCGCCCGGCACGCTCGCATCGATTCTGGCGCGTGCGGAGGAGCCGGGCAACGCCGCCCCGGTCGAGCAGATTCCGCAGTGGCTTTTCGCGTTCGACCCGGCCGGTATGGCAACCTTCCGTGCACTCGCCGCGCTCAGCACACATCCAGATGCCATCACGCGCGCCACCGCCGAGGTTGCGAAGGACGCTTCGGCACACGGCCACCTCCCGTGGCTGCGTGCCTGCGTGCTGGAGTCGCTTCGCCTCTGGCCCACCACGCCCATGGTCCTGCGCCAGACCACACGCAGCGTCGCCTGGGACCCCGGCGTAATGCCGGCGTCATGCGGCGTGCTTGTGTACGCTCCCTACTTTCACCGCCAGGAAGGCAAGGTGCCGAATCCGCATTCCTACACGCCTGAGCGCTGGCTGAACGACGACGACGGCGACTGGGCACTCATCCCCTTCAGCGAGGGCCCCGCGGTCTGCCCGGGTAGGTACCTGGTGCTGATGCTGACGAGCGCATTCCTGTCGCATCTGCTTGAGGGTATGGAACTCAAACTCGAACGACCAGGCCGGTTGAATCCGGACCAGCCGCTTCCGGGGACGCTGAACAATTACTCGTTGCGCTTCAGCGTTCGTCGGCGCGGGCGTTCGTCCTCGTAGTACTCGTCGTCATCCTCATCATCGTCGGCGAGGTCGATCGGCGGCAAGTTCGCGGTCTGCCGTGCACGAAGCGCACGCCGGTACGAGTGGTCCACGCGGTGCCGGCGTGAGCCCGCGGAAATAAGGATCAGGAACACGGCAAGCGCGGTAATTGCGGCGACGGGCAGGGACTGCGGCTCACCGATGAGGCGTTCCACAATGATCCACCCCATGCCCCAGACCACGGCCAACGCGACGGCGATCCGCCCGCGGTCCATCGAGCAGATCGCGCTCCCGGCAATGACGACGACGCCGAGCCCCACCATGGTCCAGACAAATCCGTCATCGGTGAGCCAGGTGACGTCGTTGAGGGCTAGAACCGCCGCCGTGTGACTGAGAGCGGTGAAGCCGATCCACCCGAGGAACAGTCCGAGTGGAACGTCGACCAGTGCGCCCTCAAGCCGGGTTGCAGCGGACCAGCGATTGAGCCAGCGCAGTGACACCAGGAGCATACCGAGCAGCAGTGCATGAAGCACCAGGCTGAAGACGTAGAGATCCGCCTGGATGGACAGCGCGAGACCAAGGTTCAGCAGAAGCGAGGCGATGACCACCCAGCCAAGCCGGCGGTGGCGGGGGCTCTCCAGCTGGCTGGGCAGCCACTGGTGAACGGCGTACCCCACCATTCCAAGCGCGATGAGCGCCCACAGGTAGAGGGAGAACAGGCTGGGTGAAACGAAGCTCAACCCGGGCCCAAGGAGGTCCGAATTACGGATCTCCGGTCCGCCGAACAGGCCCACAGCGGAGGCTGTGCCAACGAGAGTTCCGATCACGGCGAGGGTCACCAGGTTGCGTCGTACCTGGTCAGGCCGCCAGGAACGCACGTTCGCTGCCGCGCTGCGACTCGTGGTAGCTGTCCACGACGCCGTTTGCTTGCCGGACTTCGCCACCCAGGACGACGCCGCAGCTGACGCCGCCTTCGCCTTCTTCGCCCGTTCCGCCGCGGGCTCTGCCCGTTCCGCTGGGGGTTCGTCCTGTGGCGCAGCTTCGGCGGGTGGGCTCGCCTGGCTGGCGGGCGTCGTCGTCGTCGTTCCGGTTGAACCGGTTTGGTCGATGGGCGCCGCTGCCTTTGGCCTGGCTGCCTTCAACCGTTCAAGGACGCTGCTCTGGTCGCTGGGCCCGGAGTCCGTCTTCTTCGGTGGCGTGGGTGGAGGTTGGGGCAGCCGGTGGTTGGACGGAGTCGGCATGCTCATGTGTGTTTCGGACCTCCCGGCGCTGCTTGAGCGCGAAGAACGCTGCAATGATCAGTCCCACCAGAGTACCTACACCCATCCCAAGGAGTGCACTGGCCCACATCGGGAAGCCGGTTGTGACGTCGGAGATGTAGCCGAGCCCCACCAGCCAGAAAGACCAGAGGATGCCTCCGACGGCAGCGAATGCCAGGAACGGACGAAGCGGCACGTTGGCAATTCCCGCCGCAGCGACGCCCGCGGTCCGCCCGCCTGGCAGGAAACGGAGCGCAACAAGCCCGGCGTAGGTTGGGGACTTACCTGCTTTGTCGACGGCGGTACGGATGCCCCGGTGCACGGCGCGGCCCCAACGGAAGCGATCCAGCCAGTGTGTGAGCCGGTTCCGGAAGAGCAGAAACAGGATCAGGTCACCCAACCAGCTGCCTAGAGCGGCCGTCAGCAGTGAGACCGGGAGTAGAACGGAACCCTCGGACGCCATCGATCCCGAAGCGATCACCAGGAATTCCGACGGCATCACCGGCGCAAAGACATCGGCGATCACCACGAGCAAGGTGACCGGGTGAATCAGCACCGACCACTCGGCGATGGCAGAGAAGTCCACCTAGCCCAATCTACAGCGGCCAAGGTGCCGATGGGCAGGGCCAGTTTCTCCGGGTAGCCTCATCCCAGCGCCGAGAGTTCCAGGCGGCTGGTGAACGACGCCGGCGTACCCGTCAGCGGATCAGTGAACTCGGTGTGCCGTGCAAGGAGCTGCAACGGTTTGGTGTAGTCGTCCTCCTGCTGGGGTTGCAGTACCGGGTAGAACGGATCGTTCAGGATGCCGAGTCCCAGCCCTGCCATGTGCAGCCGCAGCTGGTGGGTCTTGCCGGTATGCGGCTGGAGCCGGTAACGGCCCACGCCGCCGTGCTCTCCAATGAGGCTTATCCGGGTTTCGGCGTTCGGTTCGCCGTCCACTTCCTGTGCCAGCAGGTACGTGCGGGACTTGATGATTCGGCTATGGACCATTCGGGGATGGGTATCCAGCTGAAGGGACGGGTCTATGGGAGCCGCAGCCTCGTACTCCTTGCGGATCTGCCGATTCTCGAACAATAACTGGTAGGCGCCGCGGGTGGCCGGGTTGGTGGAGAACATCAGGATGCCCGCGGTCATGCGGTCCAGGCGATGCATGGGAATGAGGTCCGGCAGGTCCAGTTGAACCCGCAGCCTCACGAGTGCCGACTCCGCGACATACCTGCCTCCCGGCGTCGTCGGAAGGAAGTGCGGTTTGTCCACCACCAGCAGGTTTTCATCCTGGTGCAGGATGTTCGTCTCGACCGGTAGCCGCTCCTCGATGGGCAGTTCACGGTAGTACCAGATAAACGTGTGGTCAGTGAGCGGAGTCTCGCGGGTGAGGCGCTCGCCGCCGAGTGCAACAACCTCGCCCCGGTCGAAACGCTCCGCAATTCCGTCCGGGTCCACGTGGTTCCAGCGGTCCAGGATGTACTCAAGCGCGGTGCTCCAGGGACCTTCCGCAGGCAGCCTGAGCCGCGTGGCGTTCACGCCGTTACGGACGGGGAGCGGGGATTGCATCACCCGTTAAGGGTACTTGCGCCTGTGCATCCCGTGATCCGGTAGAGCGCGGCGTCGCCAACGCTCTCGATCAGTTCAAACCCGTTCTCCGCTGTCAGCTCCTGCAACCCGGGCTCAACGATGCGCTCGCCGGGGTGCACGGAGTCGGTACCGAAATCGAGCACGTAGCCAACGCCGGTTTCCTCCAAGGCCCGGCATACTGCGTCGTTGGTAGTGAGCTCATCGAGTGACTCGAACAGGGCCCTCCCGGCCTCGTTAACGGGATCGGTGCCGTAGGGCAAAAGTGTGGGGATGCCGGTGTAGGAGTAGGACAAAGAAGCACCGGTCAGCGGCACACCGATCAACTTTGCGCCTGGCTCGACGGATTCCGGCAGCCGCCGGATCAGTGCCAGCTCGTTATCGGTCAGCAGCTCCGACTCCGCCGTGAACCGGTACTTCGCAGCAGCTTCCTGCGCCCCTATGACCACGGCATTGACCGGGGCCACCGCAATACCCGCCAAAACCAGTACGACGACGACGGCCGGCCGCCGCCCGCTCCCCCCACGCAGGAATCGCATCGCACGCGGTTGACGTAAAGCCGTATCCACCAGTGCGACTCCGCCGATTGCCGCAATCACGATGCCCGCGACCGGAAGCATGGCACTGATCCTGAAGAAATCGTTGTACCAGACACCGGCCACTATCCAGCGAAGATCCGGAGCCTGCCTCCAGTTCGCCACCACAAACAGCATTGCCGCCAGACCGTACAGCGCGAGGGCCCACCGGTGCCGCTTCCGATAGAGAACGACGCCGGCACCCACCAGGGTCAGGACCGTCGCCAGGACTGCTACCGGCCGGTAGAGCGGAGAATGGAAGATGACATCCACCAGGGCACGGCCGGCGTCGCCGAGGTCATCCCAGTTATCCGAACTTGCCCGGGAGGGACGCAACTGCATCCACGCGACGGCTAATGCAATGACGAACAGCGCTGTGGGTACCAGGGTGCGCCAGGCGGGTGCAGTTCCCCTGCGCAGCCGGGCATACGCGGCGGCGATCACCATCGGAACACTCAGTCCGAGTGCACCCACCAAGGAGGCGGGATGCGCCAAAGCCAGACCGGGAAGTACGCCGAAAAGCAGGAGGAGGTTTCCCGCCGTCGTCGATCGCAGCGGCGCTCCGACCCTCATCAGCTGAATTACAAGTCCGAGCACCACCGGTAGCAGTGCGATCGAAAGCATGAACGGGTAGACCACGCCGAACTCGAGCAGCAGGTAGGGGAAGCTGCTGTAGGCGCCGGTGAGTACGGCCGTGATGAGCAGGGCGGTGCGGCGCTCGCCGGTGACCCGGGTGACCAGGAAGAGGCAGCCGGTGCTCCAGATGACCGTGATGATCGCCAGATTGACTACGTTGATGGCCGCCGGAATGGAGAGGCCCGAGGCTGTGATTGCCACCGACACGACAGCGTGCCAGCCCGCCGGGTAAAAGGTCGGCGCCCGGGTGCCCAGATACCCCAGTTCAAGGGAGGAGGCGTTCGATGTTTCGGCGATGTAGCGCAGCGCGTTCAGGTGGAAGATGTTGTCGTGGGACTGGGCGATGTTCTGCGGATCGCCGAAGATCCAGAGCATGATCGCGCCAACCGGCACAGCGGCAGCCCCCCACGCGATGAGAGCCCACCGTGTGGAGCCGCCGGGATCCATGGCCAGCGATGCCCCGTACCGCCGCCGGACGAGCCATAGCACCAATCCAACCGCAGCCGTCACACCGATCACCGGCACCAGCGACCAGCGCACTCCGATCAGCGAAGCGGCTTCGGCGGCGACGACGACGGCGGTCACGCTCAGTGGCCCGGCGAGGGCCAGTAGGGTGAGGCGGCGCAGTCCCAGGACACCGCCCCACACGAGACCCGGACCGAGCAGCAGGAGCACCGCGAGGAGGAAGCCCGGGAGCATGCTGAACCAGTTCATGATCTCCCTCGGGTAGTGGCGGACGGGCGGGTAGTGGCGGACGGGCGGGCTCTTATGGGCGGCGGGACGGGCGGCCGGTTCACGCGGTGACTTTCGCCGGTTGGCAGTGCGGGCAGTGGTAGAGCACGCGCTGTTCCAGCTCGTTGTCGCCCAGTTCGCTGCGGATGATCCGAGTTCCGCAACGCAGGCAACTGCGGTCGGTGCGCCCGTACACCCATAGTGGATCGCGGAGCAGGTTACCGGTTGTTACCCGAGTGGAGCGGTCCTTGTTCGTTTCCAGCAGTCGATGCGCGAGTTCCACCATCCGCGGCAGGTTCTTGATCTCGCCGACCGGTGTGAGCGGGTGCTCGCCGGCCAGGAAGCACAGCTCGCACCGGTAAACGTTACCGATTCCCGCGAGGTTCCGCTGATCCAGCAGGGCGAGCCCGATCGGCCGCTCAGGGTCCGCTCGGAGCCGTCGCAGCGCCTCCCCGGAATCCCAATCCGGTCCCAGCAGGTCCGGTCCAAGGTAGCCGACGGCGTCGTCCTCTTCCTGCTGCGCGATCACCCGGAGGAAACCCAGTTCGAACCCGACCACTGACTTTGCGGCGGTTTCCAGGACGCAGCGTGCCTTGAACGCGGGCCTGCGCCATCGGCCGCCCTTCGGGTAGACGTGCCACAGGCCTTCCATTTTCAGGTGCGAGTGGATGGTCCACTCATCCTCCACACGGATCAACAGGTGTTTTCCGCGCGCGACGACGTTGCGCACCGTTTTACCCGTGAAGTCCACGGTGGCGTAGCGGGGGACGCGGATGTCGCAGCGGGTCAGTTCCTGGTCCCTCAACGCCCTGTCCAGGTCGCGGGCCGCACGCCAGACGGTATCTCCCTCAGGCACGGATCCTCAGTCCCCGCGGTGTGGTGTAGAAACCGGCTGCGGCCAGGGCACGTCCGGGCTCGGAGTCCAGGGCCGGTTCGCCGTTGATCTTCTCGACGGCCATTTTGTCTGCCGCCCCGCGTCTGATCGCTGCCACGAGTGCCTCCGCTGCGGCTGCCAGTGCGCGGGCGTCCTCGGTATAGGTGAGCATGGTCTTGCCGCCGCGCTCCACGTAGAGCGCGAGCATGCCCTCAACCAACACCACCAGGGCTCCCGCCTTCCGACCGGGACGGTGTCCGCCGTCGTGTTGCGGCCAGCCCAGCGCCGCACCGAACGGATTGGCCGGGTCAGTCGCCGCGAGTGCGACGGCGGTGGGCGGCTTATCCATGCCGGTGTCCGGCCGCGCGTCAGCGCTGAAGGAGCGTAACCGGTCCACGGTTGAGGGCACTGCGAACTGCGCGGCGCCAAGGTGCTCGATGAAATACCCGCGGCGGCACCGGCCCATCTCCTCCAGCCGGGAAAGCACCTTGTACATGAGCCCGAATCCGCCGGGGATGCCCTCGCTTGCAACTGACCCCCTGGTGAGGACGCCGTAGCGGTCCATGAGCAGTTCCGCGGTGGCGTGGGCGTGGATGGTGGTGTCCTTCTCGGCCGCTGGGAGCAGCGACCATCGGCCTGCTACCTGTGGAGGAGTGCTCCGCTGGTAGCCGGAGGTGCCGCCGTCGTTCTCGCCGGACAGGCCGCCCGCGCGCATGCTGCGGCCGGTCAGCGACGGCGCCCTGCCGAGTCTTCCCATGCGCGCGGTCCGCGCGCGCGGAGTAGGCGTGCGCTGTTTGTGCGCGGTTTTGCCGCCGGCGAGCAGTGCACGCACGGGTGTGAACGTGTCATTACCGATCCTGCCTGCCCACACGAGGTCCCAGAGGGCGGCGGTCACCGCCGGGTCGGATGGCTGCCCTGTGTTGGTGAGTCCCTGCACAAGCTGCCGGAAGAAGTAGGCACCGCCGCCCGAGAGCAGGTCGAGAAGCTCCTGCTGCAGGGTGCTGGGCTCGAATGCCGGGTCGGGCTGCAGCGTCAGCGGCGCGTTCTCGGCCAGATGCAGCGAAATCCAGCCGTCGTTGCCGGGCAGCGATCCGGCACCGGACCAGACCACTTCGCCGGTCGCCGCGAGCTCATCGAGCATGGCCGGCGCATAATTGGACACCCGCGAGCGCAGGATCAACGGCTCCCACGCTGAGGCAGGAATGGGCACGCCGGAGAGTTGGTCAATCACGGTGGCCACGCCGTCGAGCCCGCGAAGCCCGGAACCTACGTGCTGCCACGCGGGCAGGAACCGCCCGTACGCTGCCGGGTCAACGGGTTCAACCTCGTGCCGAAGCGCTGCCAGTGAACGACGCCGAAGCCGCCGGAGCACCTCGACATCGCACCATTCGCTCGACGCCGGTTCATGAGTTGGGGAGGCCTCGCTGGGCCGGAACTCGCCCTCCACCACACGGCCGTCGGTCGCCAGACGCTGGAGGGCGGTAATGACGACGGCGACACCGAGTCCCAGCCGGGCCGCGGCCTCAGGGGCGGTGAAGGGTCCGTGGGTTCGGGCGTAGCGGCCGACGAGGTCGCCCAGCGGATCCGGCACCGGTTCGATGAAGGCGAGCGGGACGCCCATGGGCAACGGCGCTCCCAGGGCGTCGCGGAGCCGGGCGGCGTCCTCGACAGGAGCGATCCTCTCTTCTCCCGCGATGTTCACGCGGAGGGCGCGATTGGCCTTGACCAGGCTATCCACGAAGTCATTGATGCCCTCGGGTTCCTCTGACCGCTCACCGACCTCCGCTGCTGTGAGGGGGCCCAGCAGCCGCAGCAGGTCGGCAACGCCTTCCAGCCCTCGCGCCTTGCGGTCGGGTGCGAGCCGCTGGAGTTCCTGTTCAGTTTCGGCGATGACGCCGGCGTCGAGCAGTTCGCGCAGTTCGGCGCGGCCGAGGAGTTCATTCAGGAGGGTCGGGTCGAGCGAGAGGGCGGCCGCCCGTCGTTCAGCGAGCGGCGAATCCCCCTCATACAGGAAGGACGCAACGTAGCCGAAGAGCATGGTGCGCGCGAAGGGGGAGGGCTGCGGGGTAGTGGTTTCGACGATCCTGAGTTCGCGCCGCTCGATCTGGCCCGCGATGTCCTTCAGCGCAGGCAGGTCATAGACGTCCTGCAGGCATTCCCGGACGGTCTCGAGGATGATCGGGAACGTTGGAAATTTGCGGGCGACGTCCAACAGTTGGGCGGAGCGCTGCCGCTGCTGCCAGAGCGGGCTGCGTTTCGACGGGTTCTGCCGCGGCAGGAGGAGGGCACGCGCCGCGCACTCACGGAACCGCGATGCAAACAGCGCCGATCCACCCACCTGGGCCGTCACTATGCCGTCCAGTTCCTCAGGGTCGAACAGGAACAACTCCGCGCCGGGCGGTTCGTCCTCCATCAGCGGCACCCTGAGCACAATCCCGTCGTCGGAAGCCATCGCAGAGCCGTCCATCCCGTACCGCTGTTCAAGCCGGGCCCCGACAGCCAGCGCCCACGGTGCGTGCACGGGCATGCCGAAGGGGCTGTGGAGGACTACACGCCAGTCGCCGAGCTCATCGTGGAACCGTTCCACGACCAGGGTTCGGTCACTCGGAACCACCTCGGTTGCCTGCTGCTGTTCGCGCAGATAGGCCAGGAGATTCCCGGCGGCCCATTCGTCCAGCCCACTGGCGCGTGTCCGTGCCGTGGCGTCTTCATCGGAGGCGTTCGAGAGTTCGCGCACGAATCCGCCCAGCGCCCGCCCGAGTTCCACGGGCCGGCCCAGCGAATCGCCCTTCCAGAAGGGAAGCTTCCCCGGTTGACCGAAGGCGGGGGAGACAAGCACCCGGTCATGCGTGATGTCCTCGATTCGCCAGCTCGTAGCGCCCAGGGCGAAGATGTCGCCGACCCTTGATTCGTAGACCATCTCCTCGTCGAGTTCGCCCACCCGCCTGCCGCCGCGGTTGCCGGCGTCCTCCGAGCCGACGAGATACACGCCGAACAGTCCGCGGTCCGGGATGGTTCCACCCGAGGTCACCGCGAGCCGCTGTGCTCCGGGCCTTCCCGTGATGGTTCCCTCTACCCGGTCCCAGATGATGCGGGGGCGCAGCTCCGCGAACTCATCCGAGGGGTACCTGCCTGCGAGCAGGTCCAGCGTCGCCTCGAATGCAGAGCGCGGAAGGGTGGCAAATGGCGCGGACTTGCGGACGACGTCGAACCACTCCTCCACATCGATCGTCCCCAGGGCCGCCGCGGCCACGGTCTGCTGCGCGAGGATGTCCAGCGGATTTGTGGGAATGTACAGCGGCTCAATCTGCCCGGCGAGCATCCGCTCAACCGTGACGGCCGTATTCACCAGGTCCCCACGATGCTTCGGGAAGAGCACGCCCTCCGAGACCTCGCCCACCTGGTGACCCGCGCGGCCCACCCGCTGCAGCCCGCTCGCCACCGAGTGCGGTGACTCCACCTGAATCACCAGGTCCACCGCGCCCATGTCGATGCCCAATTCCAACGACGACGTCGCAACCACACACCGCAGCCGGCCCGACTTCAGGTCATCCTCGATCAACGCCCGCTGATCCTTGGAGACGGAGCCATGATGGGCGCGGGCGAGCAGGGGTTCGGCGCCCTGGGTCTGCCCGGCCTGCGCCATCATCTCGGCGGGGGTACGGTTAGGTTCGCTTGCGCTGGGGTTTTCCGTTGGTGCCGCGGCATCTTGGCTCTGCCAGAAGGTTGCCGCCTCCTGGCGTTCTGCGTGGATTTCGTTCAGGCGGGCGGTCAGCCTCTCGGCGAGGCGGCGGGAGTTCGCAAAGACGATCGTGGACCGCTTGGTCTCGATCAGGTCAACGATCTTCTCCTCCACATGCGGCCAGATGCTCGGCTGGGGGGAGGTGGCGCCGTCGTCGTCATACGTGGTTGGCACCCCGCCAAGCTCCGTCATGTCCTCCACAGGCACAGTCACCGTAAGGTCCCACGACTTCTTCGATGGCGGCGCGACGATCTCCACCGGCGCATCTCCGGCGAGAAACCGGGCCACAGTCTCCTTCGGCTCGACCGTCGCGGAGAGACCGATCCGCTGCACCGGCCTGTCCAGCAGCGCGTCCAGACGAGCTAGCGAGACTGCCAGATGTGCGCCGCGTTTGGTGCCGGCGACCGCATGGACCTCATCGACGATCACAGTGTCTACCTCTGCCAGGGTTTCCCGCGCACGGGAGGTAAGCATGAGGAACAGCGACTCAGGAGTGGTGATCAGGATGTCCGGCGGGCGGGTCAGGAGGGCACGGCGCTCGGCCTGCGGAGTGTCGCCGGAACGGACACCCACCGTGACAGATGGCGCCGGAAGGTCCAACCGTTTGGCGGTCTGGGTGATGCCGATCAGCGGCGCCCGCAGGTTCCGCTCCACATCGACGCCGAGCGCCTTCAATGGCGAGATGTACAGGACCCGCGTGGAACGCTTGCCCTGAACCGGCCGGGCGATAAAACTGTCCAGCGCCCACAGGAAAGCGGCGAGCGTTTTGCCTGATCCGGTGGGCGCCACCACCAAGGCGTGCGCCCCAGCCGAAACAGCGTTCCACGCACCTTCCTGGGCAGGCGTGGGCGCAGAGAAAGCGCCCGCGAACCACTGGCGAGTGGCGGGCGTGAATTTCTCCAGCACCGATGTCATCGCTTCATCATCTCCTACCCCTCTGACATTCTGTCAGGCAGGTAGGCGGAGGACCGGATGGTGCGGTGAAGTAGCTTCTACTGCGGCGCGAGTGGCTGCGTGGGGCTCACTGTCATGAGGACAATGTCTGTCGATGCGCACGCTGTGGCGGTCTGATCGACAATGAGCGAAGCGGTGTCATTGGGAGGGTAAACCCGTAGACCAACGGTATCGGTCAACTGGCACTGCTCGCCGTAGTTCTCTGCGCGGGTCTGTTGCAGGGGTGCGATTGCTGATGTTCCGGGCGCCAGCATGACCTCCTGGGATTCGCCCGAAGCGCGCTCCGCCGGGGCACCCACTTGGTTGCCGTCGGCGTCGACGTAGGACACACCCGGGTACCCGGTGATCTCGCATTCCTCCTCGGAGACGTTCGTGAAAATCAGTTGTCGGTAGACGCTTCCGGCCGCGCCCCCGCCCATCTCGGTTTCAAGGACTGCCTCCAACATGTCGGCCGTGCAGACACCGTCGGCGACGGTCGCGGTCGGGCTCGGGCTGGCAGATTCGGTCGGCTCGCTCGATTCGGTGGGTTCCGTGGAGGCCGAGTTCGAGGGCGCCGGTGCGGACGACGTCGCCTCTGTGGTTTCTTCAGCGGCGGACGACGACGGCGGGCTGGTTTGCTCTTCCGCCGGGTCACTGCCGGCGCAACCGGCAAGCGTGAGGGATCCAACGACGACGGCAGCGGACAGCCAGAGAGGTGCGTGTGTACGGGTGGTCATAGCTCCACCCTGATGTGGGAGGTCCCCTGCGTCAATCAGCCGCGACGGTGCGTGGCCGATTGACGCAGGGATTGTTATCTGGCTAGGCCTTCGCCTTGCGGGTGCGAATCAGGGCAGTTACACCGGCGATGAGCCCAAGTAGGCCTGCGCCAAGACCCACGTAACCGGCGGCTGCGGAGCCGGAGGTGTCGTTGCTGGTGGACGCGCTCTCAAGGTTGGCGGCCTCAGCGGTCTCCTCTGCAGTGGCCTCCTCGCCGTGACCTTCCTCGGCTCCGGTCAGGGTGATGGTCGGTGCCGGTGCTTCAAGGCTGTGCGGATCCTCGCCTTCGGCTGGAATCTGCGCCCAGTCGGTTTCTCCCTCGACGCAGCTCTGCAGGACGGGGAACGCGAGCGTCTCGCCCTCAGCTTCCGGCAGTTGGACGGAGATATCCATCTTCTGCAGGTAGCCGTCCTCCACAGGCGTTTCGGCGGTGTAGACGATCTGGCCGACGCGCTCGGTCACACTGGATCCGTTGTCGAGCGTCAACGGCTCGTCAAGCGTTTCCGTCACCTTCTCGACCTTCCAACCCGGGACGATCTCCGGCTTGGCGTCAATCAGTGGTTCGGGCAGGGAGATGGTGAGCTTGTTGGTGGGCGAGCCGTCGCATGCGTGGGAGAACGCGACGGTGAGGTTTGCGTAGGCTCCTGCGGCGGTGGTGTCCGCCTTGACGGTGACGTGGGCGGCTGCGCCCGCAAGCCCGAGGCCCATCAAGCCGGTGGTTGCTGCTGCGGCGGTCAGGGTACGCCGAATTGAAGTCTTCATGGTGTTACCTCTCAAAGGTTGTGAAAAATGCGCTCGCATAAGCGCTGGCATGAGTGCCGGTATGGATTAGTGAGAGGTAATCAGGGGCGGACCGCGAAGGGGCCTTATGTTCAGGAGGGGTTCGAGGTAGCTCCTTGCCGGCGCCGCGGGGATGAGCGGAAGGTCGGCAAGGGGCAGGAACGTTGCGAGGCGGGGGCGGGCGGCCAGCGGCCGGAACCAGTGTAGCGCCAGGAGCAGAGCGGTTTCGCCGTGGTACAGCATCAATGCGGTGACTGCCACGGCGGCTGTGTGCGCGGCGAACATCAATGGGCTGTCGAATACCGCGAACGCGTGCAAGTGCTCCACCGCGGCCGATGATGCGCAATGCACCTGTTGCGTGCCGAAGTGGCCGCGTGTGGCCGGGACACACGCCGTCGTCGTCGTAAGTGTGGTGAAGGCCTGGTGCAGCGCTATCTGGCCGAAGCCGAGGACGCCAAGTACAGCAGGTAGCGGGAGCTTTTTACGGGCGAGAACGGTGACGCCGAGCAGGGTCGCCGCGGCCAAAGCCGCGAGAATCAGCGGGCTGGGAAGGGCGGCGCCGCCGGCAAGGTGGGCGCCGGCGGCAAGGAAGAAGACGACGACGGCGGTAGCCACCGCGCGCACTATGCGCGCGTGGGTGCCGAAGCTGCTCATCAGTTTCCTCCCGCCTATTTTTACGCTGCACGTAACTTCTACACCGTGTAGAAGCGGTTCGTTACTCCTACTGTATTCGCTGCTGCCGACAGTTTGGCTCGGTCGCCGGCTTACTCATGATGGTAGGGGCGGCGCCCTGCAATTTCCTGGGATCGGTAGAGCTGTTCGGCAAGGATGAGCCGGACCAACTGGTGAGGGAAGACAAGCGGCGAGAGGGACCAGACGAAGTCGGCACGCTGGTGTACTTCCTGGTTCACGCCGTACGCTCCGCCGATGATCAGGGTGATGTTGCGCGAGGTGTCCAACGGTTGCTGAAGTTTCGCCGCAAGGGTGGGGGAGTCGACGGCTTTGCCGCGTTCGTCGAGGAGGATCACGTAGTCGGTGGCGTTCTTCCCGGTGAGGCGTTCGAGGAGCCGGGTGGATTCCTCGTCGCGGGCAGCATCGCCCTCGCGTGCGGAATGCGGAATCAGTTGCCAGGAGAGGTCGAACGGTTTTTTGAGCCGCTTCTCGTAGCGGGTGATGCCCTCCGCAACCCAGGACTCGTGTTTCCGGCCGACGGCCAGTGCGCGTAATGCCATGGGGTCAACGCTAGTGCCCGGGCGGTCCGGCGGATGCCTCTGGGGGGCTGGCTGTGTGAGTGCGGCGGTGTGCACTGACGCAACGAATTCGTTGACTCTGCGCACAGGGAGCTGCCTCGAACCACCTGCCGCTGCGTCAACGGAACGGTTCCGCCGGTTCCGTGCACGCGGGATCAGGTGCTCAGAATCCGAAAAGGCGCCCAGATCGCTGCTAATTCAACGAAGTGGACGCCTTCTCAATGGCGGTGACGGTGGGATTTGAACCCACGTTGGCTTTTACACCAAACAACATTTCGAGTGTTGCACCTTCGGCCGCTCGGACACGTCACCAACGCTGACACTTTACCGGCTGAGGCGCTCTCCACCCAAAATGGGCTACAGGTCGACGACGTCGTTCTTGCCCGGATCCGGGCGATCGCCGGTGACCATACCCTTGGCGATCTTGAATGCCGCAACCACCCGCGGAGTATCCAGCGACCAGTATTCGGCAGTGTCGGCGTCCACCTTGATCAGCGCGATCGAAGGGTCATCCTTGCCGTCGAACCACGGCTTCACTGAAGGACTCCACAGCTCATCAATCTTGGCGCGGTCCTTCGTCAGGGTCGCTGTACCGGCAATGGACAGGTAGCCCTTGCCGCTGCTGATGGAGACGTTGACCTGCGGGTTCGACCGGATCTCGTCTGCCTTCGGTGAGGGATCTTCCGTGAAGAACCACAGGTCGCCGTCGAACTCTGTTTCCTGCACCGCGAGCGGCCGGCTCACCAAGCGGCCCTGCCCATTCACCGTTGTCAGGATCGCGATGTCCGCGTCCTTGACGATCTTGGCCAGTTCCTTCATGCCGTCCTCTTGCGAGTTCATGGTTGGCTCCATTTCCATTGGGGACCGGAAATAGTAAGCCTACGCACTATCTCGGCGAGCGAAAAGCTGGGGTGAGCGCGTCAGTCCCGCCGAACCTCGAAGAACTCCCTCAACACCGCACCGCACTCGGCCTCTAGAACTCCCGAAAACACTTCCGTCCAGTGATTCAGCCGACGTTCACGGAGGATGTCGAATACCGACCCCGCGGCCCCGGCCTTCGCATCCCACGCACCGAAAACCACACGCGGGATACGGGCAAGCACGCTCGCCCCCGCGCACATCGAGCACGGTTCAAGGGTGACCACAAGCGTGCAGCCCTCCAGCCGCCAAGATCCCACAGCCTCGGCAGCACGGCGGATCGCGAGGACTTCAGCGTGCGCCGTCGGGTCACTCGTTGCCTCCCGCTCGTTCCAGCCCGTCCCCAGCACCACCCCATCAGGACCGACGACGACGGCGCCAATCGGCACATCCTCCGTCTCCAGTGCCCGACGGGCCGCCTGCAAAGCCAATTGCATCCATTCGGCGTGGTTCGGTGCTGCGGCGGCAGAGTAGGCGGGCATGGGGCCAATGATACTTTTGAGCCATGCGCGTACTGGTTGTCGACCATCCCCTGGTGTCCCACAAACTCACGGTTCTGCGGGACAAAAACACCCCGTCACCGGTATTCCGGTTGCTGACGGAGGAGCTGGTCACGCTGCTCGCCTATGAGGCAACGCGTGAAGTCCGGGTTGAACCGGTGGAGATCCAGACGCCCGTGACGTCCACCATCGGAACCGGGTTGGTGAAGCCCACGCCGCTGGTGGTGCCCATTCTTCGTGCAGGGCTCGGGATGCTGGAGGGGATGACCCGCCTGGTTCCCACTGCGGAGGTCGGCTTCCTTGGCATGGCCCGCAATGAGGAAACTCTCGAAGCGATCACCTACGCCGAGCGCTTGCCGGATGATCTCACCGGGCGCCAGGTCTTCGTTCTGGACCCGATGCTCGCCACCGGCGGCACCCTGCGGGAAGCGATCAAGTTCCTTTTCCGGCGCGGGGCTGCTGATGTCACCTGCATCTGCCTGCTCGCCGCACCCGAGGGCCTGGAGGCTTTGAAGCAGGAGCTGGATGGAACGAACGTCACAATCGTGCTCGCCTCGATCGATGAGAAGCTCGACGACCGTGCCTATATCGTTCCGGGCCTCGGTGATGCGGGCGATCGACTGTATGGCGTCGTCGGCTAAAAGTGGTTGTCCACTATTCGGTCGTACTACCGAAAGCCGGTCACGCAACCGGTTCACAAGCTGGACGAATTGCCAGCTAAGCGAGTTTACGAAGCCGATTTGTCTCTGTGCCTGCCGCTAAACCAGCGCTGCGAAACAGAGTGTCCAGCACTCTGAAAGTCCAGAATGCGGACCCTTACCATTGTTACTTGTGCGTAAGTGATTGTTACGTGCAATAATTCGTATTGTGAACACCAACTCAGCAGCATCTGCAGCCGCAGCTTATTCCCGGGGCGTCACGCCCTTGCCAGGGACATGCTGCTGTCGAATGTGCGCGTAACGGCCTACCCCATCCCCTTACGCATTTCCTAGCCCAACGGCGGGCTCCACAGAAGCTCCATCTCGACCGGGCACACCCCTGCATTCGAGCCGTGATGACGGCGATTCACCATGAGGTTGTTTAAACATGACCGTTTCTTCCGGATACGTCCATATCTCCCTACGCAACGCGCAGAGCCGGGCCAACGCCCAGCGCCAGGCCTACGGCCAGCGCCCGGGAATCCCCGCGTACTCTCAAGCTGCACCGTCCTACGCTGCAGGCTACGGCCCGCTGCAATCCGTGCCTACCCAGGGGGAGTATGCGCAGCCCATTACGGCGCCGGTTCCCGTGGTGACTCCCAATGGGATTCCCGGTCCCCAGCCGGTGACCGGAGACACCACCGCGCGCGGATTCGTCCTTTATGTCGCACTGGATGAAGACACCGCCGCCGCCAGTGACACGACTCTGAGCAAGCTGGCGCAGGATGTTCGTGCGTACGTTCGTACCCTGGTTCCGGATGCGCAGAGCCACGCAGCCGTCGCGCTGGCTCCTGCTGACGCCGTCGGAACTGATATCGACGTCGTCCGCCAGGCGCTGGGGGATCCCACGGTCAATCGCCGCCCGCGTGCCGAGCAACAGCCCACTCCCGCTCCGGCGCCGCGTCCCACCGGCGTGCTTATTGACCTCTCCCGCCGCGAGGTACACCTGGACGGCGAGATCCTGAACCTGACGTTCAAGGAATTCGAGCTTCTGAACTATCTCGTTGAAAACGCGTCCCGCACAGTAGGCCGCGAGGAGCTGCTCAGCGGACTGTGGCGCAACGCCGACGAGGTGCCGAATGAGCGCACCATCGACGTGCACATTCGCCGCCTCCGCTCAAAGCTTGGCCGGCTAGCCAACACCGTGCGAACCGTTCGTGGGCAGGGCTACCGGTTCTACGAGCACCCGGAAGTAGTGGTCTGGGCGGCTCCCGAGTACTCGATCTAGACGCCCGAAAGTGTCAGCCACCTAGGATGGGGGAGTGTCCTCCCACCATCTGAAGCGCCTCATGCTGCTGCGTCATGCCAAATCCGACTGGCATTCCGACGTCGCGGATCATGAGCGGCCGCTGAGTTCGCGCGGGCACCGGGATGCGCCCTTGATTGGGCGCTGGATGGTGGAGAACGACGCCGTCCCGGACCTCATTCTGTGCTCCACCGCCTTGCGGGCACGCCAGACGTGCACCTGGGTGTGCGACGAATTGGGGGAGAAGGCGCCTACCCCGCGGTTGGCGGCTGAGTTGTACGCTGCGAGCGCCACCTCGATGCTCACGGTCATCAACCATGTGCCGGAGACCGCAACGAGCGTGCTCGTAATCTCGCACCTGCCGGGGCTCCAGAACCTTGCAATGCGTTTGGCGTCCGTGGACTCAGATGAAGACGCTGTGGTGGATTTGGCTACGCACTATCCGTCGGCGGCCCTCACAGTATTCCAGCACGGCGGGCTCTGGGCTGAACTGGACGGACGCGATGCTGACGTGACGGACTTCGTGGTGCGACGTGCCTAAAGGCCGTACTTTTCGAGCAGGCGGAGCCAGACCTCGTTGATGGTCGGGTAGGCGGGTACCGCGTGCCAGAGGCGGTCCAATGGAACTTCGCCGACGATCGCGATCGTAGCGGCGTGCAGTAATTCGGCTACGTCCGGTCCCGCGAAGGTAACGCCGACCAACACCTTGCGGTCCTCGTCGACCACCATCTGCGCCCAGCCCTCGTAGTTGTCCGCGTGCAGCGACGAGCCCGCGACTGCGATCTCCAGCGACGTCTCGCTGACATTCAGCCCGTCTTTTTGTGCGGCTTCGAGGGTCCTGCCGGCCATCACAATTTCAGGGTCGGTGAACACCACCTGCGGTACGGCGTACGTATCGGCTGTAGCCGCGAAAGCGCTCCACCTCTCGGGCGGTCCGTCGAGCTGTCCTTTGGAGCGGGCAACGATCGCATCCCCGGTCATGCGGGCTTCGTACTTACCCTGATGCGTGAGGAGTACCTTCCCGGCGGCATCTCCAACGGCGTAAAGCCAGGGATGGGCGGCAACCTGTCCCGACTCGTCCGTATCGAGCCCCTTGGGATCGAGATCGAGCGACTCCAGCCCGAGCCCCGCCAACGCCGGATGTCGGCCCGTGGAGACCAGCAGCTTCTCCGACTGCACCACCTGACCATCGGAGAGGACAACGCGGAAGCGTCCGCCGCCGTCGTGGACGGACTGAGTGCCGGTATTGAGGAGCAGGGTGACGCCGTCGCGCTCGAGGCCCTTTCCCACAAGCGCCGATGCCTGCCCAGGATAGTTGCCGAGCAGTCCGCTGCGTGCGATCAGGGTGACCCGGGATCCGAGCCTCGCGTACGCCTGTGCGAGCTCAGCGCCGGCCACGCCGCCGCCGAGCACAGTGAGGCTTTCCGGCACTTCTTTCGCCGATGTTGCTTCGCGGGTACCCCAGAAGGCGAGTTCGCTGAGCCCGTCGATGGGCGGCACGGAGGGCGTCGAGCCCGTAGCGAGAACGACGGCGTGGCGCGCGAGAAGGCGCGTGGCGCCGTCGTCGTTGGTTACTTCCACATGCCGTTCGCCGGTGAGCCGTGCCATGCCGCGGATGAGGGTGATGCCGGTGTCCTTCACCCAGTCGACCTGCGAGGAATCGTCCCAGTGGGAGGTGAACTCGTCGCGCCGGGCGAGGACCTGCTGGAAGTCGAGCGTCCCAGTGACGGCTTCCCGGGAGCCGGCGACGGCGCGGGCTGCGTTCAACGCTGCGCCCGGGCGAAGGAGGGCTTTCGAAGGCATGCAGGCCCAATAGGAACACTCGCCGCCAACGAGTTCGGATTCCACAAGGACGACGGACAACCCGCCCCGCACAATGCGGGCGGCGGCATTTTCTCCGACAGCGCCGGCGCCGATGACGATGACGTCGGTGGTTTGCTCAGTCATGGACCTGAGCCTTCCACCTGAGCGGAGGTCAGGGCAAGGGCCCGCCGTGCCTTAAACGAAAACCGCCCCGGGCTGCTGCCGGGGCGGTTTCATCTGGTGCGCGCGAAGGGATTCGAACCCCCAACCTTCTGATCCGTAGTCAGATGCTCTATCCGTTGAGCTACGCACGCATTCGTAAGCTTTTGAAGGCTTTCACATGGCCGTTTGGCCGTAGATAACTCTACAGCCATTCAGAACCTAATGCTAATTCGGCTATTCCGTGCGAGCAAAAGACACCATTCAGACTAGACCGGTCTACGTGACCTTAATCACAGAATTCGCATGTTCAAAAGCTTGAATTCCGTGCAATCTCGCGGTTCCTCCATCTTTGCACAATCGAAGAGAGCTCGAATTGTCCGGCTCTCTGTAACAACTCACCCCTAGCATCGATACACATCCGACACCCAACGAAGGGAAGAGAAATGGGCGATTCCGTGCGACAGCCGCTGCTCGCTGAACGAGCGACTGAAGAGGCCGCAGTTTCCGCTGCCCCAACAACCCACGCAGCTCTGCTGGCTTGGGTTGAGGAGACTGCCGCGCTGACCCAGCCTGACCGAATCTATTGGGTCAATGGTTCCGCACAGGAGAACGCCGAGCTCACCGATGAGTTGGTTGCTGCGGGCACGCTGAAGCGTTTGAACCCCGAGCTCTTCCCCAACTCGTTCGCAGCGTTCTCCGACCCCGCGGACGTAGCCCGCGTCGAGGAGCAGACCTTCATCTGCTCCCGGGATGAACGCGACGCCGGATTCACTAATAACTGGATGGATCCAGATGCCATGAAGGACAAGCTGCGTGGCTTGTTCGCCGGGTGCATGCGCGGCCGCACCATGTACGTGATCCCGTTCGTCATGGGCCACCTGAATGCGCAGGAACCGAAGTTCGGCGTCGAAATCACAGACAGCGCGTACGTCGTGACCTCCATGCGGATCATGGCGACCATCGGTACAGCGGTGCTTGACCGGATGACTGAACTCAATGCCGACTTCGTCCCCGCGCTGCACTCCCTTGGCGCTCCCCTGGAGCCAGGTCAGCAGGACGTCTCCTGGCCGTGCAATGACGAGAAGTGGATTGTCCACTTCCCGGAGGAGCGCTCAATCTGGTCGTTCGGTTCCGGTTACGGCGGAAACGCCCTGCTCGGCAAGAAGTGCTACGCCCTGCGTATCGCCTCCGTCATGGCGCGTGATGAAGGTTGGCTGGCGGAGCACATGCTCATCCTGAAGCTCACCTCCCCGGAGAACAAGACGTACTACGTCTCGGCCGCGTTCCCGTCGGCCTGCGGCAAGACCAACCTGGCGCTGCTGGATCCGACCATCGAGGGCTGGAAGGTCGAAACACTCGGCGACGACATCACCTGGATGCGCTTCGGCAAGGAGGGCGAATTGCGTGCCGTCAACCCGGAGGCGGGCCTGTTCGGCGTTGCTCCCGGTACGGGTTGGAAGACCAACCCCAACGCGATGCGCGCAATCGCCAAGGGCAACTCGATTTTCACCAATGTTGCATTGACCGACGACGGCGGAGTCTGGTGGGAGGGCATGACCGAGGAAGTGCCCGCTCACCTTACCGATTGGCAGGGCAATGACTGGACGCAGTCGTCGGACGCGCCAGCCGCCCACCCGAACGCACGGTTCTGCACGCCGATCGACCAGATCGACATGCTCGCCGATGAGTTCAACGATCCCGAGGGCGTTGAGCTGTCCGCGATCCTGTTCGGCGGGCGCCGGAAGACTACAGTTCCGCTGGTCACGCAGTCACGTGACTGGACGAACGGCATCTTCATGGGATCCACCCTCTCGTCGGAGACGACTGCGGCCGCCGCAGGCGCTGTCGGCCGGGTGCGCCGGGACCCAATGGCGATGCTTCCCTTCATGGGGTACGACGCCGGCGATTACCTCAGCCACTGGCTGAAGGTCAGCGGCCAGGCCGACCAGTCGCGCCTGCCGGAGATCTTCCTGGTGAACTGGTTCCGCCGGACCGCCGATGGCGGCTTCGCCTGGCCCGGCTTTGGCGACAACTCGAGGGTGATGAAGTGGATCATCGAGCGCCTCGAAGGAAAGGCAGATGCGGTTGAGACGCCCATCGGTTACGTCCCAGCTCCGGATTCCCTAGACCTGACCGGCCTCGACCTCACGCCCGCGGACGTTGAGGAAGCGGTTCGGGTAGACGCGGAGGAGTGGGACGCCGAGCTTGAGGGAATCGAGCAGTGGTACCAGCAGTTCGGTGAGTCCCTGCCGAAGGAACTCGTCAATGAGCTTGAGAACCTGAAGAAGCGGTTTGCCGCCTAGCTCCACTCCTCAAGATATGCCGTGATTCTGGCCCGCAGCTCATCATGCTGCGGGCCAGCCGCATTTCCGGGGCCTGACCAGTTCGATTCCGGGTAGAGCCAGACGGGCTTCCGCCTTCGATCAGGCTCCTCCCAGCCGTAGCGCGGCCAGATGTGTGCGTGGAGATAGGGGTCGGTGTTACCGAGGATTTCGATGTTCACGCGGAGGAACGCCGGTGAGCCGCCGCTATACGGCTTCGGCGCCAGTCTTGTCCTTGAGAGCCGGGTGGATCCGGCACGTTACTGGCGGATCTGTTCCAGTACGGCCGCGGTGAGGGTCTCCAAAGTCGCAGGGTCTTCCGCTTCGGCGTTGAGGCGCAGGAACGGTTCGGTGTTTGAGGCCCGCAGGTTGAACCACCACGAGCCGTCCTCCGCCGTAAAGGTGAGGCCGTCCACCTCATCCACAGTGACGCCATCGTTCTCGAACTCCTGCCGCACACGTGCGGTGGCCGCAGCGGCGTCGTCAATCCGGGAGTTGATCTCTCCGGAGGAGAAGTAAGGCTCATACTCCCGGCCCAGGTCGGAGAGCGGCCGCTCCTGTTCTCCGAGCGCTGCGAGAACGTGCATCGCCGCAAGCATGCCTGTGTCTGCGTTCCAGAACTCGCGGAAGTAATAGTGCGCCGAGTGTTCGCCGCCGAACACCGCCCCCTCCTCTGCCATGACGGCTTTGATGAAGGAATGGCCCACGCGCGTCCTGACGGGGCGTCCGCTCTCTGCCCGAACCAGTTCCGGGACGGCACGCGAGGTGATCAAATTGTGGATGATCACCGGTTCCTGCTCCCCGTTGGCCTGTGCGCGGCGGATCTCACGGCGCGCGACCATGGCCGTGACCGCGCTCGGTGACACGGGCTCGCCCTGCTCGTCGATTACGAAGCACCGATCGGCGTCGCCGTCGAATGCAAGCCCGATGTCGGCGTGATTACTCAGCACAGCCCGCTGCAGATCCTTGAGATTCTCCGGCTCCAGCGGGTTTGCCGGGTGGTTAGGGAAGGTGCCGTCGAGTTCGAAGTAGAGGGGAATGATCTCAAGCGGTAGAGCGTCAAGGTACTGGTCACCCAAAACAGCGGGAGTGGTTAGCCCGGCCATGCCGTTTCCGGCGTCGACAACAACCTTGAGTGGGCGGATGCCCGAAAGATCGACCAGGGAACGCAGGTACTGCGCGTAGTCCTCAAGGATGTCCCTCGAGGAGGTGGTGCCCTGAACGTCGACGGCGGGGATCGCGCCGTCGGAAAGGTACTGTTCGGCCCGCTCCCTGATCTCGGTCAGACCAGTTTCGGATGAGACGGGAACGGCGCCCGGACGCGACATCTTCATACCGTTGTACTGCGCGGGATTGTGGCTGGCGGTGAACGTGACCCCGGCAGCGTCCAGTTTCCCGCTTGCGTAGTACAACTCATCGGTGGAAATCTCACCCAGGAAGATCACATCGGCCCCGCGAGCGGTGGCTCCGTCAGCGAAAGCACTACTGAACTCCGGGGACGAGGGCCGCATGTCCCCGCCCACCAGTACAGTTTCGCCTGCAAGGCCCAGTACGTCAACGAAGGCGGCACCTACCGCCCGCACTGTTTCGGCGGTGATGGTTTCACCCACAATTCCACGTACGTCGTAGGCCTTGAACGAAGCTGAGAGGTCGATGGTTGTGTTCACGCTCGAAAGTCTAGCCGGTTCGATTGGCGGGCCAGTGGGCTGGGGAGGAATGGTCGACGGCGGTTGTCAACATAGCGGACCAACCCGCGGGTTTTCGTCGGCGCCGGCTGCAATACTGGGGCGCATGGCTGAAACCACCACGCTGCACCACCAGGCACTCTCGATCCTGCGCACCCTCGTGGGGCGCGAGGACGCTGCCTTCCACGAGGGCCAGTTCGAGGCTATCGAGGCACTGGTCAATGGAGGCCGCCGCGCACTGGTGGTACAGCGCACCGGCTGGGGGAAATCCGCCGTGTACTTCGTCGCGAGCCTGCTCCTGCGAATGGCTGGTGCCGGGCCAACCCTAATCGTTTCTCCGCTGCTCGCACTCATGCGGGACCAGGTAGCTGCCGCTGAGCGGGCCGGCGTGCGGGCGGCCGCAATCAACTCAGCCAATCAGACGGAGTGGCAAGAGATTTCCGCACAGCTCGAGGCAAATCAGGTTGACGTGCTCCTGGTCTCCCCTGAGCGGCTGAACAACCCATCCTTCCGGGAGAACCACCTGCCGGAACTGATCCGCCGAACAGGACTGTTGGTGATTGATGAGGCCCACTGCATCTCCGACTGGGGCCACGATTTCCGTCCTGATTATCGGCGGCTCCGGGACCTCATCACCACGCTTCCGCAGGGTGTGCCGGTGCTCGCCACCACAGCAACCGCAAACTCGCGGGTGGTCAAGGACGTAGAGGAGCAACTGGGTACTGACTGCACGCCTGTGTACACCCTGCGCGGGAACCTGGCGAGGAAATCGCTTCGGCTCGGCGTGCTCCGCCTGCCCAGTCCACGTTCGCGCCTCGCGTGGCTCCTCACCCACCTTGAAGACCTGCCCGGAAGCGGCATCATCTACGCCCTGACGGTTTCCGCAGCTGAAGACACCGCCCGGTTGCTGCGGGAGAGCGGACACCGGGTGCTCGCCTATACCGGGCGAACCGATCCGGCGGATCGCGAGTCAGCGGAACAGGCGCTAAAGAATAACGAGGTGAAGGCCCTCGTTGCCACCAGTGCCCTGGGGATGGGCTTCGACAAACCGGATCTAGGGTTCGTTGTACACCTCGGCGCTCCGTCCTCGCCTGTTGCGTACTACCAGCAGGTGGGCAGGGCCGGCCGCGGGACTCCCAATGCTGATGTGCTGCTTCTTCCCGGGGCGGAGGACAGGGACATCTGGGAGTACTTCGCCACCGCTTCGATGCCCGCCGAGGACAAAGCGGAGCGCATCCTCGACGCCCTGGCAGACGGCAGCGTACTGTCCACACCTGCTCTGGAAACCCGCGTGGACGTGCGGCGTTCGCCGCTGGAGCTCCTGCTTAAAGTGCTGGACGTGGACGGAGCCGTGCGCAAGGTGACGGGAGGATGGCAAGCGACCGGCAAGCCCTGGCAGTACGACAGCGAACGCTACGCCCGTATCGCCAAAGCCCGTGTGCACGAGCAGAAGTCCATGCTGGACTACGAGAACACCGGAAGCTGCCGGATGGAGTTCCTGGCCGCAGCTCTGGATGATCCGGCAGCAGCTCCCTGCGGCCGGTGCGACAACTGTGCAGGCCCCTGGTACTCCGACGAGGTCTCACACGACGCCTCTGAGAGTGCAGGAAGCGCCCTCGGCAGAGTGGGTGTGGAACTCGAGCCACGAGGTCAGTGGCCCTCCGGCATGGACAAGCTGGGCGTCCCCGTGAAGGGCCGGATTCCAGCCGATCAGCTCCTGTCACCCGGACGTGCACTCGCACGTCTGACGGACCTCGGCTGGGGAAACCGGGTACGGGAACTCCTGGCCGAAGGATCAGAAGACCGGCCACTTGATGCACTGGCTGCCCAGGCATGCGTGAAGGTATTGTCCGAGTGGGGCTGGGAAACCCGGCCTGTTGCCGTTGTCAGCATGCCATCACGACGGCGCCCCCTCCTGATCCGGTCCCTCGCCGAAGGGCTCGCGAGTGTCGGAAAGATCCCGCACCTCGGCGCGCTGCAACTGCCGAATGGCTGGCCGAGTGGCGCTTCGGGAGGCAACAGCGCGTTCAGGTTGGCGGCGGTGTGGGACAAATTCGCCGTCCCGGAAGACGGTCGCGCCTGGTTTTCTGCCAATCCGGGCCCCGTGCTCCTGGTCGACGATCTCGCAGATAGCCGATGGAGTCTGACCGTGGCAGGGAAAGCCCTCCGGGATGCGGGCGCGCAGGCGGTCCTTCCGTTCACGCTTGCACTCAAGGCATAGCCCCGCAGCCCGCAAACGCCGAAACAGGCGGATAACACAGAGGAACCCCGGACCAGATGGTCCGGGGTTCCTCTGTATTTCAGCGGAGACGGGGGGATTTGAACCCCCGGTAGGCTTTAGACCCACACTTCATTAGCAGTGAAGCCCATTCGGCCGCTCTGGCACGTCTCCAGCAGCTATTACTAGCCACCCAAGACTACCCAGAACCAAAGGGCAAGAGCAAAATACGCGCCCTACAGCTGCCCGGTGAGCGCCTTCCACACGAACTCCTGCGACATGGCGTGCATCCGGGCGGTCTGGCGGTTGTCGGAAGCGCCCGCATGGCCACCTTCCAACGCTTCGTGGAACCACACGTTTTCCACACCAAGCGCCTTCATGCGGGCCGCCATCTTTCGGGCCTGGACCGGGCCCACCCGGTCATCGCTCGTCGCCGTCCAGATCAGCGTCTTCGGATACTGCATACCCTCGCGGAGCCGGTGGTAGGGGGAGAAGGTCTGCACGTACTCCCACTCTTCCGGCTTGTCCGGGTCCCCGTATTCAGCGATCCACGAGTACCCGGCCGAGAGTTTGGTGTAGCGCTTCATGTCCAGCAGCGGTACACCGCACGAGATCGCGCCGAACAGTTCGGGGTACTGGGTCAGCATGTTTCCCACGAGCAGCCCGCCGTTGCTGCGTCCCGTGCAGCCCAGAAGTTCCGGCCTGGTCACACCGCGATCCACCAGATCCTGCGCGATCGCTGCGAAGTCCTCGTACGCGCGGTGCCGATTCGCGTGCAGGGCCGCCTGATGCCAGCCCGGACCGTACTCACCGCCGCCTCGAATGTTGGCGAGCACATACACGCCGTGCCGTCCACCGGACGTCCGGCGCTCCAGCCAACCGCGGCCGATCACACCGCTGTACGCCGGTGTCATTGCGTTTTCGAACCCCCCGTAACCGGACAGCAGCGTCGGGTTGCCGCCGTCGAGCAATAGACCCTTCGACGCAACCTGGAAGTACGGCACCCGGGTGCCGTCCTTTGACACGGTGAAGTGCTGCTCGACCGTGAAGGAGTCCTCGTCGAAGTACGACGGCGATGCCTTCACCTCGGCATGCGCCCCACCGATCGTGCCCCGCACCACTGTTGTGGGGGTGAGGAAGCCTGTGGCGACAAGCCAGTAGTCGTTGCCGGCGTCGTCGTCCTCGTCATCAACCGCATAGGCATCCACTGAATGCAGGGGTGGGCACGCGTCCAGGACATCGGAGGACCAGTGATCAGAGGGGTTCAGCACACGGATCTCGGAGGAGACGTCCGTCAGGAGGTTCAGCAGGAGGTAGTCCCGCGTCCAGCTCCAGGACTGCAGGGCGGTCTGCGCATCGGGCTCGAAGACGGCGGTAAGCGCACGGTTGCCGCTGAGGAAGTCCTCAAGCCGCGCGGCCTGGAGGGAACCGGCAGGGTAAGTGACGCCGTCGAGGTCGAAATCCGTCCGTGGACGCAGCAGCAGCCATTCGCGGTGGAGGGAGACGTTGACGTCGTCGGGCACATCGATGTGCACCCACTCGTCGTCCCGGCGAAGATAGGTGCGGCTGGAGTAGAAGTCGACAATGTGGGCGGCGATATCGCGCTCGAACCCCGGCGTCTGATCGCGGACCACAGCAGCCATCATCGAGTTCTCAGGAATCTCGAAGTACAGTTCCGCGGACTCCAGCGGCTCGCCGCGGCGCAGTGTACGGACGGTCCGCGGGTAGGAGCTCGTGGTCATGGAACCCGGCCCGAAGTCAGTCCCGACGTGCAGGGCGTCCGGCCCCGCCCAGCTGATCCGGCTCTTGGCAACCGGAATGTCGAACCCGCCCGCCACGAAAACGCGGTCGACGACGTCGTACTCCCGGTAGCGCTGCGCGTCACCGCCGTCGGGGGAGAGCGCGATGAGCGCCAGGCGGTAGGGCTCGCCCTCGGCGGGGCGGAGGAACATTGCGCCGCCCCACACCCAGTCCTGGCCCTCGGCCGCACTCAGGGCGTCAACGTCGAGCAGGATCTCCCAGTCAGGTGCATCCGTGAGGTAGCTGTCCCAGGTGGTGCGGCGCCAGAGGCCCTTGGGGTGCTCCTTGTCCCGCCAGAAGTTGTAGTAGTGATCGCCCCGCTTGCCGACCATGGGAATGCGGTCCGTGGAGTCAAGCACCTCAAGCAGGCGCTGCTCCATCGTCAGGAAGCCGTGGTTGATCAGTTTCGACTCGGTGACCGCGTTCTCACCGCGCACCCAGTCCAGAGGCTTCTCGCCGTAGATGTCTTCGAGCCAGAGGAACTCGTCTTCGGTTGCGGGGTCATGCTGTGTGGTGGACGTCATGCCGTTATCTTAGGCAACTTGGAGTGGTTCGCTCCACAAATAGTGCCTGCCGAATGTCGGCGCCAACTGATTAGATAGAGCCAAACGACGACGACGGCCGGCCCGGGTGCGCCCGAACCGCCCAGGAGATGGGGAAATGATGAGTACGGCCACAGGTACTGAACCGACTTCGCTGCACGCCGCGGACACGCATGATCTGATCCGCGTGGAAGGCGCACGGGAGAACAACCTCAAGGACATCAGCGTCGAGATTCCGAAGCGTCGGTTGACCGTGTTCACTGGTGTTTCGGGCTCCGGAAAGAGTTCGCTGGTGTTCGCAACCATCGCCGCAGAGTCCCAGCGGATGATCAATGAGACCTACAGTGCTTTTGTCCAGGGCTTTATGCCCTCCCTTGCGCGGCCGGAGGTGGACCGCCTCGAGGGGCTGACCACAGCCATCATCGTCGACCAGGAGAGGATGGGTTCCAACCCGCGGTCCACGGTGGGCACCGCCACGGATGCGAACGCGATGCTGCGGATCCTCTTCAGCCGTCTGGGCTCTCCACAGATTGGCCCGCCCACCGCGTTCTCCTTCAATGTGCCAACCCGCAAGGCAAGCGGTGTGATGTCCACGGACAAGGGCGGCCGCGTCGAGAAGAACGTGGTCAGCCAGGCCGTTTATCTGGGCGGCATGTGCCCGCGGTGCGAGGGCATGGGCAATGTCAGCGACATTGACCTCACGGCCCTGTATGACGAGACAAAGACACTCGAGGACGGCGCGCTGACAGTTCCCGGGTACTCGATGGACGGATGGTTTGGCCGGTTGTTCGAGGGCGTTGGACTCCCGATGAACAAGCCGATCGACAACTTCACCAAGAAGCAGCTCGACACCATGCTCTACTCCGAGCCAACCAAGATCAAGGTTGAGGGCATCAACCTCACCTTCGAGGGCATCATCCCCAAGATCCAGAAATCAATGCTGTCCAAGGACCCCGAGGCGATGCAGCCGCACGTACGCCGGTTTGTCGAGCGGGCGGTGACCTTCCAGAGGTGCCCGGAATGCGAGGGGACCCGGCTCACCCGGGAAGCCCTCGCATCGAAGATCAACGGCAAGAACATCGCCGAGCTCTGCCAGATGCAGATCAGCGATCTCACCGGGTGGATCCGGGACCTTCAGGAGCCCTCCGTTGCACCCTTGCTCAAGGGGCTGCAGCACCTCCTTGACTCCTTCACGGAAATCGGGCTGGGTTACCTCTCACTGGATCGGCCGGCAGGCACGCTCTCCGGCGGCGAAGCACAGCGCACCAAGATGATCCGGCATCTCGGATCCTCGCTGACGGATGTCACGTACGTGTTCGACGAGCCCACCATCGGCCTTCACCCGCATGACATCGAGCGGATGAACAACCTCCTGCTGCAGCTGCGGGACAAGGGCAACACCGTGCTCGTGGTCGAGCACAAGCCCGAAACGATCGCCATTGCCGATCACGTGATCGACCTGGGTCCGGGTGCAGGCACCGCGGGTGGAACGCTCTGCTTCGAGGGAACGGTGGACGCGCTGCGCAGCAGCGACACCATCACGGGCAGGCACCTCGATGACCGGGCGGGTTTGAAGGAGACGGTGCGGGCGTCGTCCGGTGTGCTTGAGGTCCGTGGTGCGTCCACGCATAACCTGCGGAATGTCGACGTCGATATCCCACTGGGTGTGCTCTGCGTAGTCACGGGCGTGGCCGGATCGGGTAAGAGTTCACTGATCCACGGATCGGTTGCGGGCAGGGAGGGCGTAGTGGTCATCGACCAGGGCGCTATTCGTGGTTCACGCCGAAGCAATCCCGCCACCTACACGGGACTGCTTGAGCCGATCCGCAAGGCGTTCGCCAAAGCTAACGGCGTGAAGCCTGCCCTCTTCAGTTCCAACTCGGAGGGAGCCTGCCCCACCTGCAACGGCGCGGGCGTCATCTACACCGAGCTCGGCGTCATGGCTACGGTGGAGTCTCCCTGTGAGGATTGCGAGGGCAAGCGATTCCAGGCCTCCGTGCTGGAGTACCGGTTGGGCGGGAAGAACATCGCCGAGGTCCTCGCGATGTCCGTGACTGAAGCGGAGGAGTTCTTCAGCGGGGGTGAGGCCCGCACACCCGCAGCGCACAAAGTCCTGGACCGGCTGGCCGACGTCGGGCTTGGTTATCTTAGCCTCGGCCAGCCGCTCACCACTCTCTCCGGTGGAGAACGCCAGCGACTCAAGCTCGCCACCCAGATGGGCGAGAAGGGTGATATCTACATCCTCGACGAGCCGACCACCGGTCTCCATCTGGCAGACGTTGAGCAGCTTCTCGGCCTGCTCGACCGGCTTGTGGACTCGGGTAAATCGGTGATCGTGATCGAGCATCACCAGGCCGTGATGGCACACGCGGACTGGATCATTGACCTCGGACCGGGAGCAGGGCACGACGGCGGCAAGGTTGTCTTTGAGGGAACGCCCGCTGAGTTGGTGGCCGGCAAGTCGACGCTCACAGGCGAACATCTGGCCGCATACGTGGGAGGCTGACCTCACGTCAGGTGAACTTCGACTGCGTTTGAAGGCCGATAACCTAGACGGATGGACAATTCGCGCGGCCTGCAGGTAGCCATCATCGGCGCCGGCCCGCGTGGCACTTCCGTGCTTGAGCGGTTGGCTGCGAATTGGTCTGCCTTTCCTGAGGGAGGACGGCCAAGGTTGACGGTCCACGTTGTGGAACCGTACGAGCCGGGGCCGGGACACGTTTGGCGTCCGGATCAGTCCAGGCACTTTCTTATGAATACGCCGGCGCTTTTTCCTACGGTGGTTCCGGTTGGCGAGGCTGCTTCCGGGCGCGCGCCATCGCTGGTTCCGGTGTGCTTCGACGGCTGGCGGCAACGAATGCTCGTCTCGCCCGATGAGAGCCTGAGCGATGAGGATCGCGCCGAGTTGGCAGCGCTGACCTCCAGCGGCTTCCCAAGCAGGGCACTGTACGGTCGCTACCTGCGCTGGGTCTACGTCTCCGTCCTGTCCTGCCTCGGCGAGGGTTTCGACGTCGTCGTCCACCAGGTCGAGGCGCGCCACGTACAACGTGTGGGAACGGCATTCCGGGTAGAACTGGGCGAGGACGAGGCGTTGGAGGCGGACGCCGTCGTTCTGGCCATGGGGCACCTTCCGGCGCAGCTGAACCGCGAGCAGGAGGCACTGCGCGACGGCGCCGCGCGGCTTGGGCTGCAGTACTGGCCACCTGCTGTGCCTGCAGACGTGGACTGGAACCGTCTTCCTCCGCGTAAGCCGGTGCTGGTTCGCGGCCTGGGCCTGAACTTCTTTGACATCATGACGCACCTCACCGAGGGGCGCGGAGGCCGGTTCGTACCGGGCGGCGAGCCTGCGGGTTGCGCGCTGACCTATGAACCGTCGGGTCGGGAACCGCTCATCATCGCGGCGTCGCGCCGGGGTACCCCGTATCGGGCGAAGGCGAAGTTGGACAGGTATGTGCCGCGGAGCGTCAACCTTCGATACTGCACGCTTGAGCGGGCGGGAAGTTTCGCTGCGGACGGGGTCCAACCCGGGTTCGACCACGACCTGTGGCCGTTGCTTCACCGTGACGCGGTCTGGGCGTACTACTGCACTTTGGCCCGGACTGCCGGACTGGGTGAGGGCTTTCTGGAGAAGCTCCAGGATGCACTCGATGCACCGGACAGCGACTGGGCAGCCAAGCTTGAAGAGACCCTTGATGCTCACGTGTCCGGTTTGGACCGGCTGGATCTGGAGGCGCTTGCCCGGCCGTTCGGGCGTCGCCGGTTCGCTTCTGCGCAGGAGTACAACCGGACGGTTCTGGAGTATTTGGAGGAAGACGCAGCCGGATCAGACCGTGGTGAGGATGATCCGCTGAAAATGGCCATCGGAGCGATGAACGCCGGGCGGTCCGTGATCAAGCAGGTGGTTTCCGATGGCGGGCTCACGGAGGCCTCCTGGACCGCGGAGTTGCGTGGGTGGTTTGAACCTCTCGTTGAGGGTCTGGCCAGTGGGCCGCCGGCGCTGCGCATTGAACAGTTGGCGGCATTGGCGAGGGCCGGCGTCGTGCGTTTCGCCGGGCCGGCGCCGCGCTTCGAACTCGACAGCGGACGAAGCCGGTTCACGGTTACCTCCCCGTGGGTGGAGGGCGGTACGTACGACGCCGGTGTGCTGGTGGAAGCGGTGATGCCGGCCAACCGGGTGGTGTACAACCGCTCGGTGTTGCTGCGGCGGCTGTTGGAGGACGGATTGGTGCGTGCCCGCGCGATGATGTCGGAGGACGGTGTGCCGGAGCTGTCGGCGGGCCTTGACGTGACCAAGCCGCCCTACCAGGCGCTTGGTGCGAACGGGCTCGTGCAGGAGGGACTGTATGTGCTTGGGCTGCAGCTCACCTCCGTGCAGTGGGGAACGGCGATCGCCGCCGAAGCTGGGGCGTCGCTCGACGCCGGGGGCCGAACCCTGCGTGACGCCGACGACATTGCCCGGGCAATCCTCGGCGGTTCCTAAGGCCCCTCCAGGTACATCGACTCAAGGGGTTGCATCGACTCTCCCCAAATGGGCGTTTTGAGGGCTATTTCCGCCCTGAGAAGCACCATTTGGGGAGAGTCGATGCGGGAGGCGCAACGCGAAAGCGCCCCTCCCCAGCGAATCGGGGAAGAGCGCCTTCCGGCGCTTTCGCGCTCAGCCGTTGGTCGGGCTACGCCGCTATGGCCGGCCGATGAGGCACTTGAGGTACTCGATCAACTCGTACCCGTAGCGGATCCAGCCGAAGAAGTCCCACCATCGGGTGGGCTTGGTCGGCGGAACGCAGTTCGGCGGTTCGGGTGCCGACTCCGCGGTGACGTACAGGGTGACCGTGGTTCCGGATTCCTCCGCAACCAGGACAATCCGTCCGTCGCCCACCGCGGTCTCCGGCACTGTGACCGTTACCTCGGCCGCGCCGCCTGAAACCGGGGTGGTGCCCAGTTCGGTGCTGACCCCACCGTCGTTGATGTAGGTTGCGGTCAGGGTGGTGTTCGCCGGGCTGCCAAGAGAGGTGAGATCAAGTTTGGCAACGCTGAACGAAACCTCGGCGCCCGCCTCTACCTCAGCGGGTGCGTTCCGGACGATCACTCCCCGGCGGTCGAAGCTCGGCGACAGCGGGCTGTTCTCCTGGATGTAGTTGATCCAGGCGTCGCGGTCCACAAGACCTGAGTCGCGAACGTCCGTGCCCTCCCGGAAGACGGTGAAGTTGTCGCCGCCCTGGGCAAGGAAGCTGACCGTGCCGATCCGGTAGTCGCGGGCCGGGTCCAGCGGTGCGCCGTCGATGGTGACCGACGTGATGCGGGAGCCTGCTGCGAGGTCCGGGTTGTAGGTGTAGGTCACGTTGTCCGAGAGCCCGAGCGCCAGGAACGACCTGGAGCTGCCTTCCGGCTGCCACTGCTGCTCGAGCATTGTCTTGAACTGCTCACCGGTGAGGGTGATTGTCCAGAGGTTGTTGACGAACGGCAGAACCGCATTGGCCTCGGCGTAAGTGATGACGCCGTCCTCGCCGTAGTAGAGCTCATTGCGCAGACCGCCCGGATTGACGACGCCGATCTCCGCACCACCGCGCTCCGCTGCGGAGAGCGAAGCCCTCATCGACTCGGCCACCAGGTTGCCGAGCGTCGACTCGGAGGTCCGGTCATCACGGTTGCCGTTCACGAACGCGGTGGTGATGTCAGCGGTTACCGATCCCACCGGCTGGCTGCCGATGACCTCCGCCTCGGCCAGCGCGGCGTCGACAATCGTCTTGACCTCAGCAACCCTTGGGAACTGGGCTACCAGCGTGGCGTCGTCGGTGGTGGTCCGGGCAACGTTCTGCGCGGTGTAGGACTCGACCTCGCCGGTGGCATTGTCCACGGTGAGGGTGATGTGGCCGATGAACTCACCGTAGGAACCGGTTTGAACGATCGGGCGGGTCTCGCCCTCAGAACCGGGAACCGGTGCATCCCACGCGTACTGCTTGTGCGTGTGACCGGTGTAGATGGCGTCGACCAGCGGCGTGGTCTCGGTGACAATCTCGGCGAAGGCGCCGCCTGCGGCGACCTCCTCCTCGATCGTGGAACCCTCAACGACGCCGTCGCCGGCACCCTCGTGGAACTCGGCGACAATGACGTCGGCAAGGTCCTGCTCCTCGATCTGGGCCGCCACACGGTTGACGGCCTCAACGGGATTGCCGAAGTCGAGTGTGGAGATACCGTCAGGGCTGACCAACGACGGCGTCTCCTGGGTCACGACACCGATCACGGCGACGTCGATTCCACCGACGTTGACAATCTCATACTCCTGCAGCGCCGGAGTGGTGGTGCCCTTCTCGTAGACGTTCGCGCCGAGGTAGGGGAACTCCGCGAGCTCGGCGACCCGGCCGCTCAGGTCCTCGAAACCGGCGTCGAACTCGTGGTTGCCCACTGCCGAGGCGCTGAGGTCCAGTGCATTCAGGACGTCGATCGTCGGCTTGTCCTGCGCCACAGAGGAGGCGAACAGGGACGCACCGATGTTGTCGCCCGCCGAGAGGAACAGTGAATTCTCTTCGGCGTATTGCGCGCGCAACTGCTCGATGGTGCCCGCGAACTTCACCGTGTTTGCGTCGATGCGCCCGTGGAAGTCGTTGATGCCCATCAGGTTGAGCTCGGTGGTGGTGCCCTCCGGGACAAGGTTCAGGCCCACGATCACAGGATCATGGTCACTGGCCCTGAACTGGTTGGGCTCATAGAAGTTGGTGGCGTTGTAGTTGTAGCGGCTGTACTCCAGTGCCACGGATTCCACGGCGTTGATGTTCCAGACATCGACGCCGGAGACGGTTGCATCAGCAGCCGGCGAGGCGAGGATGTGGTCGAGCGAACCCACCTGGCCCGAGAAGACGTACGAGTATCCGTCCGTCTTCGCGCCCTGGTTGACGTACCCGGCGTTGTACAGGACCTGCATAGGATCCTCAGCCGAGTAGGAGTTGAAGTCGCCGGCGAGGAATACCTTGTCGGTTCCTTCTTCGGTCTTCAACCGGTCAGCGAACGCAACAAGCGCCGTTGCCTGCTCAATACGGTCAGCGTTCGAAGCGCCCTGGCCGTCGCCCTGGTCCGCGTTCTCACCGGTACCGGAACCCTTCGACTTGAAGTGGTTTGCGATCACGAGGAACCTGGTGGACTCATCACCGTCCACCACGTTGAAGGTCTGCGCAAGGGGCTTACGGGCGTTCGAGAACGCCTCGTTGTCATCGAGGATGACTGATTCGCCGACCGTTTCGACTGCCGCCCTCTTGTAGATGAAGGCGGTCCGGATGAAGTCCTCATTCTCCAGTGCAGGAAGGTCCGCGGGGGAGCGGACGTAGTCCCAGACACCAGGCGTCGCTTCGTTGAGCGCCGCCGTGAGCGTCGCGAGGGCCTCATCGCGGTCCTTGCCGAACTTCGCCGAGTTCTCGATCTCCTCGAGGGAGACGACGTCGGCATCCAGGCCGTTGATCGCCGCAACGATCTTCGCTTCCTGGCGTTCGAGGTTCTCCGCGTTGGCGGCGCCGCGGGCATCGCAGCCGCCACGCACCGTGATGGGATTGCCATCGCGGTCCTCGTAGTAGGTGCAGCCCGTGAGCTGGTCACCGGTGGTTGTGAAGTAGTTCAGCACATTGAATGAGGCGATCTTGACGTTGCCGCCAACGTTCTCCGGCGCCTCGGGGCGGGTCCCTTCGAAGGCGGCGGGCTGAACGTCCGCGGCATTCGCTGCGGTGAGGGCAGTCAGCGGCTGGAACTTCCAGGAGCTGTTGCGGAAATCAAGGACGACAGGTGCCGTGAACGTCGCGGACGAGGTCACCCGAACGGGCTCCTCCGGCGTGAGGTAGGGCAGCGGCTGGTCCATGTTGGCGCTGTTCAGGAAGTTGGTGGTGGCGCCGTCGTCGAGCTTCACGCCGCGGGCGGCGTTGTCGGCGGCGACGGCAGCGTTCTCAGGCGTACCGGGAGGAGCAATTTCCGTTGGCTGCACCAGCGGGGAATCGCCCACCGCCAGCGCGATTTCACCGTACTGGTTCAACGCATAGTTGTCGGTGACGGTGAATCCGCCTGTCGGGTGAACGAGCATGCCTTCGAGTGCTTCGCGGCCGGCGTCGTCCGCCGGGTAGGCCACCGATGAAGCCTTGACGGCCACAGCCGCCTCAGCTGGCTTGGTCATGCCGCCGGCGTTCACGGTGATCTGGGACAGGTCGAAGTATTCACCTGCAAGGCCGGTCACCTCGACGAAATCACCGACGGCGACGCTCTCCACGGTTTCGGGCGAGTAGATGAAGATGCCGTCCGATGCCGCGTGGTCAGAGCCGAGGTCTCCACCGGTGCCTGCAGTCTGGATGTAGTACCCATCGAATCCGCCGGTGGGGTAGGCAGCCGTGACGACGCCGCGCGTAGTGACAGTCTGGCCCGCGTAGGGGCTGGCGGCACCGTTGCCCTGGATCTCCGCAATGGGGATGACTTCTCCGGGCGTCGGCGGATCAGGGTCGGGTTCCGGTTCGCTTCCGGCCTGGTCGCCGGCAGCATTGGTGGGAGTTACGGCGTCGAGCGCAGTGAAATCGACTTTGTTGTTGTCGGTGTCCACGAAGTCTGAGCGGTTCATGGACAGCGGGTTGGTGGTCCCGCCCGGCCCCTCTTCCGCCGCGGTCTCGTAGGTGTTGGAGGAACCGTAGCCCAGCAGGTCCACGACACCAGGTGCACCGACAACGGAGCCAACCGCAAGCGGATCGACGGCGCCGGGCTGGTTCGACAGCACGATGGTTCCGCGTGTGCCGCTGAAATTCAGACCAGTGGTTACATCCGGTGCAGGAAGAGCAGCACCGAAACTGTCATTGCTGCCGCCCTGAACCAGGAAGTAGCCGTTCGCCGGGATGCTCCCGCTAAGCTCCGCGACGCCGGTTGGCGCGGTGACGGTACCCGCCGCGCGGTATTGCAGAGACCAGCCGTCAAGACTGACCGGCGCATCCGTAGTGTTGTAAAGCTCCACGAACTTGTGGGTGAACGGCGCGTTGGCGCTGCCGCCGTTCACATAGGCTTCATTGATGACGACGCCGGAGCCTGCCTGGGCCTCGACGGTTTCTTCGGCGCTGGCAGGCAAGGCCGCCACCGGTGAGGCGAGCAGCCCTACCGACAGCGCCGAGCACAGCGCGCCCCTCCACGAATTCTTCATCCGTTGTGTTTCTCCTTGACTTTGGCCGGTTTACGGCCGCGAGTGATACCCGCTTTCGGCAGTGAGCGTCGGCGGATGTGGCCACGAGAGTGACGGTAGATGGTGCCGGTGACAATTCGGTCACCACAAAGCAAACCACTCCGGAATGAACGGGTGGTTACCGTGCGGGAACGGATCGGCGGAGTCGAGACCATCAACGGCGGAAACGTTTAGCTGATGTACGTCAGCGTCTTCAGAGCGGGCAGGTCCCCCGAATGCGCCGCGGTGAAAGATGTGCCAAGTTTGCAACAGGCATGTGAGCGTTTCCCATCGTCGGTCCGGTGGTGTCGGACTGCAGCGTCCAGCCCAGATCGCTCTTTAGTGACTTGGACCACACAGACGCCACACACATTCAAACACGCCTGCTTGCCATTGGGAACTATCGGGCAGAGCCCTCCAGGATGCCTTGGGCGGTAGCGCCTGCGGGCTGGCCGACCAGGCAGATGACGCTGCGGCCGCCCTCGGCGGCCCACTCTTCCTCCACAGGGTAGAAGTACTGGAGGTCGAGTTCTGAAGCGTCGTACTCGACGCCGATGAACTCACTGAACTCGCTGCGGCAGAACTCCTGGGCCTGCGCATCGGCTTCACCGAGGCCGGGATAGTCGCCTTCCGGAAGCTCGGTGGTAGCGAAGACTTCGAACGCGTGTTCCTCGGTGCAGGGCAGAACCTCGATGTTCGGTTCCGCCGCGGTACCGGAGTCTGTCATGCATTGACCTGCCTCCAGATTATTCTCGGAAACCCCAGCCTGCGAAGGAGCTGGCGCGCTGGGCGGCGCCGCGCCGTCGTCGTCATTCGTTGAAGCGGTGCAACCGCTCAGCACAGCAGCGGAAAGGGCCAGGGCGGCGGCAAGCAGGAAACGCTCGTTCATCGATGAAGAGCTCCTCGGCATTGTTTTCGGCACTTGGGGGAGCCTATCCGATAAGGACGGCGACATCGTGTGCCGCTGGGGGCGTCTGAGCGGTGTTTCCCGCATGGTATGGTAAGCCTTGCCTAACTCGTACTCCCCTGGAAGAGGTTCCTTTGATTCGCTCCCGCATGCTCGCGGCGCCCCTGGCCATTATCACTCTTGCCCTCAGCCTCGCCGCGTGCGGCTCAGAGAGCAGCGCACCTGAGGATTCCTCGGGTGGGGGCAGCTCGGACGCTGGGTGGACGCCAATCACCGTTGAGCATGCGCTCGGCACTACAACCATCGAGGAGCAACCTGAACGGGTCGCCACGGTTGATTATGCCAACCAGGAGGTCCCCCTTGCCCTCGGCATTGTGCCCGTCGGCATGTCGAAGATGACATGGGGCGACGACGACGGCGACGGGATCCAGCCCTGGGTCGAGGACAAGCTTGAGGAGCTCGACGCGGAGACTCCCGTGCTCTTCGACGAGACCGACGGCTACGACTTCGAAGCCGTCGCCGCCACCGAACCCGACCTGATCCTCGCCGGCTACTCAGGCATGACCGAGGAAGACTACGCGACGCTGAGCGAGATCGCGCCGGTCGTGGCTTACCCCGACGCCCCCTGGGCAACCCCATGGCGGGAGTCGATCAAGATCAACGCCACAGCGCTCGGCAAGGAGGAGGAAGGCGAGCAGCTTGTCGCCGACCTTGAGCAGACCATCGCCGATGCTGTCGCCGAGCATCCCGACCTTGAAGGTGCCAACGGCATGTTCATGACCCACGTCGATCCCACTGACCTGAGCGAGATCAACTTCTACAGTGCTGCCGACACCCGCACCAAGTTCTTTGAGGACCTCGGCATGGCGATTGCGCCGAGCATCGTCGAGGCGTCGGGTGATGGCGGTGACTTCGCCGGCTCAATCAGTACCGAACGGGCCGACGAGCTTTCCGACGTCGACGTAGTCGTCACCTACGGGGGTCAGGAACTGATCGACGCACTCAACGGCGACCCTGTGCTTTCCCAGCTGCCAGCGGTCAAGAACGACGCCATTGTCAACCTCGACGGTGCAAAGCCGATCGGCACCGCGGCCAACCCGACCGCCCTGTCGCTGCCGTACCTCATCGAGGACTACGTCGCACTGCTCGCCGATGCGGTAGCGGGCAGCGCAGGCAAGTAAGCACCCCCGCCACGTGAACATCGCCACTGACGCACCCCCGGGGACTGTTGCAACCCTGCGCCAATCCCGGCGGGTGCGCGGTGTCGCGCTAGTTGCACTGATCGGGCTCCTCGCCGTCATCTGTGCAGCCTCGATCGCTTTTGGCTCGCGGGAGGTCGGCGCCGCCGATATCTGGGCCGGACTTACCGGGTCGACCGACGGTATGGACCAGGCGGCGGTCGCCAAACGGATACCACGCACGTTCCTCGCTGCGGTGGCTGGCGCCGCTCTGGCGGTCTCCGGTCTGGTCATGCAGGGCATCACCCGAAATCCACTGGCTGACCCCGGGATCCTTGGTGTGAACGCCGGTGCGTCACTCGCGGTGGTCACCGGGATCGCCTGGTTTGGGCTCGCGTCACCGGAAGGCTACATCTGGACGGCGATCGCGGGCGCGGCCGTCGCAGCAACCTTTGTCTGGTTGGTCGGTTCGCTCGGGCGCGGTGGTGCAACTCCCCTCAAGCTCACGCTTGCGGGGGCAGCGACTGCAGCCGCCCTCGTCTCCTTCGTGACCGCAGTTGTCCTGCCGCGTCCGGATATTTCCGAGAACGTTGTTTCCTGGCAGATCGGCGGGGTTGGGGGCGCAACCGATGAAGGGCTCCTTCGACTGTTGCCGTTCCTCGCGGTTGGAACGCTGATCTGTGCCGGGACCGCACGCGGCTTGAACATGCTCGGTTTGGGCGACGACCTGGCCTCCGGGTTGGGCGAGCACGTAACGCGCACTCGTCTGATTGCGGCTGCCGGCGGTGTGGTGCTGTGCGGCGCCACCACGGCAGTAACGGGTCCCATCGCCTTCATCGGTCTGGTGGTGCCGCACTTCTGTCGACTCATTGTCGGCGTCGATCACCGGTGGCTCATGCCCTTCAGTGCCCTTGGCGGCGCCTGCCTGCTCGTTGCAGCCGATGTGGTGGGTAGAGTAGTGGCGCCGCCGAGCGAGGTGGACGTCGGCATCATCACCGCGCTGCTGGGCGCCCCCGTTTTCATTGCCGTGGTGCGTCAACGACGGATGCGCGAGCTGTGATCGCACCTCACACCGCCCTGCCCGAAGATTCAGCGCTCCGGCCCACCGTCGAGAGGGTCGGTGCCAGTCGCCATGCCCGCACCCGCCGGTGGCGTCGGATTATTGCGCTTCTGGTACTGCTGGTCATCGCTGCGTTTGCCGGTAGCCTGATGTTCGGCCAGACCCATTACCCTCCCCACGAGGTAGTGAGGGTAATCCTCGGTGAGGACGTCCCCGGGGCTTCCTTCACGGTGGGGCGGCTCCGGCTCCCGCGTGCCGTCCTGGCCGTGCTGGTGGGCCTGAGCTTCGGCCTTGCCGGGGTGACGTTCCAGACCCTGCTGCGCAATCCACTGGCAAGCCCCGACGTCATCGGTGTCACCGAGGGTGCCAGTGCCGCTGCGGCCGTAGCGATCGTGTCGTTCGCGCTGAGTGGGCTGACCGTCTCCGGGCTGGCTGTGGCCGCGGGCCTCATCGTCGCCCTGTCGATTTACCTGCTCGCTTATCGTCGCGGCGGAGCCGCCGGTACCCGGCTGATTCTGATCGGCATCGGTGTGGCCGCGATGATGCAGAGCGTTATCGCATGGCAGCTTGAGCGGGCAACCAACACCCAGCTGGCCCAGGCCCTGCGCTGGCTCACCGGCAGCCTCAATGGAGCCTTGTGGAGCGATGCGGTGCCCGTTTTCATTGTCCTCGCGGTCCTCGGCACGGCGATCCTCATCCAGAGCCGGAACCTGTCGGTCTCGCGACTGGGAGACGACGCCGCTTCCGGCCTCGGAGTGCGGGTCGAACGGATGCGACTGCTCACGATTAGTGCCGCCGTCGTAATAGCCTGTGTCGCCACGGCAGCCAGCGGGCCGATCGCCTTTCTGGCATTCCTATCCGGACCAATCGCCGCACGCATCGTGGGTCCTCACGGCTCCTTGTTGGTCCCGTCAGCGCTGGTAGGTGCGCTGCTCACGCTGGTGGCGGACTTTGCGGGGCAATATGCGTTCGGGGTTCGGCTGCCAGTGGGCGTTGTGACCGGCATCCTGGGCGCGCCCTACCTTGTCTACCTCATTGTCCGAATCAACCGGGTTGGAGGTATGCTGTGACTTCTTCGCAGCCACGCCTGAACATTGAAAGCCTGACCCTAGGCTATGGCGACGGCGGGTCGGTGATCAAAGACCTCGACCTGGTTATTCCGCCGGGCCGAATCACCGCCATTGTCGGTCCCAACGCCTGTGGCAAGTCCACGTTGCTGCGCTCCATGTCGCGGCTGCTGGCTCCTATGGCAGGTCACGTCCTGCTTGATGGGGAAGCTGTACACAAAATACCGGCCAAGCAACTGGCACGCAGGCTTGGCCTGCTACCCCAATCGCCGATTGCTCCCGAGGGGATCACCGTCGGCGATCTCGTGGGGCGGGGGCGGCACCCGCACCAGCGTGTGTTCGCCCGCTGGAGCGCGGCCGACGACCAGGCCGTAGCCCGCGCTCTTGCGGCGACCGACACCGTTGACCTCGTCGACCGTGCCGTCGACGAACTCTCCGGCGGCCAGCGGCAGCGGGTATGGATCGCAATGGCTCTTGCGCAGCAGACCGAGGTGTTGCTTCTCGATGAGCCGACCACGTTCCTCGACGTCAGCCACCAGGTCGAAGTCCTCGACCTGCTCACCGAGCTCAACCGCACCCACGGAACTACCGTCGTCATGGTGCTTCATGACCTTAACCTCGCGGCCAGGTATGCCGACCACCTTATAGCCCTGTCCGCGGGGAAACTTGCCGCATGCGGGTGCCCCGACGAGGTTTTGACGCCGGGCCTGGTGAAGCACGTTTTCGGCATGACGAGCACAGTCATCACTGACCCGGTCTCGGGCAAACCCCTGATGATCCCGGTGGGCCGGTACCACGCTGACCGCGCTGCCGGGGAACGCAGCCTGGCCACAGATCAGGCCTGACCCGCAGCAAAGGCGGCCCCGCAGGCCCTCTTGGACCAGCGGAAGCCGCCTCTGACTTGGTGTAACGCGGAAGGTAAGGGATTCGAACCCTTGAGACGGGGTTACCGTCCACTGGTTTTCAAGACCAGCTCCTTCGGCCGCTCGGACAACCTTCCTTACGGGAATAGTGTTTCATGCAGGGTAGGTGCGTTCAAAACCCCCGCAAGCGATCCTGCGACGGAAAGGAAGCTTCATGAGAGCCGTTGTGCTGCGAAAATTCGGTGATCCGGATGTGCTGGAGGTTGCCGACGTCGAACCTCCCCAGCCAAAAGCCGGGGAGGTGCTGATCGACGTCGTTGCCGCCGGGCTCAACCGGGCAGACGTTCAGCAGCGGCGGGGGTTCTACCCGCCGCCCCTCGGGGCCCCCGATTACCTCGGGCTCGAAGTGTCCGGACGGATCAACAATCCCGGAGACTCGGACTTCCAGGTGGGCGACGCCGTCGTCGCGCTTCTGACCGGCGGCGGTTACGCGGAGCAGGTCGCGGTAGCTGCCGGGCAGGTACTTCCAGCGCCCGACGGCGTTGATCTGGTTTCCGCGGCTGCGTTACCCGAGGTCGCGGCAACCGTATATTCGAACCTCGTGCTGACTGCCGGGCTGCAACCCGGGGAGTCTGTGCTTATTCACGGTGCATCCGGCGGGATCGGCACGATGGCGATTCAGCTTGCCCATGCTCTGGGCGCGCGGACGCTTGTCACCGCCGGATCGGACGGGAAGCTGGACTTCGCCCGCTCCCTCGGCGCAGACGTAGGCATCAATTACCGGGAACAGGACTTCGTGCACGAGGTTCGCGAAGCGACAGGCGGTAAGGGAGTGGACGTGATTCTCGACGTCGTCGGGGCCAAGTACCTGGAGCGAAACGTCGATGCGCTGGCAGTTGGCGGGCGATTGGTGATCATCGGGCTGCTGGGTGGCGCGAAGGCTGAACTGAACCTTGGCGCGCTTCTGTCGAAGCGCGCTTCGGTATCTGGCACCACTTTGCGGTCCCGGCCTGTGGAGGAGAAGTCGGCGATCATGGCTGCGGTAGGTGAGCACGTCTGGCCGCTGATTTCCGACGGGTCCATAACCGTGCCCGTTGACCGGACGTTCCCGCTGGAGGAAGTGGTCGCGGCGCACGAATACTTCGACTCCGGTGAGCACCGAGGAAAGGTGCTGCTCACCGTTTAGTCAACGGCCATGGCTACAGTAGGCGCATGCCCGCACAGAAGCCTGACCAATTCGACATCACCTCTCCTGATCAGCCGGCAGACGCCTCCAGAAGCAACTGGGAGGACCAGATCGCCGGCTTCTGGGCCTCTTTCAACGGCGATAACGCTGATGCCATGGTCGCGCTCATGCGCGAACTCGCCTCGCAGTGCCCGTACCAGGACGGGCGCGCCGACTATGAGCTGGGTGGCGTGTTCGACTCGGTCGGGCGGGAGCATGACGCGCTCGAGTACTACGAACGAGCGTTGGTGAAGGGTCTTGATGCTGAGCGCACGGCGCAGATGCGGATCCAACACGCAAGCACACTGCGGAACGTCGGACGGCCGGACGACGCCGTCGCCATGCTGAGCGATGGTGAGGAACGTGACGACGCAACGGCGGTCTTTCTAGCCCTCGCGCTGCACTCCGCCGATCGGAAGGACGAGGCCCTGTCGGTAGCGTTGACTGCGCTCGCGGATCACCTGCCGCGCTTCGGCCGTTCCGCCCGTGCTTACGCGGAGGACTTGCTGAACCAATAGCGCGTCGCTATTCCCAACCGCATACCCAGTATGTAAAACTGATTCCGTTAGATACTGAGTATGCAAAGGGGATCTCGTGTCCGTACGCCATAGTCTGTTGGCGCTCCTGAAGGAGCAGTCGCGGTACGGCTACCAATTGCGCGCCGAGTTTGAGCAACGAACGGGCTCAACCTGGCCGCTGAACATTGGACAGGTGTACACAACGCTGGACCGGTTGGAGCGCGATGGTCTTGTGACCAATGACGGCGACGACGGCAACGGCCACGTAATCTACCGGCTCACCGCAGAGGGCGCGGAGGAAGTGCGGAACTGGTTCGCGAAGCCGGTCGCCGCAACGAATCCGCCCCGCAATGAGTTAGCCATCAAACTGGCGCTCGCCGTGACCCTTCCGGGGGTTGATGTACAGGCTGTAATCCAGGCGCAGCGCGCCGCGTCAATGCGGTCGCTGCAGGATTACACGAAAGCGCGCCGCACCACTGCGGCGCACGATCGGCCGGAAGACACCGCCTGGCTTCTCGTGCTGGATTCCCTGATCTATAGCACGGAAGCCGAGGTTCGGTGGCTTGATCATTGCGAATCACGGATGCTGCAACTCAGTGCGCAAAATGCCGCCCGGCCTCGTACGCGGAGTGTGGGGGACTCCGCGTCCGGGGCCGCGGCGGAGAAAAATTTACACATCCATGGGGGAAGAAAATGAGTCAGGTGCTCCAGCTTGCAGGGGTTGGACGGACGTTTGGCGAAGGCGCGACGTCGGTAGCTGCCCTTCGCGATGTAGACCTCACCATCAGCAAAGGTGAGTTCGTGGCGGTCATGGGGCCGTCCGGGTCCGGCAAGTCGTCGCTGCTTGCGCTCGCTGGCGGACTGGACAGGCCGACGGCGGGTGAGATCTATGTCGAAAGCACGCCCCTTAGCGGGCTGACGCTGAATGAGTTGGCGAGGCTCCGGCGTCGGGCTGTTGGCTACGTGTTCCAGGATTTCAATCTGGTGCCCACCCTGACTGCGTCCGAGAATGTGTCGCTGCCCCGCGAGCTCGACGGCGTTCCCACCCGGAAGGCGCAGCGGCAGGCCAAAGACGCGCTGCGGCAGGTAGGAATCGAGGCGCTTGCTGATCGGTTCATGGACGAGATGTCGGGCGGCCAGCAGCAGCGCGTTGCGATTGCGCGGGCGATCGTGGGGGACAGGCACCTGATCCTGGCTGATGAGCCAACCGGTGCTCTGGATTCCGCGACCGGCGACGAGATCATGGGCGTTCTGCGGCATCGGGCTGATGAGGGATCCGCCGTCATGCTCGTCACGCATGAGGCCCGGCATGCGGCTTGGGCGGATCGGGTTATTTTCATCCGCGACGGGCGGATTATCGACGAGTCGGAAGCGGCTCAGGACCCGGCGTCGCTGCTCGCACAGAGCGGGCTCTAGAAATGGGCGTGGAGGTTGGTGCGGTAAAGGGAGCCCGACGACATCGTGCCCGGCTGGCGTTTCGGCTGGCATGGCGGGACATCCTGCAGCACAAGGGCCGAAGCTTGCTCATTGTTGCGTTGATTATGCTGCCGGTTCTCGGCATGACAGGTGTCGCCACGTTGATCCAAAGCGCGCTCCCCACCGCTGAGGAGCGCATCCGATCCGAACTGGGGTCAGCGGCAGCGAAGCTTCAGGCCAGCTTCCCGCCGGGGTCCGTGCAGCACCCTGTCGAATGGGGAATAACACAACCGACGCCGATTGGCGTCGGGGAGACTCCAAGGGAGTCTGCGGACGTCGCGGACGTCGTTCCCGCGGGGTACGAAACTCTCACCGCTCGGGGCGGCATGCTTTACATCGAGAACGGCGCCTACCCGGTGGGAGTGCAATCTCTGGATGTGCTTCACCCCGTTTTCAAGGATCGTTTCACTGTGCTTGAGGGCTCGGCTCCCGCAGCAAAGGATGAGGTTCTCGTCAGCCCGGGTGTCCTGCGTGATTTCGGTCTGGAGATCGGCGAAACCCTGACTCTGCTTGACACGGACCTCCTGATCACGGGAACACTCAGGGCTTACGGGACCGACGATGGGCTACCGGTCGTGTACCTCGTTGAAGGTCATCCGCTTGTTGAGAGCACCAACCAGGAGGGCACGCCGTTCAGCGAGACAATCTACCTTCTTGGTGGTGAGCCGCTGTTGTGGGATGACGTTCTTCAGATGAACGAACAAGGAGTCGCCGTTTATTCACGCGCCGTGGTTCAAGACCCGCCGCCTGAGTCCCTCGCCCCATGGTCAGCGTGGAGTGTGGGCGGATCTACGCAGTACGTAAGTTTGATGCTCGCCGTCGTGGTTGGTGGCGTGCTCGCATTAGCGGGGATCAGTCTCCTCGCTGGTGCGGCTTTTGCGGTCGGCGTGAAGAGCCAGCGCAAGACGCTCGCTCTACTTTCCGCAACCGGCACTGAGAGCAGCACCATCAGGGACGTAGTTGTTGTCTCGGGGCTGGTACTTGGCGGAATCGGCGCAGTCGTTGGAATGATTCTCGGCACTGCAATTGCGACACTCATTGCGTGGCGATCTATCGACAGTGGGCAGTCCATGTTCTGGGCAATCCACCTGAGCCCACTGATCCTGCTCGGTCTAGCTGCCATGGGTGCGCTGGCAGCACTGGTGTCAGCATGGGTTCCTGCGCGCTCGGTCTCGAGGGCCAGCGCCTTCGCTGCACTGAAGGGCGCTTCCGGCGTTCACCCTGCCACCCGGAAGGTTTTTTTCGGAGGACTTGCGGTATTACTGCTGGCGTTTCTCATTGGTGGCGCAGGCGTGTTTCTGGGCGCATCGAGCCAGGATCCCGACATATATCCCCAGCGCGCTCCGTGGTTTATAGGGCTTATTGGCGCGGGGGCGCTTGCATTGATCGTTGGAACCGTCCTGGTGCTCGGCAAGCTCGTGGATGCTTTTGCACGGGCCTCTCACCCATTACCTCCGGCAGGGCGGATGGCGATTCGTGATGCGTCGCGAAATCGTAGCCGGAGCGTTCCCGCCATAGCGGCGGTACTCGCTACGACGGCGCTTGCAACACTGGGTGTTACCTTCGCGGCGGTAAGTATGGATTACTCCGAACGAAACCAGTACTGGACGTCGCCGGATCAGACCTTGGCCATAGGGCTCGACCCAGGTGCATTCGCTGCGATTACCGCGGAGGAGGCACAGCCGCCGCTTGACCCAGCCGACGTGCAGGAAATAGTCCAGGCCGAACTCGGTCAACCGCTCGAAGGGTTGGTCATGAGCGGCTTTGAGCTCACCTGTGCTCAGGAGTCCTGCGAAAGGCTTCGGATGGTAATTCATCCGGACAATCAATGCCCGCGAACCGACTTGGGTAACGTCATTGATCCGGAGGATTGGCGTTGTGAGCAGGAGGAATTTGTCGGAACGACAATTCTTCCCGCCATCGCTGTCGGCGATGAAGAGCATCTGCGCATGCTGCTGGGGCATGAACCAGCCGCGGAGTCCGTGAAGGCATTGAAGGACGGAAAGATGGTGGCCTTCACCGAGACCTTTGTCCACGAGGGCGAGGCAACCTTCGAAGTAGCCTCTGTTGGGCTTTCCGCTGAGAACTTCGAGGAGGCCGGTCGGGAGTTTGCGATCGATGCCGTTGTCGAACGGCCGGATGAGTTCTTTGGAGTCGGCGGCATAATGAGTCCGCTGGCTGCGAAAGCCCTGGACCTCGAAACAATAGAGACCGCCGTTCTCATGCCTTATCCACAGGACGCTGAACCGACATTTCTGAATGACGTTCAAGCGGAGCTGAACGCGATTGCTGACGGTGCATTCGTGCGGGTGACGGCGGCTCTCGGCCCAGATCCGGCATTACGCATGATGCTCTGGGCGATAGCAGGGGCGGGAATCCTCCTGTCATTGATCTCGGTGGCAATCGCCACAGGACTTGCGGTAGTCGATGCGAAATCTGACAACGCAACGCTTGCCGGAGTTGGTGCGGATCCACGCTTTCGGAAGTTGTACGCCGCATCACAGGCGGGACTCACCGCGCTGACCGGTGCCGTCATTGGAGCTGCCGTGGGACTTGCACCTATCCTCGCGGGCGTCCCCGTCACCAAAGGGGTTGCTCTAGTAATTCCGTGGTTGCCGCTCCTCGCCCTGCTGATTGCTACACCGCTGATCGGCGCCGGCGCGGCCTGGCTGTTCACCCGCGCGAAGCTTCCGATGACCCGGCGGGCGCTGCTGCAGTAACTTGAGCAAGCGGAGGGTTCCGGCACTCGGGCAACGGAACCGTTCACTTCCTGCGCGCGACGTAGATTCGAGGCACCTCCGTTTGCGGGAAGGAAACGGATCCGCCAGTTGCGCGCAGTTGGTTACGCCCAAACAGTAACCAGACAATAAGGCTGCTTTGTATAACCGGGACGGTATGACAAGCTAATCCTCACTGACGTCCCAAGGAGGAAATCATGGCCAAGCATAGGGCAGACGGCGAACCGGATCAGGCGGCACCGGGCAAGGATCAGGAATCCGGGCTGGAAAGCGCCGCAGAGAACTGGGCCGAGAACATGGCGGATCAGGTGCCCGACGGCGTCGAGAACAACGAGCGCGACACCGCCAACGAGGGCCCCGACCCCCGCACCGAAACGCACTCCAGCCTCAGCGAAGGTTCCAACGCACGTGACGGACACGACGATCGGTCGCACTAGCTGCTAGCACCAACCGTTCATCTCAAACATTGCACCACTGAGCGACCGCCCTGCCGAAGGGGCGGTCGCTCAATCGTGGAGGCGCTACTTTCGATGAGTTAAGCACTCAACTTTCGAGGGAGCACCATGAGTGAGAAGAACCCCGGCCGGGGCGCGGGGGCACGCGGCCAACAAAACGAAGACCAGCAAAACAACGACGCCGACGTCGTCGTCCAGGATCCGGACCTCCCACCCACGGCAGTGGATCCGGAGAAGGAGAACGGCGGCTGGACCCCGCTGAAGATCGCCATCTGGGTGGGAATCGCGCTGCTGGGCGGCGTGAGCTGGACCGTCCTTGCGATTGTCCGCGGCGAAACCGTGAACGCGATGTGGTTTGTCTTCGCGGCGGTCTGTACCTACCTGATCGCCTACCGGTTCTATTCCAAGTTCATCGAGCGCAAGCTCCTGAAGCCCAATGACCGGCGGGCGACACCCGCCGAATACAAGGCTGACGGCAAGGACTACGCCGCTACCGACCGCCGAGTCCTCTACGGACACCACTTCGCAGCCATCGCCGGAGCCGGCCCGCTCGTTGGCCCAGTGCTCGCTGCCCAGATGGGTTACCTGCCGGGCACCATCTGGATCATCCTCGGCGTCGTACTCGCCGGTGCCGTCCAGGACTACCTGGTCATGTTCTTTTCCATGCGCCGCGGTGGCCGTTCACTCGGCCAGATGGCGCGTGAGGAGCTCGGTGTCATCGGCGGAACAGCCGCGCTTATCGCAACGCTCGCAATCATGATCATCATCGTCGCGATCCTCGCCCTTGTGGTCGTCAACGCACTCGGCGAAAGTCCCTGGGGCGTGTTTTCGGTGGCCATGACCATCCCCATCGCGCTGTTTATGGGTGTGTACCTGCGCTTCATCCGCCCCGGCAAAGTCACCGAGGTTTCGCTGATCGGTTTCGCGCTCCTCATGCTCGCCATCGTTGCCGGCGGCTGGATTGCCGAGACCGAGTGGGGCGTCGCCGTCTTCACCCTTGACCGCATTACTATCGCCTGGGGCATCATCATCTACGGCTTCATCGCCGCGATCCTCCCGGTATGGCTGCTGCTCGCACCGCGCGACTACCTCTCCACCTTCATGAAGATCGGCACGATCGTGATGCTCGCGGTCGCCATCATCATCGTCCGCCCGGAAATCAACGTACCCGCCTTCAGCGAGTACGCCGGACGCGCCGACGGCCCGGTGGTTCCCGGCACGCTGTTCCCGTTCCTCTTCGTCACCATCGCCTGTGGAGCGCTGTCCGGTTTCCACGCGCTGATCTCCTCCGGTACAACGCCGAAGATGATCGAGAAGGAGCGCCAAACCCGCTTCATCGGCTACGGCGGAATGCTGATGGAGTCCTTCGTTGCGATCATGGCACTGGTTGCCGCACTCTCGATCGACCGTGGCATCTACTTCGCCATGAACTCCTCGGCAGCTGCAACCGGCGGCACGATCGAGGGCGCAGTCGCCTTCGTCAACGGCCTCGGTCTCACCGGCGTCAGCCTCACACCGGATGCGTTGAGCACCCTCGCCACCAACGTGGGCGAGGAATCGATCGTGTCCCGCACCGGCGGTGCGCCGACGCTCGCAGTCGGCATCGCCCAGATCATGCAGGGCCTCGTCGGCGGGGCAGGGATGATGTCCTTCTGGTACCACTTCGCGATCATGTTCGAGGCGCTGTTCATCCTGACAGCCGTCGACGCCGGCACCCGCGTTGCGCGCTTCATGTTGCAGGACAGCATTGGCAACTTTGTTCCGAAATTTAAGGACACCTCATGGCGGACCGGCGCCTGGATCTGTACGGCGATCATGGTGGCCGGCTGGGGAGCCATCCTCATCATGGGCGTTACCGATCCACTCGGCGGCATCAACACGCTCTTCCCGCTGTTCGGTATAGCGAACCAGTTGCTAGCGGCAATTGCACTTGCTGTCTGCATGGCAATCTGCGCGAAGAAGGGCGCCTTCAAGTACCTGTGGATCCCGGCGGCACCGCTTGCCTTCGCCGCTGTGGTGACCATCTCGGCGTCGTTCCTCAAGATCTTCTCGGCGGTCCCTGCCGTGGGTTACTGGGCGCAGCACTTCGCCTTCCGTGACGCGCTCGCTGCGGGCGAAGAGAGCTTTGGGAACGCACCCACAGTGGCCGCCATGGAGGCGGTTGTCCGCAACACGTTCATCCAGGGAACCCTGTCCATCGTGTTTGTGGTCCTGTCCATCATCGTGATCGCGACGGCCATCATCGCCACCATCAAGGCGTACCGGGCCGGCGGCGGACCGAGCATGGAAGATCCCGCCGTGCCCTCGCGCACCTACGCCCCGGCGGGCCTCATTGCGACGTCGACGGAGAAGGAACTCGAGGCACAGTGGGCCAACCTGCCGCACGACAAGAAGCCGGCGCGGGCAGGTCACTGATGAGCGTGAAGGAGCTGATCTGGCTCTTCAAGGGCGTGATGGGGGAGAACGCGTACCAGCAATACCTCAACCATCACGCCACCACGCACAGCGGTGAGCCACCAATGACTGAGCGGCAGTTCTGGCGGGATAAGGCGGACCGTCAGGACGCCAATCCGGAGGGCCGCTGCTGCTGACCCGGCGGAGGAAGATTCGTGCAGGTTTGGCGGGTTCGGAGCGCACCGAACCCGCCAAACCTGCACAAAAGTTCCTAGCGCAGAATCGAGTCATCATGGTTTGCTGGATGAATGACTGAGAACCTTCCAGAACACCTGCGCGAGGACATCGGCGCACCCACGCCCGCCGCTGAGTCCGAGGACGAGCACCTGCGCGAGGACGTCAACATCCCGCAGGAAGAGAACGACGGCGGCCCCGAATTCTCCGGGAAACACTTCACCTCCGGCCAACTCAACGCCGGCCAGCAGGTCCCGGGACAAAGCCCGGCCGGCGAGTACGCGGAAGGCCGTGAGGAAGAGCTCGAAGACAGGGAGTAACCCTGCCGTGAGAGCATAGCTCCATGACCGATCAGCAGCCGGAACAGCAGCCCGAGCACCTCACTGTCACTCCCGAGCAGGCGGCGAAGGAAAACCAGGAGGGCGCAGTCCTCCTCGGCAAGTTGGATGCGGGCCGTGGTCTACCCGAACAGAACGACGACGACGGCGTCCCCCGCAGTGACGCTTCCCCCAGCGAAAAGGGCAAGCCAGCGAAGCTCACTGAGCTTGTCGATGAGCCCGCGAAGGTCATGCGCATCGGCACGATGCTCAAGCAACTCCTCGAAGAGGTCCGCAGCGCACCCTTGGATGATGCCGGGCGCACGCGTCTGGCCGAGATCCACGAGCGCTCGGTCCGCGAGCTCGAAGACGGTCTGGCTCCGGAGCTGGTTGAGGAACTGCACCGGATCAATCTGCCGTTCACTGACGATTCCGTGCCCACTGACGCTGAGCTGCGGGTCGCCCAGGCGCAACTGGTCGGCTGGCTGGAGGGATTGTTTCATGGCATCCAGACGGCGCTCGCGGCCCAGCAGATGGTCAATCAGCAGCTGGCCGCACAGCTTCAGCTCAAGCAGCTGCCGCCCGGCACGGTGATCGCTCCCGGCGTCGTCGTGGGTGATGACGGCGAACCCAGGCGCGCGCCGGGCGCCAGGCAGGCCACCGGGCAGAAGCCCGACACACACGGTCCCGGCCAGTACCTCTAGACGAACTTCCCGGACACGATGGCTTTTTTCGCAGCGGCCCGGCAGGGCCGCAAGGATGACGCCGAGCTGGGCTCGGGTGTGTGGCGGCGCGCCCACGACCGTTTCCGTCGCGGCCTCGACCGCTACCACCAGATTCTTGAGGGCGTGGACGACGACGCCGTGTACAACGAGCTGACCGAGCTCGCCAACGAACTGGTTCAGCTGCTGCCACGCGTGCGGACTGTTTGCGTTGCTGCGCAGTCCCAGTCGCCGAGCGAGGGCCTCGACATTCCGGGCGCGCTCCTCCAGGTGCATCGGGCACTGTCCCGGGCCGGTAACGCGCTCGCGACGACGGCGGAGGCGGCAGCCATGGCCCGCCTCGACGGCGAACGTTGGGGCATCGCATCGGCCGGACTGGACAACGTGCGGCGCCGTGCCGGCGTGGTCGCCGAAGACGTGGCCGAAGCCGAACGATTACTCGGCGCGACCAGCAACTAAAACCTCAGCAGCGTCGAATTCGATTCCACGGCGATTTCCGCCACCGGCATGCTCAGGCCGTTACACGTGCTTTCCTCGCCGGGCCGCGTCCGGCCCTCGATGAACGGTGTCGGAAAACCCGAAACCACGTAGGGGTAACCGGCTTCATTGAGGACCATCGGAGTGGGGCCATTGCCCATGAAGGTCCTCGGAAGGTCAGCGACGTGCGCGGTGAAACCCTCCGGCCAGACCAGATACCAGCGCTGCCCTTCGAATTCGTACCAGAAGCAGGCGCCTTCTTCGCCCACCTCGCCCTGGATGACACCTAAGACCGGGTCTTCTTGGGCCGCACCTGGAACCCGGCCCAGAACCTCCCCGTCCACGGCTTGACCGGCTCCCATACCGGACGTTTCCAACGGAACCTCGGTTACGGGCAGCAGGGTCAGCTGATTGCGCAGTTGCTCGGGTAGCGCTACCGGGTCCCCTGAAGAATCCACGACTGCGCCGGTCCGCTTGTTGGTAACGGTGAGCATGGCGAGTGGGCTTTCAACGAGTTTGTTCGTTCCGTCCAGAAAGAACAGCTGCGCGCGCTTGTAGAGACTTCCGCTGTTCGCTTCCCCGATTGTGTCAGCGTTTACTGCCGGATGGCCGGTGACGTCGAACAGTACGGATTGGGTGGGGATTCCCCCTTTGAGGACCTGCTGAACGTCAACCTCAAGCTGGAAACGGAGCGTCTCAGAGTTCGCGCCTCCCTGGCTTTGCGCACTCAAGGGTGTACCCGCAACAACCGCTGCAGCCTCCTGAAAGAGCTTCTCCACGGCCAACGTGTTCTCTGCGACGTCAACGCCGGGACGCGGAAACAGGGTAGCCGTCACACCGAGCGCAACAATCGCGATGACCGCGATGGCGGCCGCAGCCAACCGGGCGAACAGCGGCGAAGGCGACGCGGCTGAAACGCCGGGCTTCTTACGCGAGTCCGTAATGACCGCACCGTCGTTGAGGGAGTGGACGGCGCCGTCGGTGGTTGCCTGGGCGAAAGCACGACGGCGGCTGGCAGTCAATTCGTCTTCGGGGACATTGCGTGCCGGGTCGGCTTCGGAAAGGATGCGTTCGATGTTCATGGTGTTTCTCCCGTGCGTGAGAGGTAACTGGCGAATGCCTTGCGGGCACGGTGGAGCCGCACGCGGGCGGCTCCCGGCGTGCAGCCGAGCAGATCGGCTGCTTCTGAGATCGGAAAGCCATCCCAGTAGGTGAGGATCAGGATCTCGCGGTCCGCAGGTTTGAGCCGGGCTAGTGCAGCATGGACGTGGTCCGGCTGGTTCTCCGTCCGGTCGAAGCCCTCCCGAATGCGGTCCACCAGCCGGGCGAAGCGTCGCTGGGATCGCTGATGATTCCGCAGCACGTTCCTGGCGACCCCGAACAGCATGCCTGCGGACAGTTCCGAACCCGCAGCAAGCTTCTGCCACACGATCCGGAAAGTCTCAGCGCACAGGTCCTCCGCGGTTTCGTGCGATTCCGTCCGGCGGCGCAGGTACAGGTACACACGGTCATGATGCTCCCGGTGCGTCTGCGCGAAAAGCCGCTCACGATGCTGCGCCCTCGTCGTCGAAGTCATCCGTGTCCCCCTTGCGGTTTGTGACCATACACATTAATGTCCGGTTGCCGGGCCATCTGTTACAGCAATCGCAGGAATACTTCCCATCCCGCCCAGGTTGCCATCCTTCGGAACGCAAGCAGCTATTGAAAGGGATACATGAGTACCTCACCAAACCTGACGTTCAACGACGGCCGCATCATCCCCCAGCTCGGCTACGGCGTCTGGCAGGTCGACGACGCAACTGCGGAGGACGTCGTCGGGCGCGCTTTCAAAGCCGGCTACCGTCACATTGACACCGCCAAGATCTACGGCAATGAAGACGGCGTTGGGCGGGCTATCGCCTCCTCCGGTCTCGGCTACGACGAGCTGTTCATCACCACCAAACTGTGGAACGCCGACCAGGGCTATGAAAGCACCCTCGAGGCATTCGAAGGGTCCATGCAGCGTCTTGGCCTTGAGACCCTCGACCTGTACCTGATCCATTGGCTGCAGCCGAAGCAGGGCAAGTACGTTGACACGTGGAAGGCCCTCATCGAGTTGCAGAAGCGTGGCCGCGTGCGCTCCATCGGTGTCTCGAACTTCACGGTCGAGGCCCTGCAGGAGATCATCGACGAGACCGGCGTGGTGCCCGCGATCAACCAGGTGGAGACGCATCCGTACCTGAATCAGGCCGAGCTGCGCGCCTTCGAAACCGAGAAGGGAATCCTGCACGAATCCTGGTCGCCGCTTGGGTCCGGCAAGGGCCTCCTGGACGATCCCGTGCTCGCAGGCATTGCCGAGAAGCGCAACGCAACTCCCGCGCAGGTTGTCCTCGCCTGGCACCTGGCCCTCGGCAGCGTGGTCATTCCGAAGTCGGTGACCGAGTCCCGCATCATCGAAAATTGGGGCGCGCTGGACGTTACCCTCACTGACGATGACATCGAGGCAATCAATGCCCTCGACAAGGGCGAAGTCGGCCGCATCGGCGCTAACCCGGCAACGGCGGACTTCGCCTAAGCGAAACAACAACAAACGACGACGGCGCCCCGGGGGCTCATTCCCGCGGGGCGCCTCGCGCGTTCTGGGCTTGAACGTGAACCTACGCAGCGAGTGGAGCCCGCATGGGCCACTGCCCGCCGTCGAGAATCACCTGCGTGGCCGCTCCCGTTGCGGGGTTGACCAGGATCGGCGCCATAAGGTTCACGGTTGTGCCGTCCCCACCCGGGTTCGCGACAACGAAAACGGTCGGTTCGTCGGCCTCCTCCAGACCCAGACCGGCACGATCCGCAAGCGGCACCGCAGGTTCGTAACCGGTGAAGTAGCGGGAAGCATCGAGCACGAACAGCCGCACGCCGGCCTGCTCCGTGGACTCAAGGGAGTACAGCCCTTCGGCGCCGTCAATGGCTCGAAGGCTGAAGTCCACCAGCGGTGCCAGCCCGGGCGGCGGAGATGTGAAGCGCAGGCCGCTCATCGCAGGAAGTCCATGAGCGTTGGCTGCAGAACCCGCGCTGTCACAGCGAGCGCTGCCTGATACGAGGTTTCCTGAAGCTTCATGTCGAGGATGACCTGCGCCAGGTCAATGTCCTCGACGCCCGCGCGCTGCGCTTCAAGCGCGCCCAACTTCTCCACCGTGGCCTCCTGTGCCCCCAGTATGCGTCCGTGACGCGATCCAACCGACGTAACCTCCGCCCGGACGGCCGCAAGCCTGTCTTCCAGCGCGGTCAGGTGCGCGGAGACGCCGCCCCCGCTGCGCAGGTCCGCGGCAATCGTATCAAGCAGCGCAAACGCCGAAGCATCGCCCACACCGAACACCGTGGCCCCATCAGCATCCACCCGGACGGTGGTCCCGGCGTCGATCCGGCGCTCCACCGGCCCGGAGGCGTTGTAGGTGAGGTCCTCGTTGAAGGCGGTCCCGGCGTCGGAATTGCCGGCGAACACCGTACGTCCCTGGTACTGCGTATTGGCCAGGGAAAACAGCTCGGTCCGCAGCGATTCGATTTCCACGGCCAGCGCTTCGCGGGCGGCGGGGGAGATTGAACCGTTGATGGCCCGCAGGGTCAGGTCGTGTGCGCGGCCGAGGACGTCGTTCGTGGATCCCAGGGTCGCGTCCAGCGTGGTGAGCCAGGCGTCGCCGTCGTCGATGTTCCGCGCGTACTGTTCGGTTGCCCGCAGGTCTGCACGGACGCGGAGGGAATCGGCCGCGGCGGCCGGATCATCGGAGGGGCGGTTGATCGCCTTGCGGCTGGATGCCTGGTCCTGCAGTTCGGCCAGGCGCGCGAGGTTGGCCTGCAGGTTCCGCTGGGCGGTCTGCGCCATGGTCTGGTTGGTTATGCGGCCGATCATCGCTACCTTCCTACAATTCCGGTTCGGTTGATCAGGGTGTCGAGCATCTGGTCCACGGCCGTCATCACGCGCGCCGCACCCTGGTATGCGTGCTGGAAGGTCAGCAGGTTCAGCTGCTCCTCGTCCATGCTCACCGCGGAGCCTGACAACTGTCGTTCAACGGCCGACGACGCCGCCAGCCCGGCGAGCGTCGCCGCCTTCAGCGTGGTCTGGGTTTCAGAGCCCAGCTCAGTGACGAAAGCGGTCCAGGCGGAGTCGGGGGAGGCAGCACCGGCGCCGAGGCCCGCCACCGCGTCGGCGATGCTCCCGTCCAGCGCTCCCGCTCCCGGACTGGCCGCAGCGATGTCCTCCTCACCGCCCGGTACAACGCCCAGATTCAGCGCCGCCGGATCGCCGAAAACCGTGAAGAAGTCCAGCCCCGTGCGGCCGTCGGCAGTCGCTCCGGTCCGGTGGACGGCATTGACCTGGCTCGCAAGGTCCTGCGCAAACGTGTTGTAGAACCCCGCCGCCTCGGCGATGGCCCCCGTCGCCGCGAGCATGGTGAGGGCGCCTGCGATCTCGCCGCCGTCGAGCGCCGCCGGTACGCCGGGGCGGTGCGCCCATTCAACGCGCACGACGTCGGCCGCCGCACCTTCGAGTCCACGCGCACCGGCCACTTGCAGCGGCCGTGCGGTGTCCCCGGACACCAGTGCATTCCCGCCGATCAGGACATCGATGGTGCCGTCCCCGGCATCCCGGACGGTGCCGCCGGCCAGTGACGCCACCGAGGCCGCAAGCTGTGCGCGCTGGTCGATCAGCTCGTTCGCGGAGGTGCCGGCCGCCGTCGTCGTGCGGATGGCGACGTTGAGTTCAGCGATGCGGACTGCGGCGCTGTTGACCTCGGCCACCATTGCCTCGGTGCTTCGGCGAAGTGAACCCCACTGGGCCTGCGTTTCGCGGTAACCGGTAGCGATCCGGTTGCTGAGCACTCCGGCGGCGTCGAGGACTACGGTGGCGGAAGATACTTTGCCGGTGTTGTTGGCGAGGTTCTGCCAGGAAGCCCAGAACTCGCCGAGCCCGGCGGAGATGCCGTTCTCGCCGGGTTCATTGAGCGTGGTCTCCAGGGCGGCGAGTGCCTCTGCCCGGGTCGTAGCAAACCCGGACGCCGCACCGGTAACGCGTACCCGCGCGTCCAGGTGCGCGTCACCGAGCCGTGCAATCCCGTCGACGAAGACGCCCTGGCCCGGGCGGACCGGCCCGGAGAACATCCCCGCGCGCACCGCGTGGGCAGCTGACGTATCGACGCGCTGCCGGGTGTAGCCGTCGGTGTTGGCGTTCGCGATGTTCTGGCCGACGACGTCGAGCCCCCGGCTCGCCGCAACCAGTCCGGTGTAGGCGGTGTTGAGTCCACTGAACGTGCTCATAGGTCCCTATCCACGATGTGCGAGGTATCAGCCGGGGAGTCCGACCGGCCGGACGACGTGTAGGTTCCGGCATCCGGGTTGAGCCCGGCGAGTGTCTCCTGGGTGGACCGTGCAGCGGCGCGCAGGTACTGCTGGTTCGCGTCTCGAAGTTCCTTGATCTCGGCGGTCAGCTCGGTCATTGCCTTGAGGTGCGATGCGAGAATCTCATCCCACGGACCGTTGGCGGCATGGGTTGTCAGCTCACGCAGTGTGGCGTCTTCTGAGGTGCCCCACTCCTTGGCCAGGGCGGAAACCTCAACAGTGCGGGCCAGGCCTGCGCTGCGTAGGCGTTCCAAAACCTGCTCAACCTCGCGGGTGGCATGCTGCAGCCAGCGGGTGCGGCCGGCGGTCAGGAGCAGTTGCTCCTCCTCCAGCTTGAACACCAGCAACTCCAGTAGTTCACGTTCCTGCCACAGCAGGGCAGAGAGTTCGTGCGCTCCCATCCCGGCCACCCTTCCTGTTCGGATGTGCCGAAAAGACAATCCGTTTTCACTATCGGCATTGCAAAGCCCGGCGTTAGTGATACGTTGCACCTAATGTCGCTTAGCAAATGCGGCGTCTTGGGGTAATTCTCGTACGATTCCTCAGGATTCGCACAGTTTTTGCACCCGTTATGCGCCTGAAGCGGCTCTCGTACATATTCAGTTGGGGAACTGTTAATGAATAAAGTTGAGCGTGACCAGATCGTTGTAAACAATCTGCCACTGGTCGGTTATCTGGTGTCCGAACTCTGCGCCAAGGCTACGCACCTCTCGCGTGATGACCTGGCATCGGTTGGTGCGCTCGCGCTGATCACCTCCGCCGAGTCATACGATCCCAGTCTAGGCGTGCCCTTCGGGGCCTATGCCAGGCGTCGCATCACCGGAGCTTTTGCCGATGAGCTGCGGTCCAACGACTGGGCCCCGCGTTCGGCCCGCAAGCGTATCCGGGAAGCCCTCGCTGTCCAGGAGACGCTGACCGGCGCACTGCTCCGCCCGCCCACCACGGACGAACTCGCCGCAGCCATGGGCGTGGACCGCGCTACCGCGGACGCTGCACTCGCAGACGCGTCCCGCACGGTCAGCTCCCTCGATGACAACGTGGCGGACTTCATTGTCTCCCGCGATGAGACCCCGGAAACCGCAACTCTCGCGGCAGAGCGAATCGCCTACCTGCGCGCCTCCGTTGCCTCGCTGCCGGAGAAGATGCGCTACATCATCGAGCAGATCTATTTCGAGGACCGTTCTGTCAAGGACCTCGCCGAGGAACTGGGCTCAACCCACTCGGCCGTGTCGCAGCAGCGTTCCGAGGCCATCCGCCTGATGCAGGACGGCCTCGCCACCCACTACTCCGACGAGCCCGACGCCGCCTACACGCCGCAGTCCCGCGTCTCGCCGAACCGTCGTACGGCCTACCTGGCAACACTGGCGGACCAGACGATGGGCGGTATCACGCGCGCTGCCCGCCTGCTGGACCCGGCGGCGTCGTAATAAATCCTCCCGGGTTGCTAACGGCCAGGCTCCTTCGTCCGATAGCTCTTCTGTGCAGGCCCATGGATGGGCCAGTGAATTAGACCCACTCACGGAGGAGTATCACAATGGGTTTCCAGATCAACACCAACGTGTCGGCCATGAATGCCTACCGCAATCTGTCCAACACGCAGAACGACATGTCCAAGTCCCTGGAGAAGCTTTCCAGCGGTCTTCGGATCAACCGCGCAGCGGATGACGCCGCCGGCCTGGCCCTCGCTGAAGGTCTGCGTTCGCAGGTCAACGGCCTGGGCGTTGCAGCCCGTAACGCACAGGACGGCATCGGAGTCATCCAGACCGCTGAAGGTGCGCTGAGTGAAACACATGCCATTCTGCAGCGTATGCGTGACCTCGCGGTTCAGGCGGGCAACGACTCGAACAATGAGGAGTCGCGTGCAGCGATCAGCACGGAGGTTGCGGGCCTGGCCGCTGAGCTGGACCGCATGGCGAAGACCACCAACTTCAACGGCAACCAGCTGCTCAATGGTTCCACCACCAGCATGGCGTTCCAGGTTGGTGCCGAAGGCAACGTTAACAACCAGATCACCATCAACCTGGGCTCGGCCAACGTGCAGGCCGTTGCAAATACCCTCACCGGTGGTGACCTGACCACTACGGGCACAAGCTTCGCGATCGCTGACGTCGCTGATCTTGCTGGTCCTGCTTCGTTTACAACGTCGAAGGACGGCGTGGCGACAACCGTCACCACCGGTGCCCTGGGTGCCGCAGCGTCCTTCGATAGCGTCGAGGATTACGCTGCCGCACTGCGGGAGGATGCTGCATTTGCTGCAAACTTCAGCGTCGCAGTTGAGACTGACGCAAACGGAGCCGGAGTTGGCATCGTGGTGACCGCGCTCAATGGCGGGACGCTGACGACTGCTGACAACGCCACCGCTGGAGCGGGCCTCGGTGCCGGGGCTGAAGGAACTTCGGTCACCGGAGGGCTCAACTTTGACAATGCCGCCAACGCACAGGCGTCCATTGAAATGATTGATGAGCAAATCAAGACAATCTCCACCGCCCGCGCTGAGCTCGGTGCTGTGCAGAACCGGTTCGAGTCGACGATCAACTCGCTCAACGTCTCGGCTGAGAACCTGTCCGCTGCAGAGTCCCGCATCCGCGACACCGACATGGCAAAGGAGATGTCCAACTTCACCCGGTCAAGCATCCTTTCCCAGGCCGGTACCGCAATGCTGGCGCAGGCCAACCAGATGAACCAGGGTGTCCTTCAGCTCCTCGGCTAAATCTCTGTCACGAGACAAGATTTCCGCTTGAACTGAAGGTAAAACTGTCTGGCGGCACGGGAAACTGACTTGGACCTCACACCCTGTGCCGTCAGGCATACCTTCAGCACCTCACCTGACCAACCTGTTCTTACCCATCCTGACCGCTGAACCGAAAGGAGCCGGACATGGCCTTCTCCATTGACGGCATCGCCAGCGGACTCGACACGACCACCATGATCAACCAGCTCATGCAGCTGGAAGCCCGCCCGCAGACCCTCATCAAGAACAAGGTCAGCGCTACGGAGGTTCTGATCTCCGGGCTGCAACAGCTCAACACCAGGCTTGCATCGCTCGGTGAGCTGGCCGGGAAGACCGCGAAGCCCGACGCACTGAGCCTTTACACGGCCAGCACAAACTCCGAGGACCTCACCGCCAAAGCCTCCAGCACCGCACGCGCAGGTTCCCTCGACTTCACCGTCGACCGTCTGGCACAGCGCCAGGTTTCCGTCACTGCGGCCATGACCACATGGCCGGGTAACCCCGCCACCCTCACCATTACCGCGTCTGACGGCACCGCCACCGAGGTATCCCCAGCCTCGGCGTCGCTCGATGACATCGTCACCGCAATCAACGATTCCGAATCCGGTGTCACCGCACTGAAGGTTTCCGCCGGGACGGACCCCACTACCGGCGAACCTCTCTTCCGGCTGCAGCTCAGCGCAGCTGAATCCGGCGTAGACGGAGCCTTCACCGTCCACCGCGGATCGGCCGCGGATGTCACGGCCGGCACAGCCACAGACCTGCTCGCCGAGCCGGGCGCCGCACATGTCCGTACTGCTCAGGACGCCCAGGTGACCCTCTGGGCGGGAACGGCGGCAGCGCAGGCCGTGACGTCGTCGTCGAACACGTTCAGCTCACTGCTGCCCGGTGTCGATGTAACCGCCAAGGCAGTTTCCACGGAACCCGTGACGGTGACGGTAGCCCGGGATGAGGCCGCGTCCCAAAGGGTGGCCAGGGACCTTGTGTCCGGCCTTACCGGCGTGCTGTCCTTCATTTCGGCCAACTCCACCGTCACACCATCAGCGCCCGGTGAGGATGCTGCCGCCGGCGGCGTTTTCACCAGCGACAGCGCCGTGCGGGATGTTGAGCGCCGCATTCTTGACGCCGCAACAGGACCGGTGGACGGGCGGTCGCCTTCTGAAATTGGAATCAGCATCACCCGTGACGGCTCCGTTGAATTCGACGCCGAAAAGTTTGACCAGGCAATGGCTGAGGACCCTGCACGAGTGGCTCATGTGCTGCAGACCATCGCGGGGCGCGTCGCTGAATCGGCGACCGAGCAGTCCGACAAGTTCGACGGCAGTCTTACCCTCCGCATCCAGAGTCAGGAGCGCAGTGTCGGCAATCTGAATGACGAGATTCTCGACTGGGACCGTCGACTCGAAACGCGCCGGGCCACGTTAGAAAGGACCTGGTCGTCGCTCGAAGTGCAGTTGCAATCCCTGCAATCCCAAGGCGAATGGCTTTCCTCACAACTGGGCAACCTGCCGACCATAGGAGGCAATGACAAATGACCCTGACCTACGGCAGCTCGGCGCTGCGTTCCTCGGCCGCTAACGAATACGCGCGAAACTCCGTTCTCTCGGCCAGCCCGGTCCGTCTCCTGACCATGCTCTATGACCGGCTCATGCTCGATCTGGCACGTGCAGCGGCTGCGCAGGAGAAGGGCGAGTGGGCGGAAGCGTCGGAGCAGCTGCTGCACGCACAGGCGATCCTCGGTGAACTGACCGCGTCACTGAAGACCGACGAGTGGGACGGCGCAGAGGGGTTGAAGTCCCTGTACGCCTACGTCATGACTGCGCTGATCCAGGCCAACATCGGCCGCAGCATAGACCGCACCCGTGAATGCGTGGAACTCCTCGAACCCATCCGGACCGCGTGGCACGAAGCCGCGGAGTCCCTGCCCGCACAACCCGCGACGACCGGGACCGGGACCCTTGGAGTCGGTTGAGCGCTGGGCCGCCATTCTGGATGAGCTCGAGGCCGCAGCGCTTGCTGCCGGGACCGTTGCGCCGTCGTCGTCGGGCCTTGATTGGTCTGCTCCGGCAACCTTCGGACCGATTCCGTTCGGATTGATCGGCCGTGCGCGGTATGTACGGGAACTGCAGGTGGAGGCCGAGAACCGGCTCCGGGCCTCCCTGACCTCGGCCCGCGCCCAGGCAGACCTGCTCGGCGCCGTCAACGCTGCGGCGGGGCGCACCGGTTCCGCGAAACGGTCAGCGTACCTGGACGTCTCCGCCTGATACTGCGCCACCCCATTGCAAGAACGCTTCATGGAAGTTGCAGCGAACAACTAACGCATCCCGAAACCCGTCCGATAGGGAATTCTGAGCACGGATCGCTCGTCCCAGGGCCATGGATCGGCCGCACGCACCTGTCGGTATGAAGGGGTTGTTCTGCTGTGTTTGAATCCGTGACGACCATGGCGCTGACCAGCGCACTCGATGCGCTGTCGCTGCGACAACGCGCCATCGCGAACAACATCGCCAATGTGAACACGCCCGGATTCCAGGCGCAGCGAGTCAGTTTCGAAGACGTCCTCGCCCGATCGGTAGCCAACGGGGACGGCGTCGTGAAAGCGTCCATGGACCGTTCCCTCGAACCCACGCGGCTCAACGGCAGCAACGTAAATCTCGACACCGAGACCCTCTCCAATATCGACACGGTCCTGCGCTACCAGTTCGCGGCCCGGGCGGTAGAGGGCACTTTCAGCAGCGTGCGCACAGCGATGAGGACAACCTGATGACCTTCGACGCAATCGGCATTGCCGGAACCGGGTTGACAGTCCACCGCAAGTGGCTCGACGCCGTCGCGGACAACCTGGCCAACGCCAACAACGCGACAGCGACCGACGGCGCCGCATTCCAGGAACGCTTTGTCCTCGCCCAGGAGGGGGAGGGTACGAGCGGGGTGTACGTTGCAGGCGCCGAGTTCGGCGACGAGGAAGGCCGGCTCGTGCACCAGCCGGACCACCCCCTAGCGGACGAGGACGGTTACGTCCGCTACCCGGACATCGACATGTCAGCCCAGATGGGTTACCTGATCATGGCGCAGCGCGGCTACCAGGCGAACGCCGCCGTCGTCGACCGCGCCAAAACCACCTACGAAGCCGCACTGCAGATTGGACGCAACTAATATGCCCATCGAAGCCGTCCAGGCAGTAAGCGCAACCGGGTACCTTCCGCAGGTCCAGCGGCCTCAGGGCACGGACGAAGGTTTCGCCACCGCGCTGACGGGCGCAGTCGACAATCTGGTGTCGCTGCAGTCGGCGTCGAACGAGCTGTCTGTTCAGGCCGTCACCGGAAACCTCTCGGACATCCACAACGCGACCCTCGCTTCCACCCGTGCCCAGGTCACCCTTGAACTCGTAGCCGCGGTCCGCAACAAGGGCGTTGACGCGTTCAACGAGATCATGAGGATGCAGGCCTGATGCCCCGGGCCATGAACTCCGCCTTCGCGCGGCTGGGCACAACCGTACGCGGCTTCACCGTTGCGCAGCGGACCATTGCGCTGATCGGTATCGCGGTGCTGGTGCTCGGTACCGCGGCCCTCGTCACGTGGGCCAGCAAGCCGGCGTTCAGCCCGCTGTACTCGGGGCTGGGTGGTGAGGACGCCAGCGCGATCGTCGAGCAGTTGCAAACCGACGGCGTTCCCTACGAACTGGCCGACGGCGGTGCCACCATCCTGGTTCCCGAAGCCCAGGTGTACGACCAGCGGCTCAAGTCCGCGGCCGCCGGCCTGCCGAGCGCTTCAACAGGCGGTTACAGTCTCCTGGACGACATGGGCGTGACGTCCTCGGAGTTCCAGCAGTCCACCACGTATAAGCGCGCGCTCGAGGGTGAGCTGGCGGCGACGGTATCAGCGCTCGACGGCGTCAAGACCGCAACCGTCCGGCTGGCCATTCCGGAGGAAACGGTCTTCGTGTCCGAGGAGGGCGAGCCCACGGCATCGGTCTTCATCGAGACCGATGCCGGTGTCACGCTGACCACCGAGCAGGTCCAGGCCGTCACCCATCTCACCAGCGCCTCGATCGACGGCATGGATCCGGCAAACGTGGCGGTGATCGATTCAGAAGGCAACGTCCTCTCGGCCGTGGGTGTTGGCGCTGCGGGATCGGCGGATCAGCAGGCCTCCGACTACGAGACCCGCATCACCGCCTCCGTGCAGTCGATGCTGGACCGCGTGGTTGGGCCGGGCAATGCGACAGTCGCCGTCGCGGCCGACATGAACTACGAATCCGCCGAGCGCGTCGAGGAAACCTTCACCACCCCCGAGGACGCTCCGGCGCTCAACGAGTCAACCACCACCGAAGAGTACGAGGGTGCCGGCGGCCCGGGCGCGGGAGTGCTTGGGCCGGACAACATCGCCGTACCGGAGGGCGGGGCCGGGCAGGGAACGTTCTCCTCCGAGGAAACCACGCGGAACAACGCGGTTAACAAGGTCACCGAATCCCGGATCATTCCAGCGGGTGACATCACGCGTCAGACAGTGTCAGTGGCTATTGACGACGCCGCAGCGGCAGGCCTCAACGTCGCCGACCTCACCGCGCTGGTTGCCAGCGCGGCCGGGATCAACGCCGACCGCGGAGACGAGGTCACCGTTGAGCTGGTCCCGTTCAACACGGCCGGCGCCGCAGAAGCGGCCGAAGCCCTCGCGGCAGCGGAGGAGGCCCGGCAGGCGGAGCAGCGGGCGCAACTGCTGCAGACCGGGATGATCGTGCTTGGGGTGCTGATTGTCCTGATTATCGGGCTGATCATCTACGCCCGGCGTTCCCGCCGCCAGCGCCGCGAGCCGTTGGACCTCGGGGAACTGCAGGAAGTGCATCCCGCGCTCGGCGGCGGGGGAGCAGCCGCGGCCCTCCCGGCTCCCGAACCGGCGACCACGGCAATCAGCTCCATGCCCCTGGCCGGAATCGAAGCACCGGAGACGGACATCAACCGCAAGCGGGCGGATATTGAGGCGATGGCCCAGCGGGATCCGGCCAAGACGGCGGAATACCTGCGCAGCCTCATGGATGACAGGCAGCCGGTATGACCGAGCAGCTGACCGCGGGGCCGCAAGCCAAAGCGCAGCAGGGTGGTGCCCAACAGCCTGGTGCGCCGCAGCCTGGAGCACAGCTCAACAAAGCACAGCTGACCGGAACGCAGAAGGCCGCCATGGTACTGATGCAGATGGACCAGGAGCGTGCTTCGGAAGTCCTCAAGCAGTTCAGCGATTCCGAGGCCGAGGAGATCGCGGCGGAAATCGTCCGCCTTAGACGTGTTGACGCTGCTGTTGCCGAGCAGGCACTCACCGAATTTCATGAGCTCACGGTGAGCGGCCGTCGTCGTCCTCGTGGCGGGCGCGAGGTGGCAATCGGTCTCCTCGAATCGTCCTTCGGGGCGGAGCGCGCAGCCGGGGTGATGGACCGGCTTGCATCCTCCATGGCTGGGAAGTCCTTCGAGTTCCTTGAGTCGGTGGAGCCTGCGCAGGTTGAAACGCTGCTCGGGGGCGAACTGCCGCAGACCATTGCGCTGGTGTTGGCGCATCTGCGGCCGGAGCATGCCTCAGCGGTGTTGGCGGGGCTGGATCATCCGCTGCGGACCGATGTCGCGCAGTGCATCGCGACCATGGGTTCGGCAACACCGGAAGCTGTCAGCGTGGTCGCCGAGAACCTGAAGGTGCGCGCCGGGGCCGTGGCGTCGCCGCATCAGTCCTCCGCAGTGATCGGTGGGATCCAGCCGCTGGTGGACATCATCAACCGGTCCGATGTCGCGACCGAGCGAGCGTTGCTCGACAGCCTCGAACAGCGCGACCCGGACCTCGCCGAAGAGGTTCGCGCCCGGATGCTCACCTTCGCCGACATCGTGAACCTGGAACGGCGCGACATTCAGTTGGTGCTGCGCGGAATCGACGCCGCTGTGCTGGCACTGGCGATGAAGGGGGCCTCGGAGGCGGTGACGGAGATGATCCGCACCAACGTCTCCGAACGCAACCGGGAACTGCTCGACGACGAAATCAGCGCGGCAGGGCCGGTCCGAGTCTCCCAGGTGGAGGAGGCCCGCGCCGAGGTGGTGCGCGCAATCCGGGATCTGGAGGCGCAGGGCACCATCACCATCCAGCGCAGCGAGGAGGACGAGTATGTCTACTGACTTCGCTCACGCCTCATACCCCGTTCTCGCCAGCCCGGACGCGAACAAGGTCCGCGAGGCCGGCGTCGCGAAGGGGCACGCGGCCGGGTATGCGGAGGGCATGCGCGCCGCACAGGCTGAACTGGCCCAGCGCCGGATGGTCCTTGAGACTGAATTTCAGGCGATGAACGACGACGCCGCCCGCCGGCTCGAGCGCGTATTGGTCACCCTGGGCGCGGCCACCCATGCGTTGAACGGGCGCCTCGCGGCGTCGTCGGCGGCGTCCATGAACGCGCTGGCGGCGGCGGCATTCGAACTGGCTGAGGCGATCATCGGCGTCGAACTCGAGCGGGGTAGCACAGCACCGCGGGCTGCCGTGAGCCGCGCCCTCTCGGGGGTGGATACCGGTGCCGCGTTGAGGGTTCGCTTGAACCCGCTGGATCTTGCCGAGCTTTCCGGGGTGGAGCATCCCGCCGGTGTCGAACTGGTGCCGGATGTGTCGCTGGCCCGCGGGGACGCCATGACCGAGACGAACGAGAACTACCTCGACGCGCGGATCGGCACCGCGCTGCAGCGGGCAAAGGAAGCGCTCCTCGGGAACTTTCGTGCAGCTGAGGCGGCTTCGCCGTCGTGGAACTCGCCAGAGGTGCACGAAAGTTCTGGAAACGGAGCGCGCTGGTGAGAACAGTGTTTGCTGAACGGCTCCCTGAACGCCTCCCTGAACAACTCCCGGAAGGGCTCGCAGAGCGGCTCGGCGCCGCGAAGGCTGCGGCGGCGCCCGAGCGGCTTGGCATGGTGCAGTCAATTGTGGGGCTGGGGGTCGACGCCGTCGGGCTGGATGCCGCGATCGGAGACCTGGTGACGGTGGGCGGTGCCGCCGGTGTCCCGGCCGAAGTGGTCGCGACGTCGCGGACGGGTGTGCGCTGCATGCCCCTTGGATCGCTCACGGGCATCCGTGCCGGGACGCCAGTTCGTGCCACAGGCAAGCGCTTCACCGTGCCAACCGGACGCGGCCTGCTGGGGCGGGTGCTGAACGGCATGGGCGAGCCGATCGACGGGAAAGGGCCGCTCACAGGAGGCACCGGCGTCGGGCTTGGCGCTGTCCCGCTCGACAATGTCTCGCCGCCGGCACTCCAGCGCACGCGCATCACCGAACCGCTCCAGCTGGGCGTGCGGGCGATGGACACTCTGACCACGGTCGGGAAGGGTCAGCGCATGGGTCTGTTCGCGGGATCCGGTGTGGGGAAGTCGTCGCTGCTGTCGATGATTGCCCGCGGTACGGATGCCGCCGTTTCGGTGATTGCGCTGGTGGGGGAGCGCGGCCGCGAGGTGCGAGAGTTTCTCGAGGACGATCTCGGCGCGGAGGGCCTCGCCCGTTCGATCGTGGTGGTGTCCACGTCGGACGAGCCCGCGCTGATGCGGATGCGCGCCGCGTTCGTGGCCACACGCATCGCCGAATCGTTCCGCGACGAAGGCAGAGACGTCATGCTGATGATGGATTCGCTCACCCGGGTTGCGATGGCGCAGCGCGAGATTGGCCTGTCCGTCGGGGAGCCGCCCGCAACCCGTGGGTACCCGCCGTCGACGTTTTCGCTGCTCGCCCAGTTGTTGGAGCGCGCGGGTACCGGCGCCACCGGATCTGTAACCGGCATCTATACGGTGCTGGTGGACGGCGATGACCACAACGAGCCAATTGCCGACACCGCCCGCTCCATCCTCGACGGTCACGTGGTGCTGGACCGTGTGCTCGCCGTCGCTGGCCATTTCCCCTCAATCGATCCGCTCGCTTCCGTGTCCCGGGTGGCCTCCCGGGTGACTTCGCCTGAGCAGGCCAAAACGGCGTCGGCGTTGCGCAAAATGCTCGCCGCGCGGCGCAAGGCGCAGGACCTGATCGACGTCGGGGCGTACCAGAAAGGCACCAACCGCCTGGTCGATGCCGCCCTGGAGCACGAGGACGCGATCAATTCATTCCTCCAGCAGGGCATGGCTGAGCAGAGCCCCTCCGTGCAGTCCTGGGACCGCCTCAACCGAGTCGTTGCGAACAGCGGGGTGTTGCAGTGAACCGCCGCTTCCCGCTCGCCGGCCTCCTCCGATTGCGTCAGGTCAACCAGGACCAGGCGGCCGCGGACCTCGCGGCAGCGAACGGCCGCCTGCGTGAAAGCAGCGCACGACGACGGCAGGCCCTCGTGGCACTCGACGGCAGCACTGCACACATCGCCGACACAGCCGCACTCCACGCCATCGCGGCCGCACGGTCCGCTGCCCGGGGGATGCTGACGGAGCTCGCCGCCGTAGAGGACGGTCTCCGTTCCGAGGCAACCCGCGCCCAGGAGGCGTTCAACGCCGCGCGCACTCAAACGATCGGGCTCGAGAAGCTCAAAGAACGACACGCGGCCGAGGTCTCGGCGGAGGACTTGCGCACCGAACAGAAGACACTCGACGAACTCGCATCACGTACCCGGGGGAACAATGACGCTCACTGACACCGTGGGGCGGGTCCAGCAGATCCAGTCCACGCTCACCCAGCTCACAACGCCGGTTCGGTCAGGCAACTCCGGTGCGGCTTTCGCGGAAGCGCTCGCGGCGCAGGCTGCAACGGCCTCCCCGCGTGCCTCCGCCGCTCCGGTCACTGGTCTCGCAGAGATTCTGAACGGGACCGGTGCCGGCTTGGGCTCTGCTTCCGGTTTGCCCGCGGCTCCCGGCCTCGGCGCCGCTCCGGATCTTGCGGGGGCGATCGCCGCGCTCGTGCCGGATGCATCCGAAAGTCCAGGCGCCGGCGCGCAGAAGCTGATCGACGCTGCCATGAAGTACGAAGGCCTGCCGTATGTCTGGGGCGGGACGGACCCCGCCGTCGGGCTGGACTGTTCGGGTTTCGTGCAACGCGCGTTCCGGGATATCGGCATTGAGCTGCCGCGGGTGACGTGGGATCAGATGAAGGAGGGCACGGCTGTTGCATCGATGGCTGATGCCCGGCCGGGTGACCTGCTCTTCAGCTTCGACGGCGGCCACGTGTCCATCTATCTTGGCAACGGCAAGGCGATCGATGCGCCGCAGCCAGGTGACACGATTGCCGTTCGCGACGCCTGGGAGACCGATGCCAATGTCACAGCCATCCGCCGTATACTCCCGGCCGATGACGCCGCAGCCCTTGCTGCCGCCGCACAGGCCGCACTCGTCACTGGCGGCACGCCATGATGTCGGCGCCGGTAGCCGGTTCGCTTGCCAAGACGCCGGTTCTCGCTGCTACGAAGCCGGGCACGCTCGGGGACACTTTCGGGGAAACGTTTGCGGCGCACGTTGGGCAGCGTGACCACCTGCACGACGACGGCGGCATCCGCCCCGAGCGCGAACCCGCCTCATCAGCTGGGAACCGTGATGAGGCGGATGCTGCTGCGCGCCGTGCTGCCGGTAAGGCGGACGACGCAGCGCCGGCCGGCGCTTCGATGCACTCCGAGGTGGGTACTTCGTTGGAATCCGCGCGGGACCGTTCCGATGCTCATGCGCCGGGTGCGGTTTCGACGTCTGGTTCGGCTGGGTCGGATGATTCGGCAGGGGCGGCGGCTTCCAACGGTCGCAACGCGCTCGGTGCCGACGGAGCTCTTACGGGTGCCCAGCCCGGGGCTGCGGCGCCGACCGGGAGCGCCGCGACTTCGGACGCTGATGGTTCTCACCCGCTTCAGGCCAGCGCAGCGGGGTCGGGCGCTGTGAACCGTGCGTCCTCCGGTGCTCAGGTAGTGCAGCAGGGTAGGTTCACGAACGGAACTTCTGCGGTCGGACCCGCCGGTGCGCCAACACCACCCGGCACTTCGCCTGCGGCCAGCGAGCTTGCTGCGCTTGACCAGTCTTCGTCGGGTGCGGCAGCGTCTGGCACCAAACCGGCGTCCGGCACCGAGTCTGTGTCCGGTACCGCTATTGCATCCGGAAGCGCGCCGCCCGGCAGCGCGGGTGCTGTGGGCATCCCGTCCACATCCAACAATGTGTCCAACACTGGAACGGCGTCCGGCCGCCTGCCAGCCAAGGCGACCGCGACCGGTAACGGCGTCCCCGCTTCCGGTCGCCGCCTGCCAGCCAACGCGACCGGTAACGGCGCGTTAGGCACCGGCGCCGGTACCGGTGCTGCCGCTACTGCTGCCGCAACGGGTACCGGTTCCTTGTCCAGCACTCCGGCCGTGTCCGCGGCGTCGCCAGCATCCTCCAGTTCAGCGGCTTCAGCTCAGGGTTCGCCGGGCGGAGCTCTGAACCCAACCGACCAACAGGTCGCGCCTCCAGCGAGTACGACCGCGGGACCGGCAGAAGCACACGTACCGCCGAACCCCGCTAGCGCCGCGCCTGCTCACGTGGAGGTAAAGCCGGCCGGTCCTCAGGTCGCAGCGCTCATCGCGAAGGTGTCTTCCGAGGCCGCGCCCACGCCGGCGGAAGGTGCGCGACCCGCGCAGGGGGCGGCGCCGTCGTCGTACCCGTCCCTGGCCGGGCAGATCCTGAAGCCTGCATTCTCGCTCGCCCAGGTCGCGCCGGGGGAATACGCGATCACAGTCCAGGTGGCGCCGGAGAACCTTGGTCCGGTCACGGTGAAAGCGTTCGTGACGCATGACGGAATGCGCGTGGAACTGTTCGCCCCGAACGAGGCCGGGCGTGAAGCGCTCAAGGCCGTCTTGCCCGAACTGCGACGGGAATTCGGGGGTGCTGCTTCCGCGACCGTGGACGTTTCGTCGCAGAATGCGGACACCGACACCGGATCAGACGGCGCCGACGGCGGCCGTGAACGCCGCGACTTCGACCTCCGCCACCAGCCGGCCAGTCCTGCACAGCCCGACGAACCCCAACCAGAACGGACGGTGCGAACGTGGCACTCGACCTCAACCATCGACCTGTTGGCCTGACGAAAGGAAACTCCCATGCCCGTTGATCCCGTCAGCGCCGCTCCTCCCAGCTTTCAACCCGGGGCCGCGGAGCGTTCGCCGAAGCAGTCGATGGACGGCGAGGTGTTCATGTCGCTGCTGGTCAGCCAGCTGCGGAACCAGGACCCGAGTTCGCCCATGGACACCAATGCCATGATCGCCCAGACCACCCAGCTGGCGATGATGGAGAAGATGAACGAGGTCGCCTCCCTCACTGAGGAGGGGTTTTTCCTCGGTATGCGTTCGGCTGCCGCGGACCTGATTGACCGTGAGGTCAGCTACCTCGACGACGGCGGCGAGACCCTCACCGGCACCGCGACCGCCGTCTCCTACGCCGGGCCTGTCCCGATCGTGACCGTCGACGGTGAGGCGATAGCGCTCGATGCCATTGCCGGAATCGTTGGCGACACGCTTCCCGTCGAACCTCAAACTCTCGTCTAACCTCGCTCCGAAAGGCGTTCCTCATGCTTCGCTCTCTGTACTCCGGAATCTCCGGTCTCCGTTCGCACCAGACCATGCTCGATGTCACCGGCAACAACATCGCCAATGTGAACACCGCGGGCTTCAAGTCATCCTCCACACAGTTCCAGGACACCCTTTCCCAGCTGACGCAGGGGGCGGGCGGGCCGCAGGCAGCTGTTGGCGGCACCAACCCGGCGCAGGTTGGTCTCGGTGTGCAGGTTGCCGGGATCTCGACCAACTTCGCGCAGGGTTCGGCGCAGGCCACCGGCCGGGCCACGGACATGATGGTTGCAGGCGACGGCTTTTTCATCACCCGCTCCGGCAACGAGACGCTCTACACCCGTGCAGGTGCTTTCGAGTTCGACGCCGATGGTCGCCTCGTTTCCCCGGACGGTGGCATTGTGCAGGGCCGGTCGGCGGTGAACGGGCAGATCAACCCGGGTGCCGCCGTCGGCGACATCACGGTGCCGCGCGATGCTGTCTCGCCTGCGGCGGCCACCAACGCTGCAGTCGTGACGGGCAATCTGCCCTCCGACGCGGCCGTTGGAACTTCCCTGGTGCAGGACATTGAGGTGTACGACGGCGGCGGCGATCCACGCACCCTGGCGCTCACCTTCACGAAGACCGCGGCGGGTTGGGATGTAGCGGGTAACGACGGCGGCGGTGCCACCGGCACCGGGGCGATCACCTTCGACGCGAGCGGCAACCTGACCGGTGGAGGGACCCTGGCACTTGGCGGTATCGGCGTCGACCTGAGTGCGCTCACCGGGTACGCCGAGCTGTCCACAGTGTCGATCGAGTCGCAGAACGGTCGGCCCGCGGGGACGCTGGAGTCCTTCAGCCTGTCCGAGGATGGGACGCTGATCGGTTCCTTCAGCAACGGCGGCAGGCAGCCGTTGGGCCAGATTGCACTGGCTGGCTTCGTGAACCCCGCGGGTCTGGAGAAGGCAGGATCGTCCTCGTACCGGGTAACTGAAAACTCCGGCGATGCCGCGGTAGGCGCCGCGGGCGAAGACGGTCTGGGATCGCTGGCGGGCGGGATGCTTGAGATGTCCAATGTTGATCTGTCGCAGGAGTTCACCAATCTGATCGTGGCGCAGCGCGGCTTCCAGGCGAATGCGCGCATCATCACGACGTCGGATGAGGTGCTGCAGGAGCTGTCGAACCTGAAGCGCTAGCTACGCCGTCTACGGCATTACCGTTCAGTAACGTTCGGGCGTTGGGGGCTCTCCAGGGCTGACGAAGTGAGCCGCAGACGTAAGGCTGAAGGAACTTAAGCCGTCGATTGCTTGTGCGCCGGGACGAATGGGGGCGTCAGCATCGGCCCAATTGCGGGGAATCGGAGTAAATGATGACGCATCAGAGGCTAAGTTCTGGACGCAAGGCATTGAATGCGGCGTTTTTGGCTCTTGTCGTCGTTATGGTTGCGTCGCTGTATTCCCTCAACCGAGGCCGGGAGGGATTTGCCCGTTCCGAGGAGCTTGCTGACCTGTTCCTGCTCTGGTGGGCGATAGCGACGGTCGTAGGCTGCGGCGCTGTCGTTGCTCGCAGAGTGGGCCTCGGGCCGGCACGGTTGATGGAGGGCATCTGGTTTTTCGCTATCGGCTCTATCGTGGGAATCGTTGCGGCGGCCACGGACTGGTCAGTGGCCACGGACTGGACCAGTGGTGTCGAAGGACAGGGACCGGTGATGTTGACTGTTCCGCTGTTGTTCGCGCTCACTGGTTCGATGTTTGAGAAGACTAGGAAGTCGACGGAGCCAGCGCGGGTCTGACGCTTGTCGTACTGACGCGTGGGTATGAGTAGAAATAGGGGAAATTTCGTGAACGACGCCGCACGGCTCCACAAACGGACGTTGACCGTCGGAATTGCGTTGGGAGTTTTAGGGCTTCTCGTCCTGCTCGTCGGTGACTATCTGCTCCTCCAATATGGTGCCGTCTCCTTCCAAGCGTCGAACGGGTTCTTCTTCTTTCTGACGAGGCTGTCCGCGATTGGCAGCGTTGCCTTGCTGCCGTTCTCTGCGGCGCTGGTGTCAGCCGCGCTGGTGATGAAGTACTGGGACAAGCGGCTGCAGGCGTTGGGCGCCCCAGACGAGGACGACGACGCCGGCCCGGACCTTCACTAGCTGATCGCGAGCATGTGCCTGTCGTGTTCCAGGCGGGACGCGGCAGTCGGATCATCACAACTGGTCAGCGCCCGGTGATAACCACCTGATCAGCTGGCAGGTGTTGACGCGGTGCCGGTGGTCAACGGGTGAAGGTCTGCCAGTTGCACGGAGCGTGAACATGACTCAACGCTCACCTAGCCCCTTGTCCGTATCGGCGGGGCATTGAGACAGGACGAAGCGCATTACTGAAGACGCTTCTCGTCCCATTTGGCCCCAGCCTGGCTACTCGTTCTCTAGAAGGGTGGTGGTGGTTCGGGGAGGGTGGTGTAGGTTTTGCCGGCGAGTGAGGTGATGTGCATTGCTCCGGATGGGGTTGTTTGGGTGTCTGCCCAGATGCCTTCGGTTTTGAGTGTGTGGTGGAGTTTGCATCGGGGCGCGAGGTTGCTGAGTTCGGTGTTGCCGCCGTGGGCCCAGGGGGTGGTGTGGTCGATTTCTGAGGTCCAGGCGGATCGGTTGCAGCCGGGGTGGATGCAGGTTGGGTGGGTGATCCGTACCCAGTCCTGGAGGTGTTTGGGTGGGCGGTATCTGTCCCGGCCGACGCTGAGGACGGCACCGGTTTCGGGGTGGACGAGGATTCTGGTGAAGCTGGGTGCGTGGGCTGCGAGGTTGCGGGCGGTTTCCGGGTCGATGGGCCCGTAACCGTCCAGCAGGCCATTCGCGCACCCGTCCAGGTCAGGGGCGCCGGCACGCATACCGGCACCGGGAACAGCACAGTTCGAGTACGGGCCGTTCAAGTCAGGGCCGAAATCAGCACCCGGACCAGTACCGGACGCGTCTGAACCGTTCGAACCATTCTTAACCGGATCCGCAGCGTCCCAACTGGAACCATTCGCATGGACGCCGCGGCGGTGGTCGCCAACGGTATCGAGGTTTCCTGCTCCTACGCTGACGGGATCTGGGTCGTTGTCGCCAGTTCCTGTGCTCGATCCTCCGACACCGCTGTCGGTGGCGTTCTGCCAGTTGGGTTTGCGGTGTCCGAGGAGGGTCATGACGGGGACGGTGATGTATACGTTCGCGTTGATGCCGCGGTGGCCGGTGCCGTTCTTCGGGTCCCCGGTGCAGGTGTGGGTGAGGACGTCGGTGAAGACGTCCGCACGGAGTTGGTTGAGGGTGCGGGGTTCCTCCGGGCTTTGCAGGGAGCGGGCTGCGGCGTTGACCCGGTTGAAAATCCCGTGCGCTTGTTCCGCGGGCAGGTACGCGCCGAGCCAGGCCATACCGTCCTGCTCGGGCTGGATGGCGACGTCCCGGTCTTTCACGGCCCGTTTGCGGCGTTCGATGATCGATTCCGGATGCAGTTCCTCACGTAACCGTCGGCACCGTTGTGCCAGTTTGGGACGGGTCAATCCGGTGGCGGTGTCCAGGACTTCCTCCTCGTACCCTGGCATCGCCTCGGTTGGGATGGACCCGGATTCCTGCACGATCACCTGGGCTTGGACGGGGCTGAGAGTCCCGGATTCGAGGGCTTCCCAGGTGGCCGGTAGATCCTCACACAGGGTGAGCGCTTCACTGAGCATCTGCTGCGCCGTCCGGCCCGGTACCCGCAACAAGGGTGCGATCTCCTGGGCGGCTAACGTGAAGCCCGTCCCGGGGCGGTCCAACCCGGTCCGGAAGACCTCGTCCCCGTGCATCTGATGGAACACCTGGGCAAGCAATGCCGCTGACTGCGCGGCAGCCCACGAGGTGAGCCGGTCAGCAGCCCGTATCAGGTCCAGTGCGTCCGGTAGGCCCTGCAACCACGGATTCTCATCCGTGAGCATCGCGACCAACGCCTTCGGACCAGCGGCCTCCACACGTTCGCGCTCATCCTCAGCCGAGGAACCGCCCTCGAAATCCGCAGAACGGCCTGAATCGAACCTGTTCTCATCAAACCGCGGACCGAGGCAGGACAGACCATCACAAGCGGCATCGCGCGGGCATGCGCAGGTAGTCCCACTTGCTTCCCCGGCAGGGGAACCGGCTTCTGCTGTCGCTGATCCGTTCATGACTTCAGTCCATCACCTGCCACTGACAGAAATCGGCCCGATAAGAGCGACCAGATTATGCCCACAGCGAACACCCGAATGGTGAGCAATCCGAAGGTCCGCCCAGAGGCGCTCCGACCGTTAACGTCCTCACACAACAGGAAGCGCGACCACCCCGAGGCGCGCTCGAAACACCCGCTTCCGTTGCGGGGTCACGCGTTAGCCATAGCGTGGTCGGAATGAACAGCACGCGGCTCGGCCGGGACTTCGGGTGGTTATGGGCAGCCTACTCGGCGAGCTCTCTCGGCACCGCCGGAAGCATGGCATCTGCGGTCGAAGCGAACGATGCGAGTGCCAAGGGCCCCACGAGCGAGTAAGCGCGGGAGTTTGAAGAACATGGTGTCCATCCACCACCGGCCAACCCATATCGAAGATCAAACCGAGATCGGTCATTTGGAAGGTGACCTTGTGATGGGTTCTCGCCCTTCAGCTGACGCAACGCTCGTTGATCGGAAGGCCAGGTACGTTCGCCTGGTGAACCTACCCTCAAGCTTCGGCGAGCTGCCGCTCGAACAACGCCTGTCGCTGACCTGAGGTCGAGGCAGGGAACTGGCCGAGCATCAGGAGCTCACGGCCGAACTGGGCCTGCATCTACTTCTGCGACAGACGCAGTCCTTGGCAGCGCAGCACGAACGAGAACACCAACTTGACTGGGCGACTTCTTCAGCCGCTTTTCGAACCGTCCACGTCCGCTACCGCTGTTCCAGGAGGATCCGCAAACGTGCTTGGAGACGGCGTCACTTTCTGGACTACCCGTGGTCCTTAGGATGAGGCATGAGCAAGGCAGCAAGTGCGGGTTCTGGGTCCTCTTTCTAGTAGTGATGCTTCTTCGTCTACCAGCTCCTCGGATGGGTTGGCGTTCTGCATTATGGGAAAGGGGGGCTATAGGGGCAGGCACAGTACTCCCCATCAACCGAAAAGCGCAGCAGGACGAGCGCAAGGCACGCTTCCGCAGCGATGACTGATTCCCGCTGAGGGATCGTCAAAGGGCGATCCCGGGCGACACTACGTTTTGGCATGGCAATCCCGGGTTACAGCCCGAGGTCCTTCCGCGATGTCAGCGCCAGCCTCTCGACGAGGTCGGCGGGGATGGGATTGCTCGCCGGAAATGTGATGCCAGTCTTGGTGGCATTCAGCCCGGCGGCGGCGATCTCATTGGTATGAGCGGTAATGGCTCCGGGGGAGAGGTAAAGGCCGCATTGCTTGCTGAAGGCGGCGTAACTGGCGACGATTGATCGCCCGATCCTGAACCCCGGCATGTTGTATTGAATGACTTCCTCCGCGTCTGGCAGGGTGCGCGCGAGCTGGGCACGCAACGTGGCCAGCAGTGGGCAGAACCGTTGCGGAGCCGCAGCGATGTACGCGTCGTGGTCGGAGAATGTCATTCGACCATTGTTCAGCAAGGGGGTTCGTCCCTCAACAACGGGCCTCATCGTCGCATGGCGTCCGGTGCGGTGCTGGCCGCGCTCGGGCAGGGCCGAATCACCTGCGCATACTCCGAACCCATGCATCCGTTTGCGGATGGGCTTGGGGTCGAAGACCACCAATTTGTTGCCATGCCTCCTGAGGGTTCGGCGCCCGAGGCTTCCCCTGCTTTTAGGTCAGGGTCTACATTTTTGCCTATGGTGAAGACCGAGGGACCGCAGGTACGACGCTTCAAGATTGTGGGTAGTGTCGGCGTCATCTTGCTCCCCTCATCGGCGTACTACTCACGCTAACTGCACGTTGGAGTCGTTGGGCTGCTTCCGCTCTTCCGCTATCCTGATTACTTTCCCGTTGTGGCTCTTGGCGAAGCGGGAGCGAGGCGGCAGGCAGACTGTCGAATCAGATGCTCAATCTCGAAAACGAACGTTGAGGGATCCCCCACCGTGCCTGTCGGCAGTAGTTGGCTGGGATGAGTGATCGTGCCGTCATTCCGAAGGACTAATCCCATCGGATGCAGATCCAGTAATGCTCGTCTTGGTCTCATGCCGACTCACACGCACTCGCATCACGGCAAGTACAACCCATACTGCTGTTATCCCTGAACCTACGACAACGAAAAATATGTTGATCCTCGTCCATCCCTCCTCCTCCAGCCGCAATAGAGGTGGGATGACCACGCAAACCCCCACGATGATTCCTATCCAAATCTGGAACGGGTGTGGGTACCGCCCACTCAATGAATGTGGCATGCCCCTAGCTTGCCCCCTGGAGGGGTCTAAGCAGAAGGAAGCTCAAGTGGAAATTATTTCGGTCCTGGTCGGAAGCGATCCCCACCGCGCCACCCGCCGATTCCTTGTTGGGACTTGAGCGCTTCGTGTCGGCACGAGGCTACCCGCCGGAGGAACTAAGCCGCCTCAATCGGCAACCACAACTGCCCGCGGCCGCTCGCGCCGTCGGGCTCTGGTTGCACGCTCAGCAGCTGCGGCCCGGGCGCCCACCGGTAGGGGTTGGCCGGGAACCACTCGGTGGCGGCGTTGGCCCAGAGATGCTGAAGGGCTTCCGGGAACTTCCCTTCGGCCTCGAACACCACCCACATACCGGCCGGAACCTCCTGCGACTCGAATCCGTCCGGCGCCGGTTGTGAACTCGCGACAGCCCGCCAGTAATCCAACACGCTGCCCTCTGTACCCGGTTCCTCTATGTTGTCCGTCACAGCGAGGGATCCGGCCGGGTCAACATCCGATAGCTCCGCCAGCCGCAACCGAACCGAAGGGTCAAGGCTCCGCTCGAATGCCTCAATATCCGGGTTTGGCCCCTCGTATACGAGCCCTACACGCGTCCGAACTCCGATCAGCCGGAAGGCTTCCTTGTCGACGATGCGGTGTTTCATATTGCTTCTCCCTTCAACTCGAAGATGAAATCTCAACTGGGGCTGGGAATGCAGTACGGCTCCAGGGCTCCGCGCCTCGGACGGCGTCAGCCCGTGCATAGTCTTGAACGCCCGGGCGAAAGCCTCAGCGGACCCATACCCGTAGCGAATGGCCACATCCAATACCGGGTCACCGGCAAGAATCTCAGCGGTCGCCGCCGTGAGCCGCCGTCGTCGTATGTATTCCGACAGGGGCATGCCGGCCAGCGAAGCAAACATGCGCCGGAAGTGATATTCCGAAGTGAGGGCAACCCGCGCCAGCGCGCAGACGTCGATCGTCGTCGTCAGATCCGCTTCGATGAGCTCAATCGCCCGGTTCCATTCCTGCATATCAATCACGCTACCGGGGCTGCACCACCGGACACCCGACAATCCTTGCCCGAACAAATCCTCCAACGCTTACAAAAAGGCGCTGCCGTCCGACAGTAAAGGGTGAGGCCATCAGGGGCCTTATCCAAACTGCCCAGGACGTGCCCATGATCGTTGTCACCCGGCTCAATGACAGCCAGTTCGCGGTGAACCCCGACCTCATCGAGAGGATCCACGCCAGCCCGGACACCACGCTGGTACTGGTGGACGGAGCCCAGTTCGTGGTGCGGGAATCAATGGAGCAGGTCATCGGGATGATCGCGTCCTACCGCGCGGAAATCATCCGACTCGCCCGCGACCTCCCCACGGGCACTGAAACCCCGCGCGCACTCGGTCTCGTGCCGGGACCAGGAACGACGACGACGACGGCCGCCGTCCCGCTGCGGCCCGGGAGGCAGTAGATGGATCCGGCCACAATCATCGGCCTCGTTGTAGCGTTCGGGGCGCTTTTCGCGATGATCAAACTCGAGGGCGCGCACGTCGAGGCCATCCTGTTGCCGGCTCCCATGGTCCTGGTGTTCGGCGCGACAATCGCCGTCGGAATAGCGGGTGGAACACTGAAGGACTTCATCATCGCGGTGAAGGCCCTGCCCCGCGCGTTCATCGGCAAGCCAACCCCACCGCAGCAGGTCATCGACAGCGTGGTCGGGTTCGCAGAGAAGGCCCGCAGCGAAGGCCTTCTCGCCCTGGAGCAGGAAGCCACTAACGTCAAGGACCCGTTCCTGCGCAATGCCCTGCAGAACGTTGCTGACGGCACCGACTCCGAAGAACTGCGCACCCTCCTCGAAGACGAAATCCACACCAAACAGCAGTCAGACCGCACAGCCTCGAAGTTCTTCATGAGTATGGGCGGATACGCGCCGACCATCGGCATTATCGGAACCGTCGTCTCGCTGACCCACGTCCTCGAGAACCTTTCCAGCCCGGACACGCTCGGGCCCATGATTGCGACGGCGTTCGTCGCCACACTCTGGGGCCTGCTCTCCGCGAACTTCCTCTGGTTGCCGATCGGCACCCGTCTCAAGCGGCTCTCCGACCTCGAAGCCGACCGCATGAACCTCCTCATGGAGGGTATCCTCGCCGTCCAGGCCGGAAGTCAGCCGCGCCTGCTCAGCGAACGGTTGCTCGCCATGGTTCCGGACCACGCGCGTTCGAAGTCCAAGGCGAAAGACAAAGCCAAGAGCGGGAAGGCGGATCAGCCGCCCGCCGCGAAAGCGGCATGAGCCCGCGGCCAGGGCGCCGTCGTCGTCGTTCTGCTGACGAGGGCGAGGAACATCCCGACGAACGCTGGATGGCCTCGTACATGGACATGGTCACCGTGCTGATGTGCATGTTCATTGTCCTGTTCGCGATGTCCACGGTGGATCAGAAGAAGTTCGAGCAACTGCGCAACTCGCTCGCGACCGGGTTCGGTGCCGTCGAAGTGGCCGCAGTGGATACCGCTGAGGGCATCGTGGTTCCCCCAGAACGCGTGAACGAGGAAGGGCCGGCCGCGGAGCTGACCGACCTGGATCTAGCGATGATCGAGGTCGAGAACCTGCAGGCACTGCAGGAGAAAATCGACGCCGGCCTTACGGAGAAGAACCTGCAGGACGCCGTCCGCTACGAGATCGACGAACGCGGACTCACCGTCCGATTGGTCAGCTCGAAGACGTTCTTCCTGCCCGACAGCGCGGTACTGACACCGCAGACCGTCGACGTGCTGGACATCATCGGGCCTGCGCTCACGCCTACTGAATACAAGGTCTCCGTCGAAGGCCACACAGCAAAACTTCCCGACGGATCGCCCGAACCGCTCGACTGGGAGCTGTCCACGGAGCGTTCCGTAAATGTCGTCAGGCACCTGGTCGGCAAGTCCGGCCTGCAGCCGAACCGGGCCGCCGCCGTCGGGTTCGGCGAGTCGCGGCCGCTTGCCTCCGGCATGACCGAGGAGGAGCTGCAGCTGAACCGGCGCGTAGACATCGTAGCGCTGTCCAACCAGCCCGAAAACGTGCGCGCGCTGATTCCCGAGCTTGTCGGGGAAACGCCGTAGCTTCTCAGATGTGGGGCAGAATGGTCGCCATGGAAACCGCGAAGCTCTGGATCGGCACCTACCCCGCGAACGGCACGGACCCGGGTTCAGGTGAAGGAATCTGGCAAGTCACACTGGACCGGCGGACCGGGAAACTCAGCGTCGCCCGGCTGGCCATTACGACGCCGTCGCCCTCCTTCCTCGCGCTCCACCCTTCCAGCCCGGTGCTGTATGCGGTCTCCGAAACGGCCCAGGGCGAGGTCTCGGCTTTCGCGCACGACGACGGCGGACTGACGCACCTGCGCACCGTCCCCACAGGCGGCAGCTCGCCCTGCCACATCTATGCACAGCAGCACACTCTCTGGGTTGCCAACTACGGCGACGGCGTAGTGACGCAGATTTCCCTCGACGACGGCGTCCCCACCGGCGAGTTTCAAGCGCACGAACACTCGGGTTCCGGCGTAAACAAGGACCGGCAGGAGGGGCCCCACGCGCACTTCGTCCACGAGGCCGGCGCTGGACAGAGGGAACTGTGGGTGAGCGACCTCGGTACCGATGAGCTCCGCCGCTTCACGTCCTCCGGTGCGGACGGGATTGCAGCGGTTCTGCCGCCCGGAACCGGGCCACGGCATGCGGTCGCGCTGCCGGGCAGGGCAGGCGGTGCCGGTGAGGGTGGCGGTGTGAGCTCCGCCGCCGTCGTCGTCGTTGGAGAACTGGATGCGCGGCTGCATGTGATCTCGGTTCCGGATGGTGCTGTCCTGTCCAGTCAACCCGCGCTCACTACGCAGGCTTCCGAGGATAAGCCGAGTCAGCCATCGCATATCGGAGTCGGTGTCTCTTCGGCGACCGCTCACCTGCTCTATGCCGCAACCCGCGGACCGGATGTGCTGTCGGTGTTCGCGGTGGGGGAGGGCGCGTCTCTTACCCACCTCGCTGAGAGCCCGATCGGCGGGCAGTGGCCGCGGCACTTCGCCGTGGTTGCCGCCGCCGACGACGCCGCGGACCTGGTGATCGTCGCCAACCAGTACTCGTCAACGCTGGACGTGCTCCGGTGTGATCCGTCCGGGCGGGCGGTTCAGGTCGAGTCGCTCGGGCTGCCCGTGCCGGCCTGCGTGCTGCCGGCATAAGCCCCGCCGGTGGCGGGTGCACGCCCATTCCGTGCAGGTCTGCCGAGCGCGGCCCCGCAAATCTCGGCGTGTCCCGCTACGACACACTGATGAACGGCGCAGACCTGCACGGAATCGCGGACGGCTGGGCGCAGGCTGCTGCTACTCGTGCCTGCGGGAGGTCACGTACGGCGGATGATTCAGCGCCATTCCTTGGTCTGCCGCTGCTGAACTTGCCAGCGCAAACGCGCCGTCGAGCGCCGTACCGCGCGCGGACACCAGTTCGATCTCCGGGCGGTGCGCGTCCAGTTCGCTTCTCAGCGCTTCCATGAGAAGCGGAGTCGCGTCGAACAGCCCGCCCACCAGTGCTAGTCGCGGGGGTATCCCGTCGCCGACGGCGGCAGCTCCGGTGGTTGCCAACTCGCGTCCGGCGGCACGGAAGATCCGCGCACTGTCGGTGTCGCCGTCGTCGGCCAGTTTCGCCATGTCGGGAACGAAAGAAGCAAGGATTTTCGACCGGTCCGGCCGCGTGTAGACGTCCTTGAGCAGGATCTCCGGCGAGCCGAACCTGACCCGGAGCGCCTCGAGGAGAAGCGAGGATCCACCCCGTCCGTCGAAGCTGCGGAATGCGGACTCGAGCCCCTGCCTGCCAATCCAGGCTCCGCCGCCGGTGTCACCGAGGAGATGGCCCCAACCGTCGACGCGCCGCCACACGGATGCGAAGTCGGTTCCGAGGGCGTTGGTGCCGGTGCCTGCTGCGAGCACAGCACCCTGCTCGAACGACAGCGCCCCGACATGTGAGGTGAGGATGTCCGAGGCGACGATGGTCAGCGGAACACTGAATTTCTCGGTGAGTGCGGTGTGAAGGGGCGTCGGGTCGTCCATGAGCGACTGGACGCTCGCCAGCCCGAGGGCGAGGACGTCGAGTTGCGCCACCCCGGCCGCGTGCATGGCGGCTTCCACAGCTTGCCCGACGACGTCGAGCAGTTCCGGGATCCTGATGCCTTCGGGTCCGATGCGCACGCCGCCGTCTACCCGCACCGGTTCACCGGGTTCGTGTGCAATGCTTCCGGCAATGGCCCGGCACCCGGTTCCGCCGATGTCCACGCCGCAGATACCCCGGTTAGTCATGATCGGTCCTCGCTAGGCGCTGTAACAGCGCCTGTTGCTGTATCAGCACTTCGTGCGGGACCTGCTCGGCCCGTAGAACAGTGTATGACGCGCCTTGGTCTACTATTTCCCCGCGCTCTGGATCGTCAGCAACACTCATCGTGAAGGGGGAGAAATTGAGCGCCTGCGGAGTGCCATCAACCACAACGCTCATACCCGGAGGCAACTCGCCGTTGATACTCACCAGTTCGCCGGATTTGCAGCCCTTAATTGCGGAAGCGGGTCGGGCGGTCTCCGGCCAACCTTGCAGCAGGTAGCTTTCCGTAGCGCTTTCGACCAGCTCATCCCTATTCTGCGAACGTCCGGATGTATGCACGCGGAGACGGTACTCCAGCGGCTTCGATGCTGCGAGGGCACCCAGATTGACGGCCCTATCCCAATCACTTCCCAGGGTCACGTCTCCGGGAACGAGGGTGACCGAGAGTTCTTCCACTTCGTCCCAGGAACCGGTATCCAGTTCTGGTGCAGACTGCGCGAACTCGACCCGCGCATTTACCGGCCCACTGTAGATCCCGGTATGAATCTGGACGCCCGCATCGTTCACCAGGGGAGTCCCTGGCAGCAGTTCCACATCGTCAGACTGCACTGGCATTATCAGCAACGAAAACCGGTGGTTCCAAACCGGCACTTCCCACGTTCCCGAAATCAACATGACGTTCCCCCATTGTGCGCGCTCGTACAACTTGACTTCGCATGTGAGCGTCTCACGGCAACCCTGAAAGGGCTAGAGCGTGCGGCGGGGACGGTGCGCGATAAGTCGGCGGGAGCCCAGGCCACAAGGGAGTACTATCCGTCTGCCGAGAATGGCTGCACTGCAGGCATTGCATGCAACGAGTGCAGATGAGGCATTTCCCAAACACACACATCCCCACCGGCGGCGACACGATTTAATGACAGCCGCCCGTTAATCTCGAATCCATGAACGGTTTGTGGGAGCCGACGTCGCCCGGAGTGCTTCGCCTGCCTTCCGGCCGTCTGGTCCGGGGCCGTGCACTCAGCCAACCAAGCCCGCCCGGTCCGCACCCCGATTTCGCCGTCTACCTGCTTGACAGGGAACCGGACCCAATGATGTGGGAGAGCCGCTGGATCCAATGGCCCGACTTCCGGCTACCCGCAGATCGAACCAGAGCACGCCAGGTCCTCGAAGAAGCCTGGAATCGTGCTGCAGTCGAACGCGTGGAAATCGCGTGCCGAGGCGGTAAAGGAAGGACCGGAACCGCGCTCGCCTGTGTCGCAGTCCTGGACGGTGTCCCGGCCCGCGAGGCGGTCACATTCGTGCGGGAGAACTACAACACCCGCGTCGTCGAGACCCCTTGGCAGCGGAGATACGTAAGGCGTTTCAGGACCGGCTGACGCAAGCGGCACCCGTCGTCGTCGTGATGAGGCCCTTATAAAGGCAGCACCACCTAACGAACTGCGCTCGCCTGCCGATAGTGCCCTGCGTGACGGTCCAGGAACACCCCGCTATTGGCGTGCCCGCAGAACCGCGCCCGGAAACGGCGGGGACGGGCGTGAATACGCCGATGCCCGAGAGAGGGTCCGAAAAAGCGCTGGACAAGGCGCCCGAGAAGCCGATCCACGTTTACGACTTCCGCCGCCCCACCACCCTCGCCCGTGAACATTCCCGCGTCCTCGAGGTTGCCTTCGAGACGTTCGCCCGCCAGTGGGCCACGCAGCTTACCGCGAAGATTCGCCTCATCTGCCAGATCACCTCGGAGCAGGTGCTCATGCAGTCCTACAACGAGTACGCTGCCTCCCTGCCGCCAACCACGGCCATGGTGCTGTGCGCAACGGATCAGGTTGAGGCGAAAGCAGTCATTCAGTTTCCCGCCGCGGCGGCACTGCACTGGATCGACCACATGCTCGGCGGCCACGGAAGTGCCCTCCCAGGCGAGCGCAGATTCACCTCCATTGAGCACGCCCTCGTCCAGAAACTCATGGATGATGCACTTGAGGGTCTCCACTATTCGCTCGGCTCACTGCTGACCACAGAACTCGGCTTCCACTCCGTCCAGTACAACGCCCAGTTCGCGCAGGCGGCTGCCACCGCGGACCTCATGATCGTGGCGCAGTTCGAGATCCGGGTGGGGGACAGCGCCTGCCGGGCCAGCGTGGCCATTCCCGCGGACCTGCTCATCCCGCAACTCGGCGAAGCGAACCCGACGGCAACCACCGAGAACGCACGGGACCTCCTCGAAGCGCAGCTCGTCAACGTTCCGGTCGACGTTTCGCTGCAGCTCACGCCTGTCGGCGTACTGCCCAGCGACGTCCTCGACCTCGCCGTCGGCGACCTGCTCTCCCTGCCGCACCCACAGCACCGCCCACTCAACGTCGTCGTCAATGGCCAGCGGCTGGCGCACGCGGCCGTCGGATCCTCCGGATCCCGGCTCGCCTGCGTCGTCGTGAATACCGAGGAGAACGCCTGAATGACCACCGCACCCGCCTCTACCCGCCGCGAAGGCGCAGCCGCTGACGCCCTTGCCTCACTGCTTCCGACTCCGCGCCCGGTGCGCGCCGTACCCGCGCACGGGGCGCAGGTACCGGCGGCAGCCGCGGCGGCCGCCGTCGTCGTTTCCTTTGTGGGCGCGCACTCAGCCGAGATGGCGATTGCGCTCGCCGACTCGTCCTTCCTCGCCCACGCCGCCGGAACGGATTCGACGCTCATCTCAGCTGCGGATGTTCTCACGCCCGCGCTGGAGGCGGCAGCCGGAGCACTCGGTGACGGTGTCCTTGGCGACGCCGAGACCGGCGACGCAACCGCGCTGCTTTCCGCGCCGGACGCCCGCCTCTTCCAACTGAACGACGACGACGGCGCCACCCGAGCCTGGTTCGCCATTCGCGTCCGTGCACAGGACCACACCCGCCGCTCGGCCGCGAGTAACGCCGTGGGCAGGCTCAGCCGGATCAGCAACGTCGAAATGGCGATGACCGTGGAGATCGGCCGCACCCGCATGTCGGTCCGCGATGTGCTGGACCTTGAGCCGGGCGGCGTCATCGAACTTGACCGCTCGGCAGGCGCTCCCGCCGACGTACTGCTGAACGGGAGGCTGATCGCCCACGGCGAGGTGGTGGTGGTCGACCAGGATTACGCCGTCCGAATCACCCAGATCCTCGACGTCTCCGAGGGCCCGCTCTAAATGGACGCCGTGATCCTGGCGCTGAGGGTGCTGCTGTCCCTCGCCGTCGTCCTCGG